>NZ_JBNTKF010000020.1:0-39611 GCF_050408675.1 Microbacterium daqui | reverse complement strand
CCCTCGAGGAACTGGCGCTTCCAGTTCCCGATGGCCTGCTCCGAGACCTTCTCACGCCGGGCGGCCTCAGCGATCGAGATCTCACCCTGCAACACGGACAACACAATGCGGAGCTTCTTCTCCGCTGGGATCGTCGGGGGACGACTCATAATGATTCAGACCTTTCAATAGGGGCGCTGCCTCAGCAACTAACTACCCCTGCCACATAGTCTGACGCGCGACAATCGCGCCGTGCAGCGACGGATGTCGAATGCGTACGACGTGTACGTCGGGTTTCCGCAAACGTTTGAAGCGCTGCGTACCGGGGTGATTACGTCGCGGCATGTGCAGGAGATTGTGAAGGCGAGCGACGGCCTCCCGGTTGAGGTGCGTCCCGAGTATGAGGCGGCTGCGCTGGAGCGTGCCGCGATCACGACGCCACCGAGGTTAGCGGCGGTGTTGCCGAGTGTCGCGAATCAGATCCACGCGCGCAGCATCTCCGAGCGGCACCAGACCGCGCGCCAGCACCGGTCGGTGAAAGTTCGTGATGTTGCAGATGGCATGGCCGAACTCGTCGCGCTGTTGCCCGCGGTTCTCGCTCACGGCATCCACGACCGACTCACCTCGATCGCGGTCGCTGTCGAGAAAGCCGATCCGGATGATGAGCGGTGTCGTGATGAGATCCGTGCGGATGTCTTCGCTGACATCGCCCTCTCTGGCGCCCCGCTCGGGCACGGTGACGCCCTGGGTGCGATTCGCGCGAACGTGCAGGTCACTGTTCCTGTCACGACCCTCGCTGGCAGCACCGATTCTGATGCTGAGCTGATCGGTGTGGGGCCGATGGACGTGGAGACTGCTCGCTTCCTGGCCGGTGGTGAACCCGGGTGGGATCGTGTGATGACGCATCCCGTGTCCGGTGCCGTTCTTGCCGTTGACCGTTATCGGCCCGGTGAAGACTTGCGGCGCCGGCTTCGGGTGCGTGACGAACACTGTCGCTTCCCGGGGTGTCGCCAGAGCGCGCACCGCTGCGACGCCGACCACGGCCTCGCAGCCGCTGACGGCGGAAAAACACATCTCGATAACCTGGCACTGCTGTGCAAGGGGCATCACCGGATGAAGCACGCTGCCCACTGGCAGGTCGTGCACCAACGCCACGGCATTCTGCACTGGACAAGCCCCAACGGCAACACCTACATCGACACCCCGACGCCGATCCTCCGCTTCTACCCCACAGGGGGAGCGGCAGATGGTGCGCGCTTCAGCGGAACCACGGAAGCCAGCGGCGATAGGTCATCCGGCGACGATCCGCCCGTGTGAGGCCACCGACTGCGCCCGTAACCGAAACCTCCTTCTCCCGAAACCTTCCCCCAAGGCGCACTTCGTGTGGCATCATCAATGCACGACGATCGCAAGAATTTCTCAGGGGCGAAATGATTCAGGGCGGCATCATCGAATTTTTGCAGGCGCTGCGCGCGCGTGAGAGCGACGCGAGCTTCAGCCGGGTGTTGGAGAACCTGGGAGGCAACGCAAAAGTCGACCTCTACACCGACCGTGGCATCGAGGAGAAATTTCTCGCCGTTTCTGATCGGGGCGTCGACTTCCTCGTGCTTGAGGGCGTCCTTCGCACGATCTTTATCTATGCGCGAAAGACGAGATCTCACGAACGCTATGCCGGGTGGCCGTCGCTCGTCGCTGGCATCGACGCCACCTCGTCTCGGGCGGACATTCAGAACGCCCTCGGTGAGCCGATCGCGACCAGCCACGAATTCATCCGATACCGCAACGAACACGGATACCTCCAGTTCGAATTCGACGGTGAGACGCTTTCGATGGCCGTTGTGCTGGCTGAGGTTGTCGACGGCGAATAGCTTCGCTTCGCGCCGGCCAGGTGCACCGAACTTGGCAGGCGCACGAAAATACGTCACCGCGCGTTAACCCCTTCGTGTCACGATGTTTCTGTGCCACTGAAACGCCAACTCACTCTGTCAGACGCAGTGGTTGTCGGCATGGGCTCCATGATTGGCGCTGGTGTATTCGCGGTCTGGGGTCCGGTGCTGTCCGTCGCGGGCAATGCCCTGCTCGCGGCCCTTGCCATCGCCGCAATCGTTGCTTTCTGCAATGCCACGGCGTCAGCGCAGTTGGCGGCCGTACATCCGGTATCCGGCGGAACCTACGCATACGCACGCGCTGAAATCGGTCCCTGGGCCGGATTCATTGCCGGCTGGTGTTTCCTCATCGGAAAGGTTGCGAGTTGCGCTGCCATGGCGATGACCTTCGCCGCCTATGCTGCACCCACCGGCTTCGAGGTTCCGATCGCGGTCCTTGCCGTCGCCGCACTCGTCGTGGTGAACTGCTTCGGCGTCACCCGCACTGCGTTGCTTACACGCATTCTGGTCATCATCAGCCTGATCGGGCTCGCCATCGTCGTTGCGGCCGGTGCCATCGCCGTGACCACCCGACTAACAACGGAGCAGCTCGGCTGGTATTGGTCAGGCGTGGCCACATCGTCGTCTGAACTTGGCATCGAGCCGCTATCCGATCCGACAGCATGGGGTGTGCTGCAGGGTGCCGCACTACTCTTCTTCGCGTTCGCCGGGTACGCCCGCATCGCCACGATGGGTGAAGAAGTGGTCACTCCGCGGCGCACCATTCCACGCGCGATCATCTTTGCGCTCACGGGTGCGGTCATCGTCTACACGCTCGTCGGACTCGCCGTCATACTGACTCTCGGTGCTGACGCCATAGCAACGGCGACCCCCCTCGCCGACGTGCTGACGGTCGCCGGGTGGACCGCCGCATCGCCGATCCTCCACATCGCGGCAGCCACGGCTTCCCTCGGCGCTCTCCTCGCACTTCTCACCGGAATCGGCCGCACGACTTTGGCCATGGCGCGGGAAGAAGACCTGCCGCGATTCCTTGCGGTCGTAGACGAACGCTGGAGCGTGCCACGTCGCGCCGAAATCGCGATCGGCGTCATTGTCATCGCGATCATCCTTGTCGCCGACCTGCGTGGAGCGATTGCCTTCTCATCGTTCGGGGTGCTCCTGTACTACCTCATCGCCAATGTTGCGGCCTTCCGGCAGTCAGGCGACGCACGCCGCTATCCGCGCGCGCTCCAGATCCTCGGCGCCATCGGATGCCTCACCCTCGTTGCGACTCTTCCCGCCGCCGGAATCCTCATCGGCGTGTGCGTCATCATCGCGGGTGTCGTCTACCGCGTGATTCGGATCCGCGTTACTCGCTCGCGCGCGTAGCCGTCTCGCGATAGCCCGTCGGCGTGATCCCCAGCACCACCCGGAAGTCCCGCGTGAGGTGCGCGTGATCGGCGTAGCCCAGTTCCGTCGCGAGCGTCGCAAGATCCCCGTCCGGATGCTCTCTCATCCGCTCGGCCGCTTCTTGCAGCCGCCGACGCCGAATCATGGCTGCAGGCGTCATGCCGACGTAGCGATGCGCGATTCGTTGCAGCGTACGCTCCGACACAGCCAACCGCGCCGCCGCCTCAGCGACCGACCGCGCAGGATGATCACCCATAAACACATCGGTCAGTGCATTGGCGTGCAGATCTGCCGCGCTCGCGGAGCCTGCCCGAGCCGCCAACCACGACGCAACCGCTGACACGGCAGCGGCATGTCGTGCGGAAGCAGGGGACTCCGGAACCATTGCCGCAGACACGGCAGAGAGTACGTCTGCGGCATCGACGGTTCTCATCGTGCCGACAATGTCTGCGGGCGACTCGACGAACGCTGCGACTGCGGCTGGCCGTAACAGCGCGCCAACAGCCCAACCCTCACCGCTCAGCTCTCGATATGACGCCCGCGTCGTCGCTCCAGACAGCGTCACCTGGTCGGGTTCGACGACGAGGTTGAGTGCCGGGTACGCGACGAGATCCTGCCGCGAGATCACGCCGGGCGGGAGGTTCCACTCCGGAATCCAAAACCACACGACGAGATGCGCGACTTCGGGCGGTGGTGGGAGTCGAGTGAATGACGGTAGCCGCGACGGAAACAACACCCCGCGCGACGAATCGATCATGCACACAGGCTAAAGCACGACCCGAGCGCGCGGAACACCCTGCAACCCGCGCCCGCAACCCCGCACCGCGCAACACCGCGAGCGACGCGAACCCAACAACACCGCAAAGCGCTCCAACGTTGTCGCAATTCTTCAAGCGCTCGCACGCCAGCCGCGCGTAGCGTGACGCCATGAGTATTCACGAGCAAAACGAGTCCCCACGCATCGGCGTCACCGGCACCCACACGACGAACGGCCGACCCCACGGATCCAGCACCCTCACGCCGTTCCTCGCAATCCCCGGAGCACGTGAGGCCATGGCCTTCTACGCCGACATCTTCGGAGCCCGCCTCATCGACGCCACGGAGTTCGGTGGCGTCGTGGTGCACGCCGAATTAGCGTTCGAAGACGGCCACCTCCAGATTGGTGAGCCGAGCCCTGAGTACCACCTCGTACCAGCACCAACCGGTGGCGATGACTGCTATTCGATGGGAATCTTTGTCGCCGACGTCGATGACGTCGTCGCCCGCGCAACTGCCGCCGGAGCCGAGGTTCGCGAGGCGCCGAGCAATTTTGTGTCCGGTGACCGCTTCGCGAGTATCCGCGATCCGTTCGGTGTGCGCTGGTCGGTCATGAGCCGTGTTGAAGACCTCTCCGAAGAGGAAAGCACGCGCCGGGTCGCCGAATGGGCGGCGTCGATGAGCGCGGAGTAGCGAGAGCCCGGGGCTATCGCTCGGCGAGTAGCACCGAGTAACCGGCCGCGAGAGCCCGAGCCTCAGCTAGCCGCGTACGTGATGCCCCACTGTGCTTGCCAGTCTTCATCCGGAGCCAGCCAACGCACAGCCTCACCGGTGTTGAACGCATTCGCGGGCGCCGTCATCGGCTCCACCGCGATCGAGACATCCCGATCAGCGTAGGGTCGCGCGGTGTACAGCTGCACGTAGTCGAAGCTCTCATCCTGCCAAAGCGTCACCGTACGTCCAGCGGTATCGCGCAGGGTGTGCGATGCACGTCCAGAGGCGTCGCGTGACAGTCCGGTGTACGCGGTGTCCAGCACGAGGTCGGCCAGCACCTGCCCCGCACGCAAATCGTTCTCGGGGGTCACGGCAGCCGACCCCGTCGGAACCAGCTTGTCGTCGACAACGAAGTATGTGGTTCCGCTCGACGTCACCGTAATCTCACTCGCCGGCGCATCGCCAACGGCTAAGTAGGGGTGGGTGCCGAGGGCAACCGGCGCCGGGCTCGTGCCAACATTGCGAATCGCATGCGTGACGACGATGCCATCCGCAACGAGCGCGTACGTCACCGATGTCTGCAGGTGAAATGGGTACCCGGTCTGCGGAAAGACGTCGGCGCGCAGCGTGACCGACTCCGGCCCATCCGCGACGTCGTACGCAGTGAAACGCAACAGCCCGTGGCTCGCGTTGTCGAGTGCGGGCTCGGTGATCGCCAACTGATACGTCGTGTCGCCCACCGTCCACGTGCCGCCCCGCACCCGATTGGGCCACGGAACCAGCACGATGCCGGAGGCACCGGGTGCCGGGATTCCCGCGGGGAATGACGGAACCACGTCCACGCCGTCGACAGTGAGGTGACGAAGCGAGGCACCCACTTGGGAAATCTGCGCCGAAACGACGCGGCCATCGTGCGAGGCATGCAGGAATACTTGGCGACCGGTGGGATCAAAACTCACGATCTCATCGTATCGGCGCAGTGGCGCCGGGTAGACGGTTCGCGGCTCGCGGCCACACCAACTCCCCGGCCGCCGGCAGGCCCGGCCCCGCCTGCGATCTACTTGTGCAACCAGGGCCGCAGCATGCGGGTGACCCATGGCAGTACCCAGTACGCCATGATCGGCGTCAGGATGAGCGTAGAGATCAGCACGCGCAGCGGCATAGGCAAGACGTCGAAGCCCGGGATGAACCCAAACAGCCACGAAAACAGCAGATTCACCGGGAAGAAGCCCAGCCAGATGCTGACAGCCTGCTTCCATCGCGGAGGTGCGGGTGGAATGACCTGCGCGATCGGCCCCGTCGCCGGGTCGTTGAGCATCGCACCCAGTGGTGCGTCAAACCAGCCTTCAATGCCGGTCCGGCGCTCGGTGCGTACTTCCTTCGCGAATGCGCGGCCGGAGTCCAGCCACCAATTGCGCTGCGACGATTGCTCCCACGCCTCGAGGGTCGCAATGTCGGTGAAGCGGTAAAGCATGTACCAGAGCTCGCTCTCGGCGCCAGCGCGAACCCAGCCTGAACCTAAGAAACCGTCGAATCCAGCAGCCAGGTCAACGCCTGCTTGCATCCAACTTGTTGCCTCGATCGTGCGGGTGGGATCGATCTGGCGCTCGATCGCGACGGTAATCGGATCAGCATGTGCCATGCGTCTATTTCACACTGCGCAGATGTCCGAAAGATTACAAACCCCTGCGCGGCAGGCCAGGCCTGAGAGAAACACACCTAGGCTGACCGCATGCGAGCCACAACGAAGGGCCGAATCGGCGCGGTCGCGCTTGGCGTTGCCGCCGCAGGCCTCGGGCTGCTTCCGTGGTGGATGACCGGCGCCCGACTCCCACTACAGAATCTGTGGGGCACGAACAACACCGATATGCCGTTCGCGCTCGCACCGTTCAGCCAGTACTACGTGCACGCCGTCGCGGCGTACTTCATCGTGGGAGCCGGGCTCGCCGGTCTCATCACGGGCTTCACGCCCGGACTCCGAGCCCGACGCTGGTGGGTCGTGCTGGGAGTGAGCGGACTCCAAGGTATCGCCGTCATCCAGTCCGCTTTTGTCACGCTGCTGGGTCTCAAAGGTAATGGCGAATCGCAACTATACTTCGCCGTCATCTCGACGGGCCTGGCCCTCTGCCTCGTCACGGCCTTTCTGACGTGTGTGCTCTGCAGCCTGGGGTTCGGTTCCGGAACCAAAACGCACGCCGCAGGACGATGGGCATCGCCGGGGTGGCTGATCGGAACCACACTCTTCGTCCTGTTTGTCGGTGGCTGGATCCGCGAGTTGGCTTCGGTAATCGCGCCGCATCAAGACATGTCGATGCTGTCCTCCATCACCCTCTGGGTCACACCCGTCGGCGTCGGATTCGCGGTCGTCATGGTTGGCGTGCATACATCGGGCCGCATCGCCGCGACCGTCGGGGCGCTCGCACTGTTGTGGGTGACGCCGGCCGCGATCACAGCGTCGGCATCCGTGCTGGGCTCGCGCGTGATGCTGAAGGAGTGGCGCGAAGTCCCCGAATACGCGCTGCAGGTGTTCCAGCAATACCTCTTCATGCCAGAACTCTCGCTCCGCCCCATCGTGGTCGCAGCCGTCATCGCCCTGGCCGGGCTCACTCTCCGCTACGTTCTGCAGGGGCGCTCGCGGGGGTAGCGTCCGGGGGCGGAACCGGGAGTTGCGCCGGGCGCAGGACGGACGATTGGGTGCACGGCGCTTTCTCAGACGCCCGTCGGTTAAACTGGACTGTCGGCATTGAGGCAACCGCGTCAGCGGAAAATCTTTTGTGTGAGCCTCAGGGGCCGATGATGTGCACCGATCGGTGCGCGGAACATCACAGGAATGGCCCCGGCCGACGATAGTCCGGGTTACTCGCCTATGCGCGAGCGCTGTTTTCGTGCGACAACTCAAGGACTAATTCACTTCATGCCGAAGAACCACAAATCGGGCGGCTCCCGCGCGCCCAAGAACTACGACCCCCGCTACTCGGAGCGCAAGAAGGCCACGAAGCAGGGCATTGGCCGCTCGCACCGCGGCTACCAGGCTCCCGCCGAAGCCGAGGCGCCGAAGAAGGCACGCTGGTCGGCTGACGACCGCGCCGGTCGCGACCACGCTCGCGGAATCCAGGACAACGCCGCCGGCCGTCCGTCGCGCGACGCTTCGACGCGCGACGACCGTCACGAGCGTGGCGACCTGCGCGACCGCGGCGACGACCGGGGTCGCAGCTACGGCAACGACCGTAACGATCGCGGCGGCCGTAACAACCGCTTCGCCGGTGGCGACCGCAACGAGCGCCCCCGCTTCAACCGCGACGACCGCGGTGACCGTGGCGACCGCTACAACCGCGACGACCGCCCTCGCCAGGACCGTGGCGACCGCGACGTCAACCGTGGCGCACGCCCGGCACGCGATGGCGAGCGTCGTTTCGACCGCGAGCGTCCGGTGTTCCGCGACGGCCCGCGTTCGCGCTTCCAGACCGACGACCGTGGCGACCGCGCCGCACGCGATGGCGAACGTCGTTTCAACCGTGATGACCGCCCGGCCTACAACCGCGACAACAGCACCGACCGTGGCTCGTACAACCGCGACGACCGTGGTGGCCGCGACGGCGAGCGTCGTTTCAACCGCGATGACCGTCCCGCGTACAACCGTGGCGACCGCGACACCCGTGGCTCGTACAACCGCGATGACCGTGCACCCCGCGACGGCGAGCGTCGTTTCGACCGCAACGACCGCGCGGCTCGCAGCGACCGCCCGTCGTTCCGTGATGGCGACCGTTCGCGCTTCAACCGTGACGAGCGTCCGGCACGTGGCCGCGACGAGCGCGCTTCGTACGGTGACCGCCCGGCTCGTGCCGAGCGCCCGTCGTTCCGCGACGACCGCAACGAGCGTCCGCGTGGCGACCGTTCCGACTGGAACAAGACCGAAACCAAGAAGTCGTTCGAAGATCACGAAGATGTCGTACTTGAGCGTCTCGAGGCGCAGGCGGTATCCGCTGACGACGTCGCCGAGACGACGTTCCAGGCACTCGGCCTCGGTGACAACATCGTCCGCGCACTGAGCGAACTCGGCGCTGAGTCGCCGTTCCCGATTCAGGCTGCGACGATCCCCGACATCCTCGATGGTCGCGACACCCTCGGCCGTGGCCGTACGGGTTCCGGCAAGACCATCGCTTTCGGTGCTCCGCTCGTCGAGGCGCTGCTGCGCTCGCGCGCCGGCATCAAGCGTGAGTTCGGCCGCAAGCCGTCCGCAATCATCCTCGCGCCGACGCGCGAGCTCGCTCTGCAGATTGACCGCACCGTGCAGCCGATCGCACGTAGCGTCGGACTCTTCACGACCCAGATTTACGGTGGCGTTCCCCAGGGTCGCCAGGTGGGTGCGCTGCAGAAGGGTGTCGACATCATCATCGGCACGCCCGGCCGCATCGAAGACCTCATCCAGCAGCGCAAGCTCGACCTTTCCGAGGTCAAGTTCGCGGTCCTCGACGAGGCTGACCACATGTGTGAGCTCGGATTCCTCGAGCCCGTGCAACGCATCCTCCGCCAGACGCAGGACGGCAGCCAGAAGCTGCTGTTCTCGGCAACGCTGGACGCCGAGGTCGAAGCCCTCGTCAACGAGTTCCTCGTTGAGCCGGCCGTCTACGAAGTTGCTGGTGAAGATCAGGACTCCGGGACCATCGAGCACCGCGTGCTGATGGTTGAGCACCGCGAGAAGGCTGACATCCTCACCTCCCTGGTCGACCGCGAAGGCAAGACCCTCGTCTTTACCCGCACCCGCGCATACGCAGAAATGCTGACCGAGCAGTTCGAAGACGCCGGCATCCCGGCCGTCGCACTGCACGGAGACCTGAACCAGGCCAAGCGCACGCGCAACCTGCAGCGTATGACCTCGGGTCGCGTCGACGTGCTCGTCGCAACCGACGTCGCCGCTCGCGGTATCCACGTTGATGACATCGACCTGGTGGTTCAGGCTGACGCCCCCGACGAGTACAAGACGTACATGCACCGCTCGGGCCGCACGGGCCGTGCCGGCAACAGCGGACGTGTCGTGACGCTCATCCCGCGTCAGCGCCGCCGCCGCATGACCGAACTCCTTGACCGCGCCGAGATCGAAGCACCCTTCGACGAGGCTCGCGCCGGTGACGACGTGATCGAAGAGATCGCAGGTCGCTCGGCAACGCTTGAGGAAATCACGGCGTAACCAGTTCTACACACCGGTGGCCCGCTCAGATTCGTCTGGGCGGGCCACCGGTGTTTTCGGAGTTGCCAGCTGTGCCCACTGCGCCCACTGCGCCCGCGTTCTTGCCTAATCCCGGCTGCGCCCGCCGCCCCGACTAGAACAGCATCGCGGGCCCCTCGGGATTCGGCACGAGTCGCCCGGTCGCGCGCACCGGCGTCATCCCTGATCGTGCCGATATGCGCCCCGCACTGCTGCCATCCCCAACAGCGCCGCGCCGACCGCTCGAAACGCCACCCGCACGCGCCGGCCGCACACCGTAGTCGTCGTCCTCGAACGCGGCGAGACCGTGCGCGCGAAGAAGCGGACGAATCCGCCGCCCGAGCCACTGCCGATACGCTTTCGGTGCGGCGGCAGACATGCCCGGGTACAACCCCGCGTACGATGACACGAGATCTGGCCGCTCTCGTTCGAGCCACTGCATGAACCACGGCTTCACCCCGGGCCGGAGGTGCAGGGCGCCCCACGTCACACCACTCGCGCCCGCCGCCTTGATCTGTGCGAGCGCATCGTCCAACGACTCCAGTGAGTCGGTCAGGTGCGGCATGATCGGCATCAAAAACACCCGCACCCGAAATCCTGCTTCGACGGCAGCACGAACAGTCGCCAACCGAGCGGCTGCCGTCGGCGTGCCCGGCTCGACGCTGTGCTGCAGGGCATCATCGAAAACGGCAATCGACATCGCAATCGACACCGGCACTTCGCGCGCGGCATCCACGAGCATCGGGAGGTCTCGCCGCAACAGCGTGCCCTTCGTCAGAATCGCCAACGGGGTTCCGCTCCCCGCCAGGGCATCAATGATTCCGGGCATCAGGGCGTACCGACCCTCCGCGCGCTGATACGGGTCGGTATTCGTACCGAGATGCACGCGCTCCCGCCGCCACGACGCCCGCGAAACCTCTCGCCGCACAACGTCGGCGATGTTCACCTTCACAACCACTTGATTGTCAAAGTCAGACCCAGCGTCGAGTTCGAGATACTCGTGCGTGCCGCGCGCAAAACAGTAGACGCAGCCGTGCGAGCAGCCGCGATAGGGATTGATCGTCCAGTCGAACATCATGCGCGAAGACGACGGCACACGGTTCAACGCCGACCGCGCCAGCACCTCGTGAAACGTGACGCCAGCGAATTCCGGCGTCGTGACAGACCGAATGAAACCACCCAGCTGCTCCATGCCGGGCAAGGCATTGTCATCGACAGCGCCGAGTTGTTGACCGTTCCACCGCATGAAGCAATAGAACACCCGTACTAACCAAAAGTCAACCCACTATCGAACAAAAATCTACGATACTTCGAGCACGACCTTGCCCTGCGGGTGGCCAAACTCTAAAAACTCGAAGGCGGCCACGACGTCTTGAAGCGCAAACGTCGACGCCACCGCATAAGAAATGGCGCCCGACGCAACATCGGCGGCAAGTGAAGCCAAGAACCCGATATCGCGCGTCGTCGTGGTCGTCGAAATGGCCCCGAACCGCTCGGCAACCTCATCGCCGGCAATCGTCACGAGCGCGTGCGCGTCAACCGCCGTCGCTGCGGCCAGCGTCTCCTCGCCCACCGTGTCGTAGACAGCCGAAAGAACGTCGCCACCGACAGCCTCCCGCAACCGCTCGGCAAGCCCCGCGCCATACTCCACCGGCTCCACCCCAAGCCCGCGCGCCCGCTCAAAATTCCGAGCGCTCACTGTGCCCAGCACCCGAAGCCCTGCCCGTACGCCCCACTGCGAAACGAGGCTGCCCACCATGCCGGTCGCGCCAGAAACCAAGATCGTGCCCGAGGTAGGAAGCGCCAGCGCATGCACCAACGCGTTTGCGGCAAATGCCGGCGTCGCGAGCGATCCTGCCTGCGCAAATGACAACCCCTCCGGCACGCGCACCAGGTTCGCCGCGCGCACGACCGCGTATTCGCGCATCGTATTCACGCCCCAACCCAGCACCGCATCCCCCGCCTGCACCGTGGTTCCGTCAGCAAAAACCGCACCCTCACCGACGGCAGAAACGACACCAGCAACGTCGCCACCGATCCCGCGCGGAAAAGCCGCATCCCGCGGCGCACGCCCCGACAGCACCTTAGCGTCGTACGGGTTCAGCCCCACCGCACGCACCTGCACCAGTACGCGTTCCTCACCCGGAACCGCAACAGGAACCTCCGCAATGCGCAGAACGGACGGCGCGCCCACTTCGTCGTAAACCACGGCCTTTTGCAGAGTCGTCATGCTTCGATCATGTCACTGCGAAACGTCCCACGGAATGGGTACGCTGGCATATACCGAGTGTTGCCCGAGGCGCTCGACATGATTTCCGAGATAATCCCATGTACTCTCCGTTCCCCGCCGCGCGCCATCATGCGCGGTCTCGGCGTGCCGCCATTGTGGTGGCATCGGTGGGGCTCGCCGCCGTCATTGTCGGCGCAGCGATCGGCATGGCTGCCCGTTCGTCAACGCCCACTGCCGGTCCCGACCAGTCGCCGCCACGGCCGCAGGCCGTCGCGAGTTTGCCGGTGCCAGAAATCAGCGCGGTGCCGGCCACCGCCTTCATTTGTTCTCTCCCGTCGATGACCGATGCGCTCGCCACAGCCAACGTCACCGACGTGATTGCCGCGACCGGCGGAGTCGAGCAGTTCCGCCGCGCCGTCGTGGTAGGCACTCACAAGTGCGTGTTGCCTGACGACCCTGCCACGGTGTGGTTTGTCGTTAATAAGGCGCGCCCCTTCCCCGATACGTCGTGGCAGCCGAATGACCTCGTGCAGCCAGCAACGCAGGCCGCTGGCTCACCGCATCTCCGCGCCGAGGCCGCCGCGGCTTTCGATGCGCTGGTCACCGCAGCGCAAAATGAGGGTGCCGGAACCATTGCGCTGAACAGTGGGTTCCGTTCGTTTACGACGCAGGTCGCGTCGTACTCCTCCCAGGTCGATGCCGCAGGTCAAGTCGAGGCCGACCACCAGAGCGCCCGCCCCGGCCACAGCGAACACCAAACCGGACTCACCGCCGACATCGTGCCGTGTGGCAATGGCTGCGGAACCCTCGACGACTTCGGTTTCAGCGCACAGGGCGCGTGGGTGGCAGAAAACGCGTGGCGATTCGGCTGGATCACCCGCTACGAAGACGGCTCCACCGGCATCACCGGCTACACGTCAGAACCGTGGCACTTGCGCTACATCGGCGTCGAACTTGCGACGCTCTACCACGAGGGCGGCTACCACACGCTTGAAGAGTTCTTCGGGCTCCCGGCAGCCCCCGACTACATCGGCTGAGCGACGACAAAACAAAGCGGGCCCGGCCCGAAGGCCGAACCCGCTGATGTGTTGAAGACTTAGCCCTTCGCGAGCTGGCGTCCGACGATCTCACGCATGATTTCGTTGGTGCCGCCGTAGATGCGGTGCACACGGGCGTCGAGGAAGGCGCGGGCGATGTCGTACTCGGTGATGTAGCCGTAGCCACCGTGCAGCTGCACACCCTGGTCGAGAACTTCCCATTCGCGCTCGGTTGCCCAGATCTTGACCTTGGCGGCCTCTTCCGGCGTGAGCTTCTTTTCGCCGTAGAGCTCGATCGCGCGGTCGACGTACGCCCACAGCGACTCGACCGTGATCTGCATGTCTGCGAGACGGAAGTAGGTGTTCTGGAAGCCGAGGATAGGCTGGCCGAACGCCTCGCGGCTCTTCGCGTAGTCGAGCGTCCACAGGAAGCCTGCCTCGGCGGCAGCCGCCGCAGAGACACCGATCGAGAGGCGCTCGAGCGGGAGGTTGCGCATCAGCTGGATGAAGCCGTGGCCCTCTTCGCCGCCGATGAGGTTCTCTTCCGGCACGAAAACGTCAGAGAACGAGAGCTCTGCGGTGTCGTGCCCGTGGAAGCCCATCTTGTTGAGCTTCTTGCCGTGGTCGAAGCCCTCCATGCCGTTCTCGATGAGAATGAGCGAGAACGCGTCCGGACGGTTGCCCTCGCCGGTCTTCACAAACGTGACAACAAGGTCAGCCGTCTTGCCTGATGAAATGAAGGTCTTCGCGCCGTTGACGATGTAGCCGCCGTCAACCTTCTTGGCGGTGGTCTTGATACCGCGCAGGTCGCTACCAGCACCCGGCTCGGTCATCGCGAGTGCACCGATGATTTCACCGGTTGCCATGCCCGGCAGCCACTTGGCCTTCTGGGCGTCGGTGCCGAAGTGCGCGAGATAGGGAACCGCCAGGTCGTCCTGGATGCCGAAGGCGCCGGCGAGCGAGCCGAGGCCAGCACGAATCGTCTCTTCGTTGACGATCGTGCGGAAGCGGTAGTCCTGCAGCATGCCGGCGCCACCGAACTCCTCGGGAACCGAGAGGCCGATGATGCCCGACTCGCCGGCCGCGAGCATCGTTTCGCGGTCAACCTCGCCGTTCGCTTCCCAACGCTCGCGCGCTTCGATGGTTCCGTAGCGCTTTACGAACTGCTTGACGACGTCGCGGAATGCTTCGTGGTCCTCATCAAAAATCTTGCGGTCCATGCCGGATCCTTCCTCAGAAAGCTGTCGCGGCGTCACTGCCGCATGCCCAAATTCTAAGGCGATTGCGTCGCGAAAGACAGGGTTCTGTGAAATTCCGTCTCAAACAACGTGAAACTCAGTGCCACGCCTTGTGGAGACCCGCAAAGTCTCCCAGAAACCACTCAGGACCAGGGATGACAGACCGCGAAGATCGCCACCGTGATCACAAGTGACAGCGCGACGAACCAGAAATCACGGGCGCGAAGCGGAACCTCGTGGCGCTCGGTGCGCGTCGGGTGCGCACCGAAGGCGCGGGAGTCCATTGCGAGGGCGACGCGCTCCGCGTGACGGATCGCGCCGGCCATGAGAGGCAGTGTGTAGCCCCAACCGCGCGCGATCGCCGCGATCGGACCCCGACCACCGTGTCGACCGCGCACACGGTGTGCCGAGCGAATGATCGACAGCTCATGCTTGAAGCGCGGCACGAACCGATACGCGGCCAGCGCCGTGTAGCCGATGCGGTACGGCAGCTTGAGGTACTGCACGGCCGAGCGCACGAGATCCGGCCCCGACGTGGTCACACCCGCAATAAGCGACACCGCAATGAGCGAGGCCAAGCGCAGCGCCGCCGCGAAACCCTGCTCGATCGCGCCGTTCGTGATCGCGAGCGAACCGATGGTGAACACCGTCGAGCCGCCGACCTGTGACGTGTCCATCCACAGCGTGAGCCCGGCACCCGTGACGAGCACCGCGAGCGGAAACGCGACGAATAGCGTGATGGTGAGCGCCTTCGTCATGCGCGCCCCGGTCAGCAGCACGAGATACGACAGCGCCAAGAACGCGAGAGGCGTATCAATATCGCGGACGAACAGCAGAGCGATCGCCGGAACCACGGGAGCGGCAAGTTTCGCGAGCGGATTGATGTGGTGCAGATAACGCCACGCGGGTGCCTGCTCGGTGGTCTGAAAAACGTCGAGCGACCCGGTGGTGTACGCCGCGGGAGCCGGAATCGTCATGCGTCCGCCCCTGCCTGTGCCAGATCCGAGATGCGCCACACATCCGCGTAGTCAGCGCGGGACTGCATCGCACGCTGCACGGGCGGCACGCGCAGCCCGGCGGCCTCGAGCGCCGCGGGCTGAGCCCACACATCACGCGTAGTTCCGGAAGCAATCACACGTCCCGCGGCGAGTGCGATCGTGTGCGTCGAGTAATCAGCCACTAGCTGCATGTCGTGCGTCACCACCAGAATCGTGGTTCCGTCGTTCTGCAATTCGCGCAGCAGGTCGAGCAGTTCGTGCGCACGGGCGCGATCCTGGCCGAACGTCGGCTCATCAAGCGCCAGAATGCGAGCGCCCGACAGCAGGGCGGTGCCCACCGAGAGGCGCCGCTTTTGTCCGCCAGAAAGCAAGAACGGGTGCATGCCGGCTTTGTCGGCGAGTCCGAACCGCTCCAGCATCGCCTCCGTGCGCTCGCGCACTTCGGCTTCGGGGCGCTTGCGGGCACGCAGTTCATACGCCAGCTCGTCGAACACCGTCGCGGTCATGAACTGGTGCTCGGGGTTCTGAAATACAAAGCCAATGCGATCCGCGATGACGCGCGCCCGTGCCTTCGCCGGGTCAATACCGGCGATCGAAACGACGTTCTTGGGTGGGCGCATCACCCCACACATCAACTGCAACAGTGTGGTCTTGCCAGCACCATTCGCGCCCACAATGGCCGTGAAGGACTGCTCGACGATGTCGAGGGAAACGTCGCTCAGCACCGACATGTGTTCGCGCTCGAACGTCAGGTTTCTGACCTGGGCGACGACCGGCGCGGGCGGCACCTGCGCGACAGCGGGGGAGTTGATCGTGGTGCGCGGAGGCAACGCTGCGGCTAGTTCGCTCGCGGTCAGCGGGAGCGGATCGATCGCCATGCCACGCTCGCGCAACGTGAGTGCCGCCAGGGTTGCCTCAGGCAACCACACGCCCAAGGCGTTCAACTCGTCGGCGCGCTCACGAAGAATCTGCTCCGGGGTTCCGTCATGGGCCACCCGCCCCGCCTCATCAAGGACCAGCACACGCGTGACGAAACCCATCGCGGCGTCGAGGTTATGCTCGACGAGGATGATGGCCTGCTCGCCGTCGGCGACCAGGTCTGCCAGAGCGGCGTACACCTCATCGATACCCTGCGGGTCGAGATTGGCGGTGGGTTCATCCAGGACGAGCACGGGAGCGCCCATCGCGAGGGCGCACGCGATAGCGAGACGTTGGCGGCCACCACCGGAGAGTGCATCAGGGTTAGCGCGGCGCCGATCCCACAGGCCAACTTTGCGCAGGGCTGCCTCGACCTTGGCATGAATGGTGGGTACAGGTAACAGGAGGTTCTCGAGCCCGAAGGCAACTTCGTCATAGACGGAACCGGTGACGAGTTGGGCATCGGGGTCTTGGAAGACCATCGCGACGTGCGGGGACAGTTGAGCGGGCGTTGCCGCGGGGGCCGTCAGAGCGTCAATCTCAACCGTGCCGGAGATGTCGGCGGGGATGTCATGCGGAATCAACCCATTGAGTGCCAAGGTCAGCGTGGATTTACCCGCACCGCTCGGCCCCAGAATGAGCAGGACATCTCCAGGGAAAACGTCGAAGCTGACCCCCTGCGGCGCCGGTGCAGCGTTGCCGGTGTGAGTGATCGTCAGATCGCGCACGCGCAGGAGCGGGGGTGGTGGTGCGGTGGCTTCGGGCACAGTCATCTCAGCGAATAAGGAAGGGGACCCTTACACGCTACTGCCCGGGGATGAGAGTCGCCACAACGCGCACGCCTCCTCGGCGATTAGGGTGCCGGGTCGGTCGAGGTTGAGGGGTGGTGATTGACGCTCAATCGGTGGGGCTGCACGGCCTCGTAGGTGCGGCGCAGCGAGGTGGCTGCGCGATCGAGCTGGCTCTGTAGGAGGCGCACAACGAGAAAGTCGACGAGCGCCATTTGCGCAATGCGGCTGGCCGTCGCCCCGGAACGCAGAGGCGTCTCACGCGCCGACGTGGTGAGCACATGATCGGCCAGTTCGGCCAACGGCGAATCTGGAAAATTCGTGATCGCAACCGTCGTGGCACCGGCAGCTCGAGCGATTTCCAGCGCCTGATACGTCTCGACGGTGAGGCCGGAGTGGGAGATACCGATGGCGACAGAGGTGGGACTGCTCAGCGCGACCGAGGTGAGCGCCAAGTGCGCGTCGACCCAGAAGTAGGTGGTCAAGCCGAATCGGTGCAGTTTTTGGTGCAGGTCCTGGCCGGTGAGTCCGCTGGAGCCGGCACCAATGATGTCAATGCGAGACGCGGCGCTGATGGCCGCAACAATCGCGTCGAGCGCTTCGAGATCGAGACCCCTGGCCGTCTCTTCGACCGCACGAACCTCTTGATACGCCACTTTATTGACGACATCGAATGCGCTGTCTTCGGGGTCGATGTCGGCGTCGGCCACGCGAAAGTGCTCGCGCGCTGCCTCTTCGCGACTGCTCGCAGAAACCAGCGCCAGGCGGAACTCTTTGTATCCGCTGTACCCAACGGCCTGACAAAAACGCGCCACGCTGGCCTGCGAGGTTTCACACAGACTCGCCAACTCGGTGATGGTGCACCCGGCCACCACGCCGGGGTTGTCTAACACGAAGGTGGCGATGCGCTTCTCCGTCTTGCGTAGCGACGGTAACCGCTGGCGTAGCGAGATGAAGACATCTGCGGTCATTCTGGCTCCTCGGCGTGTGCGATGGCATCGGCGATGGTGGCACGCAAAACACGAAGATCCGTTCCGTCGCGAGAGGGGTGCACACGGTTTGACAGAAATACTACTGAACGGTCGCCGTCAGGCTGGGTGATCAGGCTGGTTCCGGTGAAACCGGTGTGCCCGATCGCACCGCTGTCCGCCCATGCCCCCATCCATGCGCGATCACTCACGCGTGCACCCATCGCCTGCCCGTAGCCGGGGTGGTTTGCGATTGCGGCGGGCAGTTGATCGGTGGTGAGCGCCGCATGAACCCACGGCGCCAGAACTGTGCGGCCGTTGTGTGCGCCGTCGTTGCGCAGCAGTTCTGCAAACGTCAGCAGCTGGCGAGCCGAGCTGAACAGCCCGGCGTTTCCGGCGATCCCGCCGAGCGCCCACGACGCCTCATCGTGAACGTGGCCGTGCACGAGGCCGCGAGCCGGCACGCGTTGAAACTCGGTTGCAGCAATCGGCTCACCCACAGCGCGAGCGGATGGCGTGAATCCGGTGTGGGTCATTCCGAGCGGCTCGAAGATCGCGCGCTGCATGCTCTCATCGAGCCGTTCGCCGGTGATTGCCTCGGCGATGAGCCCGGCCCAGATGTAGCCGACGCAGGAATAGAGGTGGGTCGAGCCGGGCGAAAACTGCGGCCGCGTCGCGCGAAACCGGTCGGCGCTCGCCGCATCTGGCGCGGCATCCCGCCACTCGGCGGCAAAGCCTGCGGTGTGGGTGAGGAGGTGCGCAACGGTGATGTCGCGTGCAGCCCCCGCCTCAAGTTCCGGAACAAAGCGGTGCGCGGGTGCATCGGGGCGCTCATTGCTGTGATCGAGGGCGATCAGCACGGTCGCGGCCGTGAAGAGCTTGGTGAGAGAGGCGACGTCGAACAACGTGTCGACGGTGATGGAGTTGCTTTCACCCGACCACGGGGTGCGGGCATCGTCAGCCCATGCGATGGTCTCGCCGACGCACTCCTGAGTGGTCACGACCCCGTTCTCGGCGGCCATCACGACCGCGCCGGAGAATGTCGGAACCACGCCATAACGCGCTATCGAGAGTAGATCGCGGACGCGTGCCATGACCCCATGGTTGCACAAACCGCGCCTTTCAGAAAAAAATCTCCAAGAGACTTCCATTTTCTGAAACTTTTATACATACTCATATTCAACGACACGGCCGTCGGGCGCGTGGCGACAATTCGATGGGGGATTCCAAGCGGTATGGGTAGGACAGACCAGGCACAGAGTGGGGCATTTGACCCGACCCTCGAGGGTGACGCGCTGCTGCCCGCGACCGAACGGCGCCTCGAATCATCGCTCGGCATCGACGAACTGACGACGGCAGAATTCTTAACCCTGTTGAACGAGCAGGATCGCACTGCGATCGATGCGGTGGCTGCGGTTATTCCGCAGGTCGCCGAGCTGGTCGAGATCGCCGCCGCTCGTTTTTTGCAGGGCGGACGCATCCACTATTTCGGCGCCGGAACCTCCGGCCGCCTGGCGGTGCTCGATGCCGCAGAACTGCTGCCGACGTTCAACCTCGAACCCGACTTGGTCGTGGCGCACATCGCCGGAGGCGAGCAGGCTCTCATTCGCGCCGTCGAAGACGCCGAAGACTCCCAGCAGGAGGGTCGCCAAGCGGCAGCCGGCCTCGGCCCCCTCGACGTCGCCATTGGCCTTACCGCGTCGGGAAACACCCCCTATGTCGGTGGAGCGCTGTCGGCGGCGCGCGAAGCGGGCAGCGTTACCGCGCTGGTTTCCTGCAACGAGTTCGCCTCCCTGGCTCCCCTGGCCGATTTCAATGTCGTGCTGCACACGGGGGCAGAGGTGATCACCGGTTCCACTCGCCTGAAAGCGGGAACCGCGGAGAAGCTCGTGCTCAACGGATTCTCGACCGCGCTCATGGTCGCCGTCGGTCGCACCTGGTCAAACCTGATGGTCTCGGTCGTGGCCACAAACGAGAAGCTTCGTCGCCGCACCATCCGCATCCTGATGCAGGCGACGTCCCTCGACGAACAGGCCGCCCGCGAGGTTTTGGCCCGGTGCGATGGTGAACTTAAGGTAGCCATCGTTGCAACGATCGCCCGTGTCGATCCCGAGCACGCGCGTTCCGCTCTCGCCGACGCACAACAATCCGTGCGCGACGCGTTGCGCCTGCTTGACGCGCCCCCACGTTCCTAACACTTATCCCGCACCATCACAGAATCAAAGGAGAAACAGATGAGGCAACGATCACTAGCCGTCGGCGCGATCGCCCTGAGTTCCGCATTGTTGCTGAGCGCATGTGCACCCAGCGCATCCAGCGGCGGATCGGCCGACCCGAGTGCCGAAGAGGTTACCCTGACCGTTTGGTCGTGGCGCACCGAAGACATCGAGAAGTACAACAAGATTTTCGACGTCTACGAAGAAGCGCACCCCGGCGTCACGGTCGAGTTCGAGGCATTCCAGAACACGGAATACAACCAGATCCTCACGACGGGCCTGGCCGGCAGCGACGGACCCGACATCCCGATGGTTCGCGCCTACGGTCAGCTGCAGCCGAACATCGAAGCCGGTCAGCTCGAGTCCATTGATGGCAAGGTTGAGGGGCTCGACGCCATCGCACCCAGCGTTCTGGCTGGAGCCAAGGGCAAGGAAGACGGCAAGACCTACGCGGTTCCACTGGCCACCCAGACCCTGCAGATGTTCTACAACAAAGGCATCTTTGAAGAACACGGTCTCGAAGTTCCGACCACGTGGGATGAGTTCATCGCGCTGAACACGGAACTGAAGGACGCCGGCATCACGCCGATGGCGCTCGGTGCAAAGGACGCGTGGATTCTGCCGATCTTCGCCGATATCGTGGGTTCGGCCCGCTACGGCGGAACCGACTTTGAAGCGGCTGTCTTGGACGGCAGCAAGGACTTCACCGACGCCGACTATGTGGCGTCGCTGCAGGTCGTCTCCGACATGCAGGAGTTCATGGTCCCTGACGTCGTTGGCGTGAGCTACGCCGACAGCCAGATTCAGTTCACCTCGGGCCAGGCGGCGCAGTTCCCGGGTGGATCGTTCGAGATCGCCACGTTCACGACCCAGGCTCCCGACATGGAGATCGGTTCGTACCAGGTGCCGCTGCCCCCGCAGGCTGTGTCGGACACCCCGGTGAGCCCCGCCTACGCAGACGGAAACTTCGCAATCAACTCGAAGTCGAAGAACAAGGACGCAGCGTTTGAGCTGCTGAACTGGATGGCGACGGCAGAATTCGGACAGCTCGTCGCAGATGAACTGAACCAGTTCTCGGCCATCCCCGGTGTTGATTACGCCGACCCGGTCATGAGAGAAGCATGGTCGAACTACCAGGACGGCCCCGCGTCGTACCTGCTCCTGGTGAACTTCCGCTACGGCGAGCCGCAGGGCACCGCCGTCTTGGGTGAGCAGATCCAGAAGATGTTCATGGGCGACGCCGACCCGACGTCAGCCGCAACCGCACTGCAGACCGGTGTCTCGCAGTGGTTCACGCCGACCCCGTAGTCGACGTCGCTTCATAGGAGGAAATGAGGACCATGTCCGTGATCACCCCGCGCAGGGCGCGCACCCGATACACCGGTATCGCCCTGTCGAAGACCACGGGCATGGTCTTCGTTCTTCCCGCACTCATTCTGTTTGCGATCTTCATTCTGTACCCGCTGCTGACCGCGCTCAGCTACTCGTTCTTTGACTGGACGGGCATTCTGCGCGGTGACTTCAGCGGCTTTGACAACTACGTCACGCTGTTCACGACGCTGCCCTACAGCGAGCAGCTCCCGAACGCGTTCATGCACAACGTGGTGCTGTTTATCGGCGCCATGCTGTTCCAGAACACCATTGGTCTGGGGCTCGCAACGCTGCTTCACCGGGTGCGTCGCTTCAAGCGGTTCTTCCAGACCATGTACACGCTGCCGTACCTGGTCTCGCCTCTCGTTGTCGGTTACCTGTGGTCGCTGATGCTCTCGCCACTGTTTGGCCCGGTCAACAGCATCTTGCGCGGCATCGGGCTGGGCGATCTCGCGCAGCCATGGTTGGGCAACCCACAGACGGCGATCTGGGTCGTCGTCTTCGTCACCGCCTGGCAGTGGGTCGGCTTCCCGGTGCTCCTCTATGGCGCAGCGCTCGGAGGTATCCCGGAAGAGATCGATGAGGCTGCGTCGCTCGATGGCGCATCATCCTGGCAGCGGTTCCGTGACATCACCTTCCCCATGCTTATTCCCGCCATTGGTACCGTGAGCGTTCTTACCTTTATCGGGGCGATGGAAGCCTTCGCGATCCCGTACGCCCTCGGCGGATCGCAAGGATCGCCGGCCCGGGCCACCGACGTGCTCAGCCTGATGTTCTATCGCACCGCGTTTGAATCAGGATCAACGAATGCGATTGGCACATCGTCGGCGATCGCGACCCTCCTCTTCCTGTTTATCTTTGGTGTTTCCATCTTGATCACGTGGCTGCTCAGTCGCGCCGAACGGAGACTGTACTAATGGTAACCCTGACTTCTTCACCCGTGGCCGAGACAGCTCCGGGCCCGGCGCGTTCCACCGCGCCGCGTCGCCGTCGCAACAAGCCGACCCTGGGCGGAATCGCCGCGTCCAGCTTTTTGTGGATCTACGCTGCCGTCTCCATCGCGCCGCTACTGTTGATGGTGAGCAACTCGTTGCGCACCACACAAGACATGGCGAAAGACCCGCTGGGTCTGCCGCTCAGCCCGAACTTCACGAGCTACCAAAAGGCGTGGGTTACGGCGTCGTTTGAGACGTACTTTCTCAACTCCATCTTCGTGACGATCGCCTCCGTCGTGATCTCCACGGCGGTTTCCCTGCTGGCTGCGTACGCTTTTGCGCGAACCAAATCGAAGCTGTTTCGTACCCTGGAGGGGCTGTTTCTGTCCGGCTTGATGTTGCCGGTCTACCTCGCGATCCTGCCCCTGTTCTTCCTCCTGGACAGCCTCGGCATGGTCAGCAACCTGTGGAGCCTGATTCTGGTTTACGCCGCACTGGGTATTCCGTTCTCCACGTTTGTGCTGGCCAGTTTCTTCCGTCAACTCCCGATCGAGCTCGATGAGGCGGCCCGCTTGGATGGTGCCGGAGCGTTCTCCACGTTCTTCCGCGTTCACCTCCCGCTGGTCAAGCCCGCCATCGCGACGGTGATTGTGTTCCGCTTCGTGCCGGTGTGGAACGACTTCTTCTACCCGCTGATTCTGATTCGCGATCAATCGGCCTACACCCTGCCGGTCGGTATCACCCGCTTCTTCGGTGAGTATCAGACCGACTGGGCGACCCTGTTTGCCGGTCTCACCCTGGCGACAATCCCCCTGGTCATCCTCTTCCTGGTGGCAACCAAGCAAATCGTCTCTGGTCTGACGGCGGGGATGAGTAAGTGAGCGGTGCGTGGGTTCTCGGCATCGACATCGGCGGAACCGGGAGCCGCGCGATCGCGGCAACCGTCACCGATGAGCATGGCGAGACCACGCACGGGACCAGCGCGTCGCCCACCCTGGTCGGCGACGCCGTACAAGTGGCGACGACGGGGTCAACGGCGCTCGACACCGCGCGCAAGCTGATTGATCGCGCGCAGCGCGAGTTCACAGATCGGGATACCGGCCAACTCCGCGGCATCGGCATCGGGGCAACCGGATTGGCAACGCTTGTGGCTGACCCGCCGCAACTCCTCGCTGACATCTCCGCGCAGGCTGGCGTTCCTGTCGTGATCGCCGCCGATGCCATCACCGCGCATGTGGGCGCACTGGGCGGCGCCGCGGGCGCGGTGATCGCCGTGGGAACCGGGTCGATCGCGTTCGGCACCGACTTTGCGTCCACCTGGCATCGCGTGGACGGATGGGGGCATGTGCTTGGCGACCGCGGCAGCGGGTCGTGGATCGGCATGCACGCGCTGCAACGAGCACTAACGACGCATGACGACGTTGCCCGAGGAGGCGAAGCTCTGCTGGCAGCCGCCGTCCAGCGATTTGGCGACCCGGAGACCTGGCCCCGACAGATCTACACTCGACCGGACCGCGCGGGCGTCTTGGCCTCGTTCACCCCCGATGTGGCGACGCTCGCCGCTGACGGCGACGATGAGGCACGCCAGCTTCTCGCCGAGGCCGGAACCCACGCGGCGCAATCGCTGGCTGCCGCCCTGGTTCCGTCGTTGCCACAGCGCGCCGCCTACGCGGGCGGCCTATTCGCTGCCGGTGGGGCGTTCACGGAGGCATTCGAGGCGGAGTTCGCGAGACTGCGGCCGAATGCCACCGTGACGCCCGCCGCAGCAAACCCGCTGCATGGTTCCGTTCACCTCGCGCGCATGATGCTCNCGAGGCGGAGTTCGCGAGACTGCGGCCGAATGCCACCGTGACGCCCGCCGCAGCAAACCCGCTGCATGGTTCCGTTCACCTCGCGCGCATGATGCTCAGCGAGCACCAACCGCTCCCGCAGCGCGCGCCCTACCTGTGGCACAACGCCGCCGTCGCGACGGCGCGGAAGACGGACGACGCATGACTGCGATGACAACGTCGACCCGTTCCATCGACCGTCGGGCGATGGCGCATGATGCCTCTCACTATTACCTGGTTCCGCAGGTTGTGCACCGCCCGGCGAGCATCACCGACATCGCCGACCTGTTTCGGAGCGTTCGGGCGGGAGAGCAAACACTCACGTTTCGCTCGGGCGGAACCAGCCTCAGCGGGCAGGGTGTCACCGATAGCGTGCTCGCCGACACACGCTCGGCGTTTCGACAGATCACGATCCTGGATGACGGTGCCCGGGTTCGCGCGCAGCCCGGGGCGACCGTTCGCCAGGTGAACCAGAGGCTCGCGCGGTTTGGTCGAAAGCTCGGCCCCGACCCGGCCAGCGAAGTTGCCTGCACCATTGGTGGGGTCGTCGCGAACAACTCCAGCGGCATGGCGTGCGGCACGCACCAGAACAGCTACCGAACGCTGGAATCGCTCATCGTGGTGCTGCCGAGCGGAACCATCATCGACACATCACGCAGCGACGCCGACGAATTCCTGCGCGCCCACGAACCCGAGCTCTACACCGGGCTCATTCGCCTGCGCGATCGCGTGCGCAACAACCCCGATTCAGTGCGCCGTATCGCGGAGCTCTTTGCGCTGAAGAACACGATGGGTTACGGCGTGAATGCCCTGGTCGACTTCGACACACCCGTCGACATTCTGGTGCACCTGATGATCGGCAGCGAGGGAACGCTCGGCTTCATTGCGGAAGCGACTTTTCGCACGGTTCCGGCCTATCCGCATGCAGCGACCGCCCTGGCCCTGTTTCCTTCGCTGGACGCTGCGACCGCCGCGCTCCCGGCGATCGTCGCCGAGGGGCCGGCGACGATCGAGCTGATGGATGCGGTCTCTTTGCGCGTTGCGCAGACGCTGCCGCAACGCACGGCAGGCATCGACGCGCTGGCCGTTGATGGCCATGCGGCACTGCTGATCGAGCATCAGAGCGAAAGTCGCGACGAGGTCGCAGACCGAGCTGCGCAGACCGCGGCGCTGCTACGTTCGTTGACGGTGAACGCCTCGCATCAGTTCACGACAGACGCGGCTGTTCGCCAGCAACTGTGGTCGATTCGTAAGGGGCTGTACACCACTGTTGCGGGCTCGCGCCCGTCGGGAACCACGGCTCTCTTGGAAGATGTCGCGGTTCCGGTCGAGGGTCTATTGAGTACGTGTGCTTCGTTGACCGGTCTGTTTAATCGGTATCAGTACGAAGACCGCGTCATCTTTGGTCATGCCAAAGACGGCAACATTCACTTCATGCTGAACGAGCGCTTCGATGACCCTCGGAGCGTTGATCGATACCGCGCCTTCACCGATGACATGGTCGAGCTGATTCTGCAGAACCGCGGAACGCTGAAAGCCGAGCATGGCACCGGGCGCATTATGGCCTCCTTCGTCCGCCGCCAGTACGGCGACGAACTGTACGCGGTGATGCGCGAGATCAAGAACCTCTGCGACCCCGATGGCGTCTTGAATCCGGGCGTTGTGCTCTCGGAGGATGACGACGCGTATTTGCGTGATCTCAAGGTGAGCCCGACGGTCGATGCCGAGGTGGATCGATGCGTTGAATGTGGGTACTGCGAACCGGCCTGCCCGTCGAAAGACCTGACGCTCACGCCCCGTGGACGCATCGCGATTCGCCGAGAGATGGCGGCCGCCGATGCTCGCGGGGACGAAGCGTTGCTGAAGGAGTTGCGCCGAGACTACGTGTACGACGGCGTCAACACGTGTGCTGTCGACGGCATGTGCCAGACCGCCTGCCCCGTGGGGATTAACACGGGTGATCTGGTGCGGCGATTGCGTGCCGAGACGGACAGTGCGATCCAGGACCGCGCGTGGTCGGCCGCGGCTCAACACTGGGGTGGCGTCACGCGCGCGGGTGCTGCCGCGCTTTCTGTTGCGGCTGCCCTGCCCGCGGCGCTGCCGCGCGCCGCCACCATTGCCGCACGAGCGGTGATGGGCAGCGATACCGTGCCCCTCTACGACGCGGAGCTGCCCAGCGGTGGGATCCCCCGCAAAGCGCTGGCCGCGGAGAACCCGGTCGCGGTCTACATGCCTTCGTGCATTGGCACGATGTTTGCACCGCAAGATGCCGGTTCCGGTATCGGCGTCATGGATGCGTTCTTGCGCCTGTGTGAACGCGCGAATGTCGCGGTGCGTGTTCCGGATGGCATCGGGGCACTGTGCTGTGGAACCCCGTGGAAGTCGAAGGGTCATACCCGCGGCTACGACGTCATGCGTGAGCGGGTCTTGCCCGCCCTCCTGGCGGCAAGCGATGACGGTGTCCTGCCGATCGTGTGTGACGCGGCGTCGTGCACGGAGGGGCTTGAAACCATGCGCGCGCAGGCGATTGCGGCCGGTGGAGACTACGTGCGCCTCCGGTTTGTTGATTCGGTGCAGTTCGCTGCGGAGCACCTCGTCGATAACCTCACGGTCGCCGAGAAGATGTCGTCGCTCACGCTGCACCCGACGTGCTCGTCAACGCATCTGGGGCTGAACGATGACCTGTCGGCGATCGGGGGGATGATTGCCGACGACGTTGCCGTGCCCGCGAGTTGGGGCTGCTGTGGCTTCGCTGGTGACCGCGGCATGCTGCACCCCGAACTGACCGCATCGGCGACGGCGCTCCAAGCTGCCGAGGTGCGTGATCGGTCTGCCGACGCCCATGCATCGCTGAACCGCAGTTGTGAGATGGGGATGAGCCGGGCGACGGGCAAACCCTATCGGCACATCCTGGAGCTGCTCGAAGAGGCGACGCGCACGGGCGGGTGAGCCGGACGGGCGGCCCGCGCCGAGAGGGCGCTCGTGGTTATGACGGGTCGGCGGTGCGTGCGAGACCGGCTTTGCGCATCGATCGGCCGATCAGAACGCTCACGTACGTCCAGGCGGCGGCGCCGAGCACATAGATGCCGATCGAGGCGATCGCGAGGGGCAGGCCAAAGTTCTTGATGCCGATGCCCAGGCCGGCGGTGAGACCCAGGATGAGGCCGAGCACCGCACCGCCGAGTACCATCCAGCCGGTTGACCACTTGCGGTAGCGGCCGGTCGCAGCCCAACCCTCCTGCACGCCACCCATGACGGCAATGGCCGCGACATAGCTCAGGAACCATTGCGGACTCATCGCGAGCGCGACGAGTGCTGCGAGGAGGTGCGTGATAAGTGCGACCCACGGCGTGCGCAACATTTCTTGCGCCACGATGCCGGGCAACAGGTGCATGCTCAGCACGAAGCCGTAGAAGATCGGTGCTCCCGCGACCACCGGAATGGTGAGATATCCCGCCACCGCGGAGAGGATTCCCGTGCCGACGGCGATAGCCGCACAAATGAGGAGAACGCGGGTGGAAAGGGGGGATCGGGTGGTCACACTATCTAGTTTACCGAGGGTTCCGAGTATGAGATATCTCTCATCACCCCTTATGAATCTGCTGATAACAGGTTACGTTTGCTGGCGGATTGGCTTTTCGGCCCGTCTGTTGTGCTTTGAAGGAGAACGTCTATGGAAGGTCGATTCGGCCTTAAAGCGGGGGCTGTCGTCACGTTCGCAGCCCTTATAGCTTGTACGTCTGCAGCTACAACGAGCTTCGCGGCGGAGCCAATGGAGGTGACAATTCCCACGCCGTTGGATCTGGAAGATGGTCGATACATCGTCCTTCTGGACGAAGAACCTGCCGCAACCTATGAGGGTGGCGAAGCTGGCCTCGCCGCGACGAAGGCGGCTGACGGTGCCAAGCTCGACACCGCATCAGACGCCGTGGTCGAGTACTCATCGCACCTGCAGAATGTGCAGAGCGCGATTGCCGCTGACGCTGGCGTCACGATCGACGACAACCTGACGATCACGCTCAACGGATTCACGGCAAACCTCACCGCGTCGCAGGCCAAGCGCCTCGCCGCAACCGATGGTGTCGCGTCGCTCGTTCCTGACGCGATCTTCCACCCCACCGCTGTGCCATCGACCGAGTTCCTCGGTCTTGAGGGCGACGCAGGCGTGTGGGAGACCTACGCGGGAGGCCCGGAAGGCGCTGGGGAAGGCGTCGTTGTGGGCGTTATTGACACCGGTATTGCTCCGGAGAACCCGTCATTCGCGGGTGACCCGCTGGGTACCGCTCCCGGTGTTGCTCCGTACCTCGAAGGCAACACCGTTGTCTTCGACAAGGCTGATGGCACGCAGTTCCGCGCCGACCGCGTCGCGGGCGACCAGTGGAACAACGATGACTACTCCACCAAGATCATTGGTGCACAGTTCTTCAGCGCTGGCGCCGATGCCGCAGGCTTCGGCTTCGGTTCTGACATTCTGTCGCCGCGTGACGGTGGCGGCCACGGTTCGCACACCGCGAGCACCGCTGCCGGTAACCACGATGTTGCGGCAAACGTCGGAGGCCTTGACCTGGGTCTGATTTCGGGTGTGGCTCCGGCCGCCAAGGTCTCGTCCTACAAGGTTTGCTACGACGGCCCTAACCCCGCTGTCACGTCTGACGACATTTGTGCGGGCTCTGACCTGCTTGCCGCTATCGACAAGTCGGCCGCTGATGGTGTTGACGTGATCAACTTCTCGATCGGCGGTGGCGCGGCAACGACCGTGCTTGACGCCCTCGACATCGCGTTCTTCAACGCAGCCGCAGCGGGTATCTTCGTTTCGGCTTCGGCTGGTAACTCGGGCCCCGACTACGTCACCGCTGACCACGCATCGCCGTGGTACACGACGGTGGCGGCATCGACGATCCCGACCTACGAAGGAACAGTTCAGGCTGCCGGTGAGTTTGAGGCGCCTGGTGCCGCGATCACCGTACCGGCTGATGGTGTGACCGGTGACGCTGTTTACGCAGGCGACGTCCCCGCTGCTGGTGTTGACGCAGCAGACGCAGCACTCTGCTTCCCGGACACGCTTGACGCGGCTGCCGTTGACGGCAAGATCGTTGTGTGTGACCGTGGCGGCAACGCGCGCGCTGAGAAGAGTGAGACGGTCGCTGACGCTGGCGGTATCGGTATGGTCCTGGTCAACGTGACCCCGGGCTCGCTCGACACCGACATGCACTCGGTTCCGACCGTTCACATTGCTCACACCTACCGTGACGCACTGCTGGCAGCAATCGAGACCGACCCGTCGGTCACGCTCCTCGCGGAGAACATCACGGGCGAAGAAGAAGAAACTACTCCGGTTCCGCAGATCGCTGGCTTCTCAAGCCGTGGCCCGATGCTTGCTGACGGTAGCGATGTTCTGAAGCCCGACGTGGCAGCTCCTGGTGTGAACATCCTCGCCGCCATCAACAACCCTGAGGGCGTTGACCCGCAGTGGGGCCTGATGTCGGGTACGTCGATGGCCGCACCGCACGTTGCTGGTCTCGCAGCGCTGTACCTGGGCGTTCACCCGCTGGCAACGCCGGGCGAAGTCAAGTCGGCACTCATGACGACGGCATACGACACGCTGGACGCTGACGGCAACGCTTTCCCGGACCCGTTTGCACAGGGTGCTGGTCAGGTTGACCCGACGAAGTACTTCCACCCCGGTCTGATCTACCACAACGGTCCGGCTGACTGGGCTGCGTACCTCGAAGGCGTCGGCTTGGAAGACTTCGACGGCATTGAGCCCATCGACCCGAGCGACCTTAACCTCGCTTCGATCTCGATCGGTAGCCTCGCCGGCGCTCAGACGGTCACGCGTACCGTGACGGCAGAAACCGCTGGCACGTACACCGCAACCGTCTCGGTTCCGGGTGTCAACGTCACCGTTGAGCCGTCGAGCATCACGCTCGGCGAGGGCGAGTCGGCAACGTTCACCGTGACGTTCGAGAACGCCACTGCGCCGACCGAAGCATGGGCAACCGGCTTCCTGACGTGGGCTAGCGCTGACATCGAGGTTCGTTCGCCGATCGCCGTTTTCCCGACCACCGCAGACGCTCCGCAGGAGCTCTACGGCCAGGGTATCGACGGTGCGATCGATTACACGATCACGCCAGGCGCTGACGGCGAACTGCCGCTCAACATTTCGGGCCTGACCCCGGTTGAGCTGCACGAAGACCCGGACAACACCGTTCCCGGCCACTCGGGTGACGAGAATTCTGGTGACTCCGCAGGCGACGTGCTGTTCATGATCGAGGTTGCCGAGGGTGCCGAGCTGGCACGCTTCGACCTCGACTCGTCGGACGACGCTGGTAGCGACCTTGACCTGTTCGTCTACCACCTGCCGGACCCGGCGGTATTTGAATACGACGAGATGTGGCAGGGCGCGACTGCTTCGGCAGACGAGCAAGTTACTGTTCACGCTCCGGCTGCTGGTGCCTACCTCATCCAGGTCAACCTGTACTCGACGTCGGGCCCCATGACGTGGGACTTCACGACGGGTGTTGTTGACGGTGCAGATCAGGGTGCCCTGACGGCAACGCCGAACCCGATCGCCGCCGAGCAGGCTGTTGAGGCTCCGGTCGAGCTGAGCTGGACCGGACTCGCACCCGAGACGCGCTACCTGGGCTACGTCCAGTACGGAGACTCGTCTGTATCGAGCGTTGTGACGGTTGACTCGGGCGCGCTTGCTCCGGTCAACACGGCGGCTCCGGTGCTCTCCGGCTCGGGCGTCGTTGGTGAAGTTCTCACGGCAACGCCGGGAACGTGGAATGTTGAAGGCTTGTCATTCCAGTACGAGTGGCTGAAGAACGGCGAGCCCATCGTCGCTGAAGCCGCTCCGGCAGCGCTCACCGAGAGCAACACGTACACGCCGACCGCTGCTGACGTAGGAGCAACCATCTCGGTTCGCGTCGTCGCCACGCAGGCTGACAACCCCAACGTGGGCTCAGCTGACACGAACGGCATCGTCGTAACAGCGGCTCCGACCGCAACTCCGACGCCGACGGACCCGACGACCGACCCGACGGACCCGACGACGGCTCCGACCACGCCTCCGGCAGGCGGCGGTGACCTCCCGGTCACCGGTGCTCCGGACGCAACGGTTCCGCTTCTGGTCGGATTCCTCATCGTGGCACTGGGTGGTGCAGCGTTCTTCATCGGACGCCAGCGTCGCGCACACGCGGAGTAATCCCTAGATAAAAACATCCCCCGGCTGGTTCGCCAGCCGGGGGATGTTTCGTTGTTGGACGACGATTCGTAGAGAATCGGCCCGCCGATGACCTACGTCAGATCGCGATATACGCGCCGCCGCGGCGTGAGCCGCACCTTCGGCATCGGCGGCGCCGGAATCCACTCGTCGCCGTGACCGATGACGTGGCCGTAGCGTTCGGTGCGGGCGGCCCAGTCTGCCTGCGCCTGCTCGATCTCTTCGTGGCTGCGGCCGACGAAGTTCCACCACATCACGAGGTCAGCCTCAAATGGTTCGCCGCCGATCAAGAACACCAGGGTGTCTTGCTCCGCCGTGATCACCACCTTCGTGCGGTGAATGCCCAAGTAGAGCAATTGTTCCGGAGCCAAATCCGTGTCGGGGTCGGCCGCCACGGTCGCCGCGCCTTCGACGACGAGCACCGCGTGCTCCCAATCGTGAACGAGCGGAACCTCGACGCTGTGCCCAGCCGGAATCGCAATCTCGGCACCCACAATGTGCGTGTACACCGTGGCCGGTGAACGCACGCCAGCGAGCTCGCCGAGCACGACGGTCGCGTTGACCGCAGTCTCCGCACCGGACGCGCTGTCGCGCGCCACCAGCGACGCTTGCGGCAGATCGGTCACCTGCTCGAAATCCGCCGCACCCCAGCGCCGGCTCTCCGGCAGCGCGATCCAAAACTGCAACGCGTCAAGGTCTACCGGGCCATCGGTGATCGAGTACTCGGAGTGCGAGATTCCGGCACCCGCCGTCATGAGGTTCAGCGCACCACGCGTGATGTTGACGTCGTTGCCGACGCTGTCACGGTGGCGAATCTCGCCCGCGTACGGCCACGTGACCGTCTGCAGACCCATGTGCGGGTGTGGTTCCACGCGCATCATCGTGTGCTGCGGACCGAAGCGATCCAAAAAGCACCACGCACCCACCATCGGCAGCGCGCGCTGTGGCAGGGCGCGGTGCACGTTCATGCCGCGAATGCCGCCGAGCGGCACCTCCCGAGCCTCGTAGAGCTCGACGCGCGGCCCCGTGCACTTTTCGGTGGGCTCGGTCGGCTCGACCTCGGCGTCGAGGCGGGTCATGACCGTGCGCTCGGCGGCCACGACACGGTGAGACCGGGCACCTCGTTGGCGCGCAGGTACTTCACCACGAAGGGGCAAATCGGAACCACGGTGTCGCCGCGCGCAGCAGAGTCTGCCATAGCGCCAGCGACGAGAATCGAGCCCAGGCCGCGGCCACCAAAGGCGGGGTCGACCTCAGTGTGCGGAAACAGGAAGACACCGTTCTTTTCTTTGAACTCGGTGAAGCCGGCGACTTCGTCTCCGACGAGGATCTCGTAGCGGCTGGTTTCTTCGTTGCGGCGGACGGTGGTGATCTCGCTTGCGGTGCTCTCGTGCGTCATCATGCCTCCAGAATTCAGGTCGTGCCCCCATCGTGCCATGGCTCCAACGGGCGAGGGCCCGTCTCCGCAGAATTGCAGAGACGGGCCCTCGACCAGCTGGACTACTTCTTCTGAGCCTTCTTGAGTGCCTTTTCGTCAAGGGGCATGTCGCCCGATGCGCGCAGCGCTGCGTAGTAGGCGCGAGCCTCGTCCTGGCGCTCGCCCTCGATGCCGCTCGAGATCGGCGCGCGCAGATGCTCCTGCTCGTACCCGAAGGCGTCGACGAGGTCGAGGGCGTGCGGGCGCAAGCGCACCAGCAGGCGCTGGATGTAGCGGGAGACGGAACCAGCGCGCTGTGCCGACAGACGACCGTTAATGAGGTACCACGACAGGTGCTTCTCAATCAGCCCCAGACCAAACAGGTCGCGCAGCCACGTCAGCACCTCCTTGGTTCCGTCATCCGTCACACGCAGCACGGCGTCGGTGAACGACTCCCACTGCAACAGCTCACCGTGCGCACGAGCTGCCTCGATGAGGTCCACCTGCACTTCGTTGAAGAGCGCCGCGGCGTCAGTGGGCGACATCTTGCTGGCGGGGCGCAGACGCATCGCGACGTCGGAGACCATCGTCTGTACGCGGTCGCTCAGCAGATCGTGCTGCTGGTCGGCGCGCAGCCCGTTCTCCACCGAACGTGCGGTCGAACCGAAGTCGGCCACTGTCTGGCCGAGGGCGCGGAGGCCAGCACCATGGAAAATACGCCCGGCGGTCTGACCCGCGGCGAAGGCTGCGAGCTTCGCGGCGTCTTTGCCCTTGAACTGCTGGGCGTAATCCTTCAGGAGGCGCTTACCGACGAGCTGCAGGAGAACGTTGTTGTCGCCCTCAAACGTCGCGTAGATGTCGAGGTCTTGGCGTAGACCCACGAAGCGGTTGCTGAACATGAAGCCCGCCCCACCGCAGGCCTCACGAGCCTCCTGCAGCGTGTCGAGGCCGTGCCACGTTGACAGCGGCTTGAGAGCCGCTGCGAGCGTCTCGAGGTCTTCGCGGTCTTCGTCGTTGTCGGCCTTGCCGCTGAAGACCGCATCAAACTTCACCAGGATTTCGTCGTGCGCGATGATCGACGCGTACGTCGTCGCGAGGCGCGTCAACAGGCGGTGCTGGTGCTTGCCGTAGTCGAGCAACACGACCTCGTCGGTGCCGGTGCCCTGGTCAAACTGACGGCGCTGCGAGCCATAGACGATCGCAATGTTGAGTGCCATGGCAGCCGCCCATGACGATGCGCCGTCGAGTGAAACGCGACCCTGCACGAGGGCGCCGAGCATCGTGAAGAATCGACGACCGGGGCTTGCAATGGGGCTGGTGTAGGAACCATCAACCGCGACATCGCCGTACTTGTTCAGCAGGTTGGTGCGGGGCACGCGAACGTCGGTGAAGTGCAGGCGGCCGTTGTCGATGCCGTTGAGGCCACCCTTGAGGCCGTCGTCTTCGCCGCCGACGCCGGGCAGGAAGTTGCCGTTCTCGTCACGGATAGGGACGTAGAAGCAGTGCACGCCGTGGTTCACGCCATTCGTGATGAGCTGGGCGAACACGGTCGCTGCGATGCCGTGCACGGCAGCGTTACCCAAGAATTCCTTCCACGCCGCGCGGAACGGCGTGTGAATGACAAACTCTTCGGTCTCAGGGTCGTACGTTGCCGTGGTTCCGACCGCCGCGACGTCAGAACCGTGACCGATTTCGGTCATCGCGAACGCGCCAGGAATCGAGAGGTCAAGCACACCGGGCAGCCACTTGTTGTGGTGCTCTTCGGTGCCGAGGTGCAGAATGGCCGAACCAAACAGGCCCCACTGCACGCCCGCCTTGATCTGCATGCTGGGGTCGCCCGTGAGAAGTTCTTCGAACGCGGCGATGCTGCCACCGTGGTTGTCTTGGCCGCCGAATGCAGCCGGGTATGCGCGGTTGATCGCGTTGTTCTCGACGAGCAGGTGCAGCTGGCTGAGTACGCGCTCGCGGTGCTCGTCCATGCCGAGGCCGTCGACGCGCCAGAACGCCGGATCCTTCATCATGGCGCGAGCGGTGCGGCGCTCATCGGCCCACGTGCCCATCAGAATGTCGGTAACCGCCGACACGTCGATACGCGGCTCACCGTCGCGGTGTGCGGCACCGGTCGCGGTGGTGACTTCAGAATTCGTCATGACTCTCCTAGGCAGAACACGGGGAATGACTACGACGGTAGATGCTCCACAATGAAGCGCGCAACCGTTTGGCGATCATCGACAAAGCGCCGCGGGGCCCGGGCGTGCCGGGGTTGTGTGCGCCCCACACCGGGCGCCACCCCTCTACTCTGCCGCGGCGATGACGGCGAGAACACCCTCGCCGTACGATTCTTTCTTCTTCGCACCGATGCCGGTGATCGTATCAAGCGCATCCAGGCTCGTCGGTCGCACGTCGGCGAGCGCGCGCAGTGTCGCATCGCCAAACACGATGTACGCGGGAACACCCTGCTCACGCGCCTGTTCGGCACGCCACGCGCGGAGCGCTTCGAAGAGGTCGCGATCGCCGTCGGCGACGGTGTCGCTCGCACGACTCTTACGGACAGTGGAACCAGAGGTGCGACCCAGCGCGTCTTTGCGCAGCAGCACGGTGCGTTCGCCGCGCAGCACCGCCGTGCTGCCTTCAGTGATGCCGAGCGTGCCGTAGTCGCCCTGCGAAGCGAGAAGATCCTGCGCCAGGAGCTGGCGGACGACGCTACGCCAATCGGCATCCGTCAGGTCGGCGCCGAGGCCGTACGTTGACAGTTCGTTGTGGCGCTGCTGGCGAATGCGTTCGGTCGAGGCACCGCGCAAAATGTCGATGAGGTGACCGGCACCGAACGACTGATTGCGCTCGCGCTTCAGCCTCACAATCGTTGACAGCAGTTTCTGCGCAGCAATGGTTCCGTCGAACGTATCTGGCTTCTCCAAGCACGTGTCGCAGTTGCCGCACGGTGCGGATTCTTCACCAAAGTAGCCCAGCAGGTTCTGACGGCGGCACTGCACGGTTTCGCACAGCGCGAGCATCGCGTCGAGGTGCAGCTGCTGGCGCTGCTTGTGTGCGCGGTCGCCATCGCCCTGGTCGATGAGGCGGCGCTGTTGCACAACGTCGCCGAGGCCGTATGCCATCCACGCGATGCTGGGTTCGCCATCACGGCCGGCACGACCGGTCTCCTGGTAGTAGCCCTCGACCGACTTCGGCAGGTCAATGTGGGCGACGAAGCGTACGTCGGGCTTGTCGATGCCCATGCCGAATGCGATCGTCGCGACCATGACAACGCCGTCTTCGCGCAAGAACCGCGACTGGTGTCGGGCGCGCACGTCGGCGGGGAGGCCCGCGTGGTACGGCAGCGCATCGATACCCTGCGCACGCAAGTGCTCGGCGGTCTGCTCGACCTGCTTGCGGCTCAGCGCATAGACAATGCCGACGACACCCTCGGGCTGCGAGCGAATGAACGCGACGAGCTGCTTGCGCGCATCGGTCTTCGCAGCGATGCGGTACTGAATGTTCGGACGGTCAAAGCTCGAAACGAAGTGCGCGGCCTGACCGAGGTGCAGGCGCTCGGTGATCTCGGCGTGCGTCGCCCGCGTTGCCGTTGCCGTGAGCGCCATGCGCGGAACGCCGGGGAAAGCGTCACCTAGGTCGCCCAGAGCGAGGTAGTCGGGGCGGAAGTCGTGGCCCCACTGCGACACACAGTGTGCCTCATCGATCGCGATGACGCTCAGCGTGCCCTGTGCGATGAGGGCACGGGTCGCGGGGTTCGACAGGCGCTCGGGTGCGACGTACAGCAGGTCGAGTTCGCCCGCGAGGTAGGCCTGTTCGGTCTGCGCGCGCTGCTGGGCTGACTGCGTCGAGTTGAGGTACGCGGCTTTCACTCCGTTGGCGACGAGGGCGTCGACCTGGTCGTGCATGAGCGCGATGAGTGGTGACACAACGAGCCCGGTGCCTTCGCGCACGAGTGCGGGAATTTGGTAGCAAACCGATTTTCCGCCACCGGTCGGCATGAGCACGATGGCGTCGCCCCCGGCCACGACCTGATCAATCGCCGCGGCCTGGTCACCACGGAAAGCGTCGTAGCCGTACACCGAGCGCAACGCTTCGATCGGCGTCGCATACTGCGGTGCACGCACGCCGCGCGGACGATTGACTACCGGGGCTGACGAAGGTGCCGGCGCGTAGTCAGCGCGGGGCGGCGGGTATCCGCCGGCGAAGTCAAGGTCACTCGGTGGCTCAGCATACGGATCGAACGGAACATCGTCGTACGGGTCGTATCCGGGCTCGTCAAACGGGTCAAACGGAACATCGGCGTAGGGGTCGCGTGAACCGTTGGGTGAAGAGGAGAATCCGGGAGCTGCCACCTGGTCGAGTCTACCGAGCGGGGCTTTCCGGAAGGTGCAGTCGTGCCAAGAACTGTGTAGTACCCGCTGGCACACCCCGCTTGTCGAGGAGGGAGACCACAATGACCGTCGCGGTCGTCAGCGGGATCGTCCACGCCGCCGGTTGCGCGAGCACCGCAGCAAGCCAGGTGTGCTCGACGCTGAGCGCCGCCCCGATCATCGCGGCACCGCACGCGAGCGCACCCACGATCATGCCGACCGTCGCACCGCGCGCGGTCATCCGCGGCCACCAGACGCCGAGCACCATGACCGGCGTCAGGCTCGACGCCGCAAAGACGAACACTTGGCCGACGCTGGAAACGAGGCCGGCGGGCACGGTAAGAAACGAGAAGGCGAGCGGAACCATGGCGCAAATGACAGCGGCAAGCCGGAAGGAGCGTACGGAGCCGGTGAAGAGATCTTGGCTCACCACTCCGGCAAGCGAGACCACGAGCCCCGACGATGTTGCCAAGAACGCGGCGAAGGCCCCCGCAACGATGAGCGCGGTCAGGAGATCACCCCACAGCCCACCGATGACCCGCGACGGCAGTTCGAGCACCACGGTGTCGGCGAGGCCGGGCTCGGCAAGATCGGGTGCGGCAATGCGGGCGATGAGGCCCATCGTCGATGACACCGCGTAGAACGCACCCACGAGCACGATGACCATGACGGTCGCGCGCCGAGCCGAGGGGCCATCCGGGCTCGTATAGAACCTCACCAGCACGTGCGGCAGCCCGATGGTTCCGAGCAACAGGGCCAGCATGAGCGACAGCGTGCCGTACAGATCCGCGCCCCCGGGGCCACGTTCGACGGGAAACACGAGGTGCGGGTCGATCGTCTGCACGTGATCGGTGAGCGCGATGAACAAGAACACGACGGGCACGGCGAGTGCGGTGAGCTTGAGCCAATACTGAAACGCCTGCACGGCGGTCACCGCACGCATGCCACCCGCCGCCACCACGCCACCGACGACGAGGGCGACCAGCACCGAGCCGACCCACAACGGGAGGCCAGCCACGACCTGCAGGGTGATCGCGGCGCCGTGCAGTTGCGGCACGATGTAGAGCCACCCGATGATGAGCACCACGACCGACGTCACGTGCCGCGCGGTGCGCGACTGGGTGCGCGCCTGAATGAAATCGGGGATCGTGTACGCACCACTACGGCGAAGCGGGGCACCGACAAACAGGAGTACGAGCAGATAGCCCGCGGCGTATCCGATCGGAAACCAGAAACCCTCGGAACCAGAGAGCAGCACGAGACCGGCAAGACCCAAGAAGGTGCCAGCGGAGAGATACTCGCCACTGATGGCGGAGGCGTTCCACACCGGGCGTACCGAGCGGGAGGCAACGTAGAAGTCGCTCGTGGTGCGCGAAATACGCAGGCCGTACGCACCGAGAACGACGGTCGCGAGAACGAGGCCAGCCACGGCACCGAGAACTAACCCGGTGTTCATACGTCACCCTCGCGCAACGCTCGATACCGGTTTTCGTTCTTGGTGACACCGCGGGCGTAGATGATCGCGAATAGCACGATGATCGGGTAGTAGCCGTAGGCATGCAGGAGCCACGGGAGCGGCACGTGGGCGATCACGATGTCGTTGAGCGACGGGATCGCAAACAGAACCAGGGTGAGCGCGCCCGCGGTGAGGAGAAACCCGGCCAGGCACGTCAGCGCGAGGCGAAGCTGGGCGCGCACGAGTCCGCGTGCATACAGCGGCTCTGATGTGAGCGGGCGACGGATCGGTGCGGTTACCGCGGCAGGCGACGCGGTCACGCGCACACGATTTTTGCTCGACATGGCTATGACCGCAGCAACCGCTCGCGCACGGTGGCAGTGAGACGCCGTGATACCGGCAGTTCAATTTCGGCGAGCGTCACGGTGGGGGTGTTGCCCGAAAGGTGCACGCTCGTCACCGCGTCACGGTGCACGAGGTACGAGCGGTGAATGCGCACGAAGCCCGCGGCATGCCAGCGCTCTTCGAGTTCAGAAATCGGGCTCTTCACGAACGAGGGTGTAGTGGGGGTCTGAAGCCTCCGGCTTCGAGTAGTGATCTGGCGACATAGTTCGTGAGGTTGCGGAAGCCGAGTGCGGAGCCGCGGAGGTGCTCGAGCCGCCCGTTGATGGCCTCGGTCGGGCCGTTGCTG
>NZ_JBNTKF010000002.1:0-257447 GCF_050408675.1 Microbacterium daqui | reverse complement strand
CTCCTCAAAGCATCCGACTGCGAGTTCGCGTTGCTTGGGTGAAAGTGCGGAACGTGCACGCATAGAAAAACTCCCCGAAAATTGGTATCTGATTTCTCAGTCCAACTTCCGGGGAGCAGTTCAATTCCGTTGGCCGCCCTTTACGTTTTTGTTAGCTCGTGACGCTGACGATCGTCAGTGCCGCGGCCATGACGGCACCGGAGCCGATCAGGGTGATGAACGTGTAGCCGAGGATGTCGCGCATCTTGAGACCCGCGATTGCGAGCACGGGCAGTGCCCAGAACGGCTGAATCATGTTGGTCCACTGGTCACCGTACGCGATGGCCATGATGGCGATCGACGGGTCAACACCGAGCTGGTTGGCAGCGTCGAGCATGATCGGCCCCTGAACGGCGAACTGGCCGCCGCCCGAAGGCACGAAGAAGTTGACGATACCGGCCGACAGCAGTGCGAGAGCACCGAACGTGGTCGGGTTAGCGATCGAAACGAATGCGTCAGAGAACATCTGGATCAGGCCCGAGCTGGCCATGATGCCGAGGATGCCGGCGTACAGCGGGAACTGCAGGAGGATCTCACCAACGTTCGATGCCGCTTGCTTGGCGAGGTGAATGATCTCGAACGGGTTGCGCACGAGCAGCAGGATGAGGGCGAGGAACGACCAGTTCACGATGTCAAGGGTGAGTCTACCGCCCTGAACGAAGTGAATCACGAGGTATGCGGTGAGCATCGCGCCGAGCACGAGGGTCAGGATGCGCGAAGCATCGACGCGGTCGGCGGGCGTCTCAACAGCGTCGTCAGCCTCATCGTGGTTCTCAGAACCAACGTGCGCGGGCAGTTCGAAAATCGGGTCGTTGCCGCCGTCAGCGGCCCCGAGCCCGAGTAACCCATGTGCCAAATAACGAAGCCGGAGTAGCCCGACGCAACCAGCAGCGGGAAGTGCACCTTCATGGTTCCGCGTTCACGTGCCTGCACCGCAATTTCGCGAACCAGCAGCGTACCGACGACGAGACCGAGGCCCCACGTGAAGAGGCTCGCGATGGCTGCGACAACGAAGACGAAGACGTAGGCCGAGCCGGCGGACTTCGGAACCAGAGCGGCGCGGCGCAGCAGCTTGCGTACCGGGCGCGTGTTGGCGAGCATGTAGCCGAGCAACAGCACAAGGCACATCTGGGTCATGAAGGCCAAAAGGCCGGCGAGTCCGTCACCCCAACCCTTGATGACATCCACGGGATTCTGCTTTGCAAGCGTCATCGCGAGGATCGCGACGATGAGCGTCAGAAGGATGGCGAAGGTCAGAGCGGAGGGAATCCACCGCTCAAGGAACCGGTTGATGGGGCGCATGAAACTGCGCTTTTCCGTGCGCGCTTGCGTCGTGTGCATAGCAGCAACTCCTTTGTTACAGACGTCCTTCGCGCTTAGCAATTGCTGAAAGTGCGCCGTGGCCAAGCGCTCAGTCAATTACTAACTTTTGTCAGTAATAGACCCGGGATCTAGCGAAGAATCGCGGCTCCTGCCATCATTGAGCCATGAAAACCTGGGCCGTGCGTTTCGGATCGCTCTATGTGTTTAACGTGGTCGTGCTGTTCCTGATCGGAGCGCTCATCCCACCCGTATACGTGGGATGGAGTGCCCTGTGGGGCGCCGTCATCCTCACAGCGGCCACCATTTTTGTGAAGCCCGCGGTCACCAAGCTCCTCAAGAACGTCACGGATGGCGCGAGCAAGGGCAAGAGCCTGAGTACTGGTGTGCAGAAAGCCATCGAGTACGGCATCGTTTTCGTTGTTGCCCTGCTGGTCTGGATCCTGGTGCGCGCTTTCTCCGGCATCTGGACGTGGGATTTCTTCACCGGAATCATCCTTCCGCCGCTGATTCTGCTCGTTGCTTGGTTTGTCTACGACATGATCGATGACCGCATCGAAAAGGTCGCGGGCGACCTTTATGACAAGGCAGAAACCGCCATCAACGACAACAATGCGAAGTCAACCCCGACGACGCCTGCGCCGGAGTCTCCCGAGACCCGCGNTGATCGATGACCGCATCGAAAAGGTCGCGGGCGACCTTTATGACAAGGCAGAAACCGCCATCAACGACAACAATGCGAAGTCAACCCCGACGACGCCTGCGCCGGAGTCTCCCGAGACCCGCGCCGCGCGCGACGAACTGAAAGACGGCCTCACGCCCGAACAGCGTCGCATGATGGACAACCTGTAATAGCCCTCACATGACATTCGCGGCCGCTCCCTCCCCAGGTAGCGGCCGCGAATGTCATGTGAGGCGCTGTTACGCGACGGCGGCCACCAGGCGCACCGCGAGCGAACGCGCGGTGATGGCCGGAACGCCCGTGATGCGCGTCACGTCGTCAGCCATCGCCTGCGTGTACCCAACGCAATCGAGAAAAATGATCTGCGCACCGTCTGCTGCAACCTGGCGGGCGGCGTTAGCGCTCTCCTCCGCACTGCCGACGTAGGGGTTGACCGGAGCGATCGCGGCATCGGCGAACTGTACCCCGCGCACGCCGGAGCAACGTCGCGTGCCTACTTTGCCACCCTCTCCGCGTCAGCGCGGCAAGCACTCATGTATACGGTTCCGCTCGCCAAGCTCAACGGCCGCGCCACTGGTTCCGTCAGCATCGGTGAACACAAGCGCGAACAACTGGGCGAAATTCGCGACCACGTGTCAGCGGTATTGCAGGTAGCCGACCAGATTGGCGCGCTGCTGTCGTCGACTGCAATGCCCGTGCCGAATGCGGTGCCCGTCACCGCGAACTAAGCCCGGTTTCCCCGACCGCATGTCGGAAGAATGCGGCTGAGGCGAGCGATTTGGCGCGCAGCACGCATGGCGGTCACAAAACCCCGACATCCGGTTCAGAAGTGGTTCCGGAACCACCGGCTGGCGCCGCAAAACAGCCCGAGAAACACGAATGGCTGCTCCCGAAACCGGGGGCAGCCATTCGGCGTCTGAGGGGCGTTATGCGCTTGCGCGCTCCGCCGCCTCCACAACATTTGTCATGAGCAGGGCGACCGTCATCGGGCCGACGCCACCGGGGTTCGGCGATACGAAACCGGCGACCTCAGCAACGTCGGGGTGAACGTCGCCAAACACGCGCGACTTACCCGTATCGGGGTCGGTTTCACGTGTCACACCGACGTCGAGCACGGCAGCGCCGGGCTTCACGTCTTCCGCCTTGATCAAGTGCTTCACACCGGCACCAGCGACAATAACGTCAGCCTGGCGCAGGTACGGGCCCATGTCGGGGGTTCCGGTGTGCACCTGCGTCACCGTCGCGTTGATGTCGCGGCGCGTGAGCAGCAGGCCCATCGGACGACCGATCGTGACACCGCGACCGACGACGACAACATGCTTACCGTTCAGGTCATACCCGTTGCGCTGCAGCAGCTCGATGACGCCCCGGGGCGTGCACGGCAGCGGCGTCGTGATCGGGTTGTTGACATTCAGCACCAGACGACCAAGGTTGGTCGGGTGCAGGCCGTCAGCGTCCTTCGCCGGGTCGATGCGCTCAAGGATCGCGTCCGTGTCGAGGTGCTTCGGCAGCGGGAGCTGCACGATGTACCCGTGGCACGAGTCGTCAGCATTGAGTTCATCGATCAGCGCTTCGACCTCGGCCTGCGTGGCGTCAGCCGGCAGTTCACGCTGGATCGAGTTCATGCCGACAGCCTCAGACTGGCGGTGCTTCATGCCCACGTACAGCTGCGATGCCGGGTCAGCGCCGACGAGCACGGTCGCGATGCCGGGAACGATGCCCTTGGCCGCAAGGGCCGCGACGCGCTCGGTCAGCTCCGCCTTGATCGCCGCGGCTGCTGCCTTGCCGTCAAGAATCTGCGCGGTCATGCTTACTGCTGCAGTTCGGGGTACAGCGGGAAGGCTGCCGCGAGCGCGTCAACGCGTGCGCGCAGTGCCGTAACGTCGGCGCCCGGCTGCAGAGCGAGAGCGATCACGTCAGCAACCTCGGTGAACTCAGCGTCGCCGAAGCCACGCGTTGCGAGTGCCGGCGTACCGATGCGCAGACCCGAGGTGACCATCGGCGGGCGCGGGTCGTTCGGAACCGCGTTGCGGTTGACGGTGATGTGAATTTCGTCGAGGAGGTCTTCGGCCTGCTTGCCGTCGATCTCAGCGTTGCGCAGGTCGACGAGCACGAGGTGCACGTCGGTTCCGCCCGAGCGGACCGAGATGCCGGCGCCGGCGACGTCAGCCTGCGTGAGGCGCTCAGCGAGGATCGCAGCACCGCGGAGCGTGCGCTCCTGGCGGTCCTTGAACTCAGGGGTGCCAGCAAGCTTGAACGCGGTCGCCTTGGCGGCGATAACGTGCATCAGCGGGCCACCCTGCTGACCCGGGAAGACAGCCGTGTTGATCTTCTTCGCGAGGTCAGCGTCGTTCGTGAGGATGAAGCCCGAGCGGGGGCCACCGATGGTCTTGTGCACGGTCGACGAAACGACGTGTGCGTGCGGCACCGGGTTCGGGTGCACACCAGCGGCAACGAGGCCAGCAAAGTGAGCCATGTCGACCCAGAGGTAGGCGCCGACCTCGTCAGCGATCTCGCGGAACTTCGCGAAATCGAGCTGACGCGGGTATGCCGACCAGCCGGCGATGATGACCTTCGGCTTGTGCTCGAGAGCGAGGCGACGAACCTCGTCCATGTCGATGAGCGAAGTCTCTTCGTTCACGCCGTACGCAACGATGTCGTACAGGCGGCCCGAGAAGTTGATCTTCATGCCGTGCGTCAGGTGACCACCCTGGTCAAGCGCGAGGCCGAGGAGGGTGTCGCCGGGGCGAGCGATGGCGTGCAGCACAGCAGCGTTTGCCGTGGCACCCGAGTGCGGTTGAACGTTGGCGAACTCGGCACCAAACAGCTCCTTCGCACGCGAAATCGCGAGCTCTTCAGCTACGTCAACCTCTTCGCAACCGCCGTAGTAGCGACGACCGGGGTAGCCCTCGGCGTACTTGTTTGTGAGCACCGAGCCCTGCGACTGCAGGACAGCAACGGGAACAATGTTCTCCGAAGCGATCATCTCAAGGTACGAGCGCTGGCGAACCAGTTCGCGCTCCAGTACCTCTGCGATCTCGGGGTCTACCTCGCTCAGCGGAGCGTTGAAGAAGGATTCGGTCACGGCGTTACCTCCACGAAGGATTGAGGGATGTACACATCGGCCCAGGCGTGCGGTCGAAGGAATGTGTTCGCTCCCCGGTGGTCACCCACCTGAACGCCAGTCGCGACGAAAAAAGCATACCCTCTCCGGCTCACTTGTCCGAGGTCACGTAGTTTGTTAGGTTTCCTTACATGACACTCGCTGTGACGACGCCGTCCCTCGTTCCATTACCGGCGTCCTTCGAAGCCGCACCCCCGGTACACCTCACTGCCGTGAGCCGCGTGATCGCACCGGCCATTCTGCAGCGCGAAGCACAGAGTCTCGCCAATGCGATTGCCTGGCGCGTTGGCCTCGAGCTCGTCGTCACAGAGTCCTCGGATGTTACGCCCGGTGACATCTTCTTCACCCTGGATACCGAAAGCGACGGCTCAGCCGAGGCTTACCAAATCGACACGACCGAGGGGTATGTCGCTGTCACGGCGACGACTGCCACCGGCGCGTTCTGGGCCATGCAGACCGTGCGCCAATTGCTCGACCACGACGCTGACGGTTGGTTCGTCACCGGCGCGCGCATCGCAGACAGCCCTCGCTACACCTACCGCGGCGTCATGCTTGACGTCGCCCGCCACTTCTTCGGCGTTGACGACGTCAAGCGCTACATCGACGCCATGAGCGCCTACAAGTACAACGTGCTTCACTTGCACCTCACCGACGACCAGGGCTGGCGCCTGCACAGCGAGGCCTACCCGGCTCTTACGGAGAAAGCCTCCGGCACCTCGGCGCTGGGTGACGAGGGCGGGTTCTACACCGCAGCTGATTACGCCGAGATCGTCGCGTACGCGGCATCGCGTCACATGACCGTTGTGCCCGAAATCGATGTGCCCGGCCACACGCACACCGTCACGGTGGCGTACCCCGAGTTCACAAAAGAGACCGTGATCATGGACTCGGTCGTCGAGGGCGCGAAGCTCTTCGGTCAAGCCTTGCCCGTTCACGGCCAACCATACGTCGGTTGGGGTGTCGGCTTCTCGAGCCTCAAGATCGATGACCCCGCGACCGACGAGTTCGTGAACACGATTTTTCGCGAGGTCGCCCAGGCGACCCCGGGCCCGTTCGTACACCTGGGTGGCGACGAATCGCTCGGCACAACGGAAGAAGACTTCGCTGCCTTCATTGCGATGGCGTCGCGCGCAGTACAGGCCACCGGCAAGACCGCCGTCGCATGGCACGAGGCGGGTAAGGCCCCCGATTTGGCACCCGGAACCATCGGGCAGTACTGGGGATTCCTTGAGCCCCAGCCGGGTTACGAAGACGAGGCTCGCGCTTTCGTCGAAAAGGGTGGCTCACTGGTCCTCTCCCCCGCCGATGTCAGCTACCTCGACATGAAGCCGACCGCCGATCACCCCCTGGGTCTGGTGTGGGCGAAGGGCCCGACGTCTGTCGAAGCGGCGTACACGTGGGAGCCGACCGACATCATTTCGGGCATCGCTCCCGAGGCCATCATCGGCGTTGAGGCTCCGCTGTGGACCGAATCGGCACGCACGATGGCCGACGTCTTCACGCTCGCCTTCCCGCGAGCGGCTGCCGTTGCCGAGATCGCGTGGAGCCCGCAAGACGGCTCCGAGCGCACGTGGGAGTCGTTCCGCACTCGAGTCGCGTCACACCCGTCGGCATGGCAGGCTGAGGGAATCACGTTTCACAACTCCGAGGAGATTTCGTGGATTCCAGCGTAAGAACGCTTATCCACTCTGCGACGCTCGCAGACGCTGGCGAACTGCAGCCCGACTCGTGGGTGTTGCTCGCCGCCGGTGGCGTCGTCGCTTCGGGCACCGGCGATAGTTGGAACGACCTCGTCGAACGAGGCACGACCATCATCGACGCCGAAGAACTCGCCGGTCACGGCGCTCTCCTCGCACCGGGCTTCGTGGACATTCACGGGCACGGCGGAGCCGGTCGTTCGTTTGACGACGGTGCCGAAGCGATCATCGAAGCACGCGACATGCACCGGATGCACGGAACCACGCGTGCGGTCGTCTCACTGGTCACCGCCGATCTCGACGCCTTGCTGCAGCGCACCGCTACCGTTGCGGAGTGCATGACCGAGCGTACCGACATTCTGGGTGTGCACCTTGAGGGGCCTTTCCTTGACCCCGGTCACAAGGGCGCGCACGAAGAGACGCTCCTGCGTAACCCCGTCGCTGACGCGATCAAGCGCGTGATTGCTGAATCCAACGGCGTTGTTCGTCAGATTACGATCGCTCCCGAGCTGCCCGGCGGCATCGAAGCCATTCGCGATCTGGTGGCCGGCGACATCGCCGCTGCAATCGGCCACACCAACGCTGACGCTGACACCACGCGAGACGCGTGTGACGCTGGCGCCACCGTCATCACGCATGCGTTTAACGCGATGCCCGGAATCCACCACCGTGCCCCCGGTCCGATCGTTGCGGCCGTCGCCGACCCGCGCGTGTACCTCGAGCTCATCGCTGATGGTGTTCACGTCGACCTCGACCTCATTCGCATGATTTTTGCGAGTGCTCCTGGCCGCGTCGTCCTCGTGACCGACGCCATGGCTGCGGCCGGTTCGGGCGACGGTTCGTACGTGCTGGGCAACCTCGCCGTCACCGTCACCGACGGCGTGGCCCGTCTGACGCACGGTGATTCGATTGCTGGTTCGACGCTCACCCAAGACGTCGCGCTTCGCAATGTCGTGAGTGTCGGGGTGCCAGTCGCCGCTGCGATCGACGCTCTCACACGTATTCCCGCCGAGGCAATCGGCGTTGCCGACCGGTTTGGGCGCGTACGACCAGGATTCGCCGCTGATGCGGTTTTGCTTGACCGCGACCTCAACGTGCGCGCGGTGTGGGCGGACTCCGTGCGCATCTAACGACGGCGATCAGGAGGCGAGCGGAACCATGACCGGCGCCGAGTGGATTGCGCTCGCCGGCTAGGTATCACGCCGAAATGGGAAGTGGGGCCCGATTTCTCGAGCCCCACTTGTTAGCGATTCTCCCCAAAGAATTGCTCCCAGTCTGAGACCTGTTTCCACTCTCTTCCCCCGAAGAGAGCGCTTCTTCCCCCGAAGAAAGAAATCGGTCTCTCACCCTTACAGACGCGCATATGGGCGATTCATAACGCGAAACTCAGAACTTTTTTGAAATCTTTTTTGCACGTGATTTCGGCGCAGTATCGCCCCCGCGGCGTTTGTATGTTTGGTCACGTCTTCAGACCAGCCGGGCACGTTTTCATTGTGGAACCCGAACATTTTTCCCGATCAAACCAATATTCATCACATTTCCTTGGTCACCCAGGATCGATCGACGAAAATGGTTTCTTGGGCTTACCCGAAGCCACCCTGACGTCGAAGCAATGAAATACCTGTGGCCACGAACGAATCCGAACTTTCCGAGAACGAACTCGTCTCCGACGCGACCCTTGTTGATCGCGCACGTGATGGCGATTCGCTCGCGTTCGGCGAACTCTGGTCGCGCCACTATGCCTCGGGTATGCACGCCGCGCGTTCGGTAACGAATTCCATCGACGCCGACGATCTGGTGCAAGAAGCCTTCACCCGCATCGTCCAGGCGCTCCAGCGCGGTGGCGGCCCACAGGGCGCATTCCGTTCCTACCTGTTCACGAGTATTCGTCATACGGCGGCCTCCTGGGGTCGCGCGCGTACAGATACCGCCGTCGAAGACATGGACGATGTGGTCGATGCCGCCTCCACCGAGGCGGAGACCGATGCCGCCATTGACCGTGGCCTCACGCACACCGCATTCCGGAGTCTGCCGACGCGTTGGCAAGAGGTGCTGTGGTACACCGAGGTCGAGCAGATGAAGCCAACCCAGGCCGCACCGCTCCTCGGCATGAAGGCATCAGCCGTCGCGCAACTCGCGCTGCGCGCTCGCGAGGGTCTGCGCGAAGCCTGGATCACCGCACACCTCAAGTCGCTTGACGATGGCTCGATGTGCCAGTGGACGATCGAACGCCTCGCCTCGTACACGCGCCACTCGACCAGTGCCCGTGACACGTCGAAGATTGACGCGCACCTCGCAACCTGCACGCGCTGCGTTATCGTCGCTGGCGAAGCAGAACGCGTCTCGTCGCGCCTTGCTCTCATCCTGCTCCCACTCGCGCTCGGCGCAACCGGGGCTACGTCTTACCTCGCAACGCTTCAGGGCGGCGGCCAAATGCTTGTCGCGCTTGCCGCGGGCACGACGCCGCTCATGCCCGCCGTCGTTGCCCCGTCGGGTACGGCGTTCGCCAATGCCATCGGCGGCGGCACCATGGGTGCTTCCGGGAGCAGCACTGTGGGTGCCGCTGGTGCCGGAGTATCGGGCATCGCCGCTTCTGCGGGCGCCGGAAGCCTCGTCGGTATGCTGTCGGTCGCGGCGGCCGGCGCGGTTGTTGCTGGCGCGGTCATCGTGGGCGCTGTGGCGTCGACGTCGACGTCGACCGAGCCAACGGCGTATGAAGCGAGCTCGCAAAACTCATTCGTTGACAGTGCACAAACGATGCCCGACGTCGTGATGGCAACGCCTGACACCGTCACTCCCGTGTTCGACGTCACTCCGTCCCCGTCACCGAGCGATTTGCCGCGTTCGCTCCTTCCGGCTCCGCCCAACGCCCGCACACCGATCACAGCGCCGACGACACCAGTTGTCACGCCGACAGTCGCACCGTCGGCTCCTGCGGTCACAGCGCCGGCACCGCCCACGCAACCCGAGCCCACGACATCGCCCGAGCCCGCGCCCACCGTAGCGCCCGAGCCGGAGCCGTCGTTTGCTCCCGCCCCGACGCCTGACCCAACGGTCGCGCCGGCGCCCACGCCCGCCCCCGAGCCGACGCCGCAGCCCACGATCTCGGCACCCCCGCCGCAGCCCGAGCCCACGCCAACACCCGACCCGACGCCCGAGCCCACGCCAACACCCGACCCGACGCCGGCGCCCACGCCAACACCCGACCCGACACCCGAGCCAACCCCGGACCGAGAGCCGACGCCCGACCCGGCACCCAGCGACGCGCCAACGGTGAGCGCGTGGACGATGCCCAGCCCATACCTCGCGATGGTGCGCATTGCCGGCACTGACGGCCGTGAGCTTGCCGTAATCGTCGACGGCCGCGAGGTGGCATCGACCATCATCTCCGGCGGCGAAGCTTCCTTGGTGCTCGTTTCTGAGATGAGTCTGCTGCCCGCAAAGATCTCGTTCCGCTATCTTGATGGAGCTGAAGAAGAGACCGAGACGCTCACCGGTGCCGAATGGGAAGCCTTGCTGAACCCCAGGTAAACTGGAGCCATGGCTGAAACACCCTCGGCGAGTGGCACTCGTCCCGCGATTTCTGTGCTCGACATCATCCGTTTCGTGGTGACGCTGACAGCGTTCGCGACCCTCGCACTGTGGGGTGCTCTCGGCTTCGCGTTCCCTTGGAACCTCATCGTCGCTATCGGCGCACCCGCACTCGCGATTCTGGTGTGGGCGCTGTTCGTCTCCCCCAAGGCTGTGTTCCGCGTGCACCCCTACGTTCGCGCCCTGGTTGAACTCCTCGTCTTCGTTGCTGCCACGCTCGCGTGGTGGGACATGGGTCAGGCCATCATTGGTATCGCGTTCGGCGTTGTCGCCGTCGCCTCCGGCCTGGCGGCGGGTCGCCGCAATATCGCATGACCGCGGTCGTCGATCGGCTTGAGCAGGCGTTGCCGGGGCGGGTCGACACTTCTGCGAGCGCACGCACCGCTGCGCGTGCCGACAAGTCTGGTCATGCGTCCGCCGGCATGCCCCTCGCGGTGCTGTACCCCGAGTCTGTCGAAGACGTGCAGACCATCATGCGTATCGCGACCGGCACCCGCACCCCCGTGGTTCCACGCGGTGCTGGCACCGGCCTTGCGGGCGGCGCAAACACCGGCGACGGCGAGCTCAGCCTGTCGCTCATGCGCATGAACCGTCTGCTTGAGGTGCAGCCGGACGATCTCATCGCGGTCGTCGAGCCGGGCATCATCAACGCGCACCTCAACAACGCGTTACGCGCGTACGGCGTCTGGTGGGCGCCCGACCCGGCGAGCCGCGAACTCTCGACCGTGGGCGGCAATATCGCCACCGGCGCGGGCGGCCTGCTGTGTGCAAAATACGGCGTCGTACGCGATGCGGTGATTGGCGTCGACGTGGTGCTCGCCGATGGCACGCTCATGCATTGCGGCCGCCGCACGCTGAAGGGCGTCGCTGGTCTTGACCTCACGTCACTGTTCATCGGTTCCGAGGGAGAACTGGGCATCATCGTCGGTGCGACGCTGAAGCTGGGTCGATTGGTTACCGGAACCACGTGCACGCTGACTGCGGTATTCGCTTCGGTTCGTGAGGCGGCAGCTGGCGCATCGGCGGTCACCGCCGCTGGCATTCAGCCCGCCATTATGGAGCTGATCGACGCGACCTCACTTGAGGCCGTTCACCGCCTCCTCACACTCGCACCGCCGACACCGGGAGCATCACAACTCACCATCCAGACCGATGGGCCGGCCGCGCGCGACGAGGCGGAGGCGATCGCCACGTTGCTCGCCAGCCGAGGAGCTACCGTCGAGGTCACCGATGACCCAGACACCGGGGCTGAGCTCCTGCGCATTCGTCGCTCAATGCATCCGGCGATGGAAACACTCGGCACCACCCTCATCGAAGACGTCTCGGTGCCGCGGTCTCGCCTGGCCGATATGTTCGACGAAATTGCCCGCATTGAGCAGGCCTACGGCATCACCATCCCGACGGTCGCTCATGCGGCTGATGGCAACCTGCACCCCAACTTCGTTTTCGCCGGCGTCGAGGTTCCAGAACACATTTGGCAGGCCGCCGATGACCTCTTTACGTCGGCGCTGCGCCTGGGCGGCACGCTCACCGGCGAACACGGTGTCGGTGTACTGAAGAGCCGCTGGCTGAAGGCGGAGCTCGGAGACGCCCAGTGGGAGCTGCAGCAGCGCATCACGCGAGCGTTCGACCCCGCCGGGATTCTCAACCCTGGGAAGGTCTTCTCGTTATGACCTCCGACATCATCCGCGTCAGCGCCGTCCTCATCACCGATACCGCGGGCCGCGCGCTCATGGTGCGTAAGCACGGCACCGCAGCGTTCATGCAACCCGGTGGTAAGCCCGAGGCTGGTGAGACACCCGCTCAGACTGCCGCTCGCGAACTGGCCGAAGAACTCGGCATCATCGTCGACCCGGGTGAGCTCGCCCCACTCGGCACCCACCGCACGGCCGCAGCCAACGAGCACGGCTTCGACGTGGTTGCCGATTGCTTCGCCCTCACCATAGCTGACCCGACCGGGATTGCGGCCGCGGCCGAAATCGCCGAAGCCCGGTGGCTCACGCTCCAGGATCTGGCGACGCTCACGATCGCCCCACTCAGCATGAAGGCGCTCCTCCCCCTGGTGTGGGGAGAAGCGCCTGTCAGTGCAGCGTTGCTAGCTCGGGATTAGATTCCCTGCCATGCGGGCTTGTTGGCGTACGCGTACTTGTAGTAGTCGGCGCGGCTCAACTTGCTCGCAGCAGCCTCGTCAACGATGACCGTCACGTGCTCGTGCATCTGAATAGCGGAGGCCGGCATGATGGCACTAACCGCACCCTCAACCGTAGCCGCAACCGCATCTGCCTTACCCTCACCGAATGCCAACAGCACCAAGTGACGGGCGCGCAGGATGGTTCCGAGCCCCTGCGTGATGCAGTGCATGGGAACCTCGTCCTTGCTGTCGAAGAAGCGTGCGTTGTCGGAGCGGGTCTGCTCCGTCAGCGTCTTCACACGCGTGCGCGATGCAAATGACGAGCCCGGCTCGTTGAAGCCAATGTGGCCGTCGGTACCGATACCCAGGATCTGGATGTCGATGCCGCCAGCAGCAATGATGCGCTCTTCGTAGTCATCACCGGCGTGCTCAATGCCGTCCACGGCACCGCTCGGAACGTTGATGTTCTCGGGCGTGAGGCCCAGCGGCTCCACGACCTCACGCGTGATGACGCTGCGGTAGCTCTCGTGGTGCGCCGGGTCGATGCCCACGTACTCATCGAGAGCGAAGCCACGAACCTGCGAGACATCGAGACCGTCAAGCGACGCGCGCAGCGCCTCGTAGACGGGCAACGGGGTCGAGCCGGTTGCCAGGCCCAGCACCGTCTGCGGGTTGGTGCGCACGAGACGTGCGATCTCTTCAGCGACCAGGCGACCGGCTGCTTCCCGATCCGCGACAATAACGACTTCAGCCATGGGCGAGTGCTCCTTCTGGAATTTCCGCTACCCCGACAAGAGCGGCACCCAGTGCCGCCGCGGGCGACGCCGCCGGTAGCGCTTCCATTCTTTCAGCGAAATGCAGCGAACGCAGAAACGGTGACTGTTCTGCCTCTCGGTGGAAGATCGCGCGAATGTCATCAAACAGACGGTCGCCAACAGCGGCGACGCCACCGCCGACCACGACAGCGTCGGCATCCGTGGAGAGCATGTACCACCGCGGCTCTGCAGGGCGTAGACCTGCGTGAAGATGTTGAGGTTCCAGATCACCTGCAGGATGAGCACGACCGTGAAGACGCTACGCAGGTACGGGAAAACGATGTAACGGAAGCGACGCAACCCCGTGGTTCCGTCCAGGGCAAGCGCGAGAGCGGCAATGCCGAAGGTGGCAACCGCTGCGAGCTTCCGGTTCATAGTTTGTCCGTTGTTTCTTGGTGGGTGGGTGGGCGTCTGTGCCCGGGCGGAGCGTCCTAGAACACTCCAAGTTGAGTCGCGAGCACCATCACGGCTGCTCCGCGGAGAACAATGTCTGGCCCCTGACCCGACAGGCGCATGTCAACGCCGTCGTGGATTCCCGCCAGTGTGCGCGCACGCACGGTTTCCAAAGCGGTGTCGATGAGAATGCCGCCGACAAGTTCTTCCGGGCCGGCGATTACGATCTCAGAGAGGTCGAGCACACCGATAACCGGCGCCAAGGCGATACCGAGACGCTCACCAGCATCACGCAGCACGCCCTCGCGGTCGTTCGTCGCCGCGATGCGCGCAACGAGTGCGGGAACGGCGAGCCAGGCCTCGAGGCAGCCGACCTTGCCACACGCGCACTGCGGGCCGCCGTCGGTTGCCACGGTCACGTGACCGATTTCACCGGCGGCGAAGTGGCCACCGATCATGGCCTGGCCTGCGGCGAGCAGACCGGAACCAACACCGAGGCCGATGCGAACGAGCAGCGTGTCAGCGGTGGCGCCGCCAAACGTCTGCTCCGCCAGGACAGCAACGTTAGCGTCGTTGGCGACGACAACCGGGAGGCCGGTTGCCGTGCGGACGCGCTGGCACATGGGGGTGTCGCGCCAACCGAAGTTCGGGGCGGTCAGCACGACGCCGTCGAGGTTGACGACACCCGGGGTGCCGATTCCGATGCCGAGCAGCGGCGCCGTGGCCTGAGCCACGAGCTTGCGTGCCAGCTCAATCGTCGCTTCGAGCGCTGCTTCGCCCGTGATCCCCCGCGCTTCGTGCTCATCAACACGAACGACGATTTCGCCGTCGAGCGTGAGCACAGCACCGCGGAAAACATCGGGCTCAGACAGATCGACGCTGATGATCTGGTGGCCCTGGCGGTCAATGTCGACGAGCGTTGCCGGCTTGCCGGGGCGGTTGCCCTCGCGCAGACCCTTTTCTGCAACAATGCCGTCGTCAATCAGTTCAGCGACGAGATCAGAGATGGTCACTCGCGTCAGCCCCGTTTCGCGCGACAGGTCTGCGCGGCTCATTGCGGCCTCGTGGAAGAGAGTCTGCAGAACGAGCGAACGGTTGTGGCTGCGGGCATGCTCCGGCAATACCTTGCCGCGGGCACGAGCCGAACGTGCAGTGGGAAACTGCGCGGCCCTTACCGGGGCTGCCTGTGGTGTTGCGCTACCTTGCGCTTCCGATGCCATCATGATGTTTGTTAGTCGACCTTACGAACAAACTTCAGCGCAAGGGGATTCATCAACTTTTCTTCTCCTGATATAGATTTGTTACACATCGATGATGTCGGAAACGAGGTCTGCGACGATGGCTTCGCGCTCCTCGCGCGAACGCGGAACCCCCGGCATTCCGGGAGTGCGCTGCGCCGGACGCGGGCCATCCTGCGGGCGATAGGCAACGCCCCACTCAGCCAATCGCTCGATGTGCGTCGAAAGCGCGCCGGCAAAGCTGTTCCATTCTCCCGGCTCGCCGCCCGCCCACAACCGCTCAGCAATGACGGCCAGGCGCGGGAACAGCGCAAAGTCAACGCGATCGCGTGTGGGGAGGTGCTCGGTCCAGACGTTTGCCTGGCCGCCGCGAGCGCCTTCTGACACACGGAACTGCCACGCGTCTTCGACGGTCAGGGGCGGACCCACCGGGGTGGGTTCGTCGGTGCCCTCGCCCCGGCGGTAGTCGAGGTACGCCTCCATGTCGGAGCACCAAATAAATTCGTGACCGCGGTTATGGGCGACTCGGGCGGCGACCGGGCCGCGCCAAATACCGATGAGCATGCTCGTGTCGACGGGCCCCGCGAGCACTTCGTCCCACGCGTAGGGCGTGCGGCCGAGTTCTTCGACCATCGTGACAAGTTGCGCGGTGAACCAGGGCTGCACGTCGTGAATATCGGCGATGCCGAGCTCGGCCATGCGTGCCGCGGTTGCCGGGTCGGCCGCCCACTGCGCGGTAGGCACTTCATCGCCGCCAACGCCAATCCACGGCGAGGGGAAGACATCGACAAGCGCGGCAATTGCTGCCCGACAAAACTCGAGGGTTTCTGGCCGCAGGTTGAGGGTGTGCGGGTTGAGGCCAAACTTCGGCCACGGAACCGTCGGGGCCTCGGTTGCGGTCGCGAGCTCCGGGTAGGCGGCGATGGCGGCCTGCACGTGGCCGGGAAACTCTGCTTCCGGAACCACGGTGATGTGCAGGCGTTCGGCATACGCCACAATGCGCACCAGGTCAGCACGCGTGTAGAAGCCGGCATGGTCGCCAGCGACGACCTGGCTCTGCGGACCGTGACCACGCTGCGTCTCGATGCGGGTCGCGCCGACGGTCGTGAGGCGCGGGTAGCCCGCAACCTCGTAGCGCCACCCTTGGTCGTCGGTGAGGTGAAGGTGCAGCACGTTGAGGCGATGCCGCGCCATGAGCAACAGGATGCGTTCGACGTCGTCAACAGGGCGGAAGTGGCGTGCGACGTCAAGCATGAGGCCACGCCAAGAGTGCGCAGGCGCATCGCCACGCCATTCGCCGAGGGGCGCGGTGCCAGCCGCGTCACGGAGCTGATCCAGCGCCGCGGCTGCTCGCACCAAGCCGGCTGGCGACGCGGCTGCGAGCTGCGCGCCGGAGCTCGTCACGGTGATCGTGAAGCCTTCGGTTTCGGTTTCGGTGCTGGGCACGATGTGCAGGAAGTCGGCAGGCAATCGCGACAGAACCGTGATCCGATCCCGCCTTTTATGGCTCCGTGCTCGTTTACGATTGGGGTTGGGGACTGACGAAGGGGGCCCGCAATGGCCAACGCATACGACGAGCACGACAGCGCGCCGGAGAATACCGACGACGCGACCGTTGCCGATGCCTCTATGACCGCCACTGGTGCCGCCGGTGCTGCTGGCTCAGATTCTGGCTCTGGCTCGACGGTCGGCGCGGATGGTCAGGTTTATACCTGGGCTCCGGCAAGCGAAGAGCCGAAGAAGAAGCACAAGCGGCGTTGGCCGTGGATCGCGATTCCGGCTGCTGGCGTGGTTGCTGGTCTCGTTGTCGCCTCGATGACGCTCATCGCCCCGGGCGTGAGTGCCGCTGGTGTTCCGGTGGGCGGCCTGACCAAGTCTGCCGCCGCCAACGCGATCGACGCGCGCGTCGCAAACGCGACCGTGACGCTCGAGACCTCTGCTGGCACCGTGACGCTCACCGGTGCTGACCTGGGCGCAACGATTGACGCCGAGGCGGTTGCCGCTGAAGCGTTTAACTCCGCTCCGGCGTGGAACGTGTCGAGCTGGGGCAGCGACGCTGCCACCACACCCGTTTCGATCGATGATGCCCAGGCGCAGGACGCACTGCGCGCGGCGCTCCCCGACCTATACGTTGACCCCGTCGACGCCGAGCTCACGCTCAACAAGACCACAGGCGCCTACACGGTGATCCCGGCTGCCGACGGCAAAGGCATTTCGCTCGACACCGTACGCACGGCCCTGGCTGACGCCGTGGCATCAGAAAAGGGTGCCGCGACGGTCGAGGTGAAGACGACCGCGATTCCGGCACTGCTGACGACGGAAGAAGCTCAGACTGCGGCCGATGACATCAACGCGCTGACTGCAGACGTAGGCTTCTATGTCGGCGACGAGCGCACGGTTCCGGTCGATGCCCCTCTTGCTGCCACCTGGATCACGCCTTCGTTCTCCGACGATGGCACTCTTGTCATTTCGGCGAATGAGGCTGAAATCGCAAAGTTCACCGCGACGCTACCCTCCAAGGTTGACCGCCCCGCGGTTGACGGCGTGAAGCTGGTTGACCGCCAGGGCAACCAGTTGCCCGACTCGATTTACACCAAGGAGGGTGTTGAGGGTCGCACGATCGGTGACGTCTCCAAGATTGCGAGCGCGTTCGCAACGCAGCTCGAAGAGGGCAACGGGCACTACCCGCTGACCGTGACGACGGTTGAGCCGAAAGAAACCACGCTCGAGCGGTGGATTGAGGTCGACGTCAGCGAGCAGACGGTCTATGTGTGGGAGAACGGCCAGACCGTGCGCGTCATGCTGACGTCGTCGGGCTTGCCGCCGTACGAGTCGGCGCGCGGTACGTTCCGCATCAACTCACACGTTGTGATGCAAGACATGGGTTGCGTGCCCGGCTACGACTACTGCACAAAAGACGTCAAATGGGTCATGTACTACAACGGCGACGAGGCGTTCCACGGCACGTGGTGGCACGACAACTTTGGCAACAAGATGAGCCACGGTTGCATGAATCTGAGCGAGGCTAATGCCAAGTGGCTGTGGGACTGGACGCCCATCGGAACCGAGGTTTGGGTTCACGACTAAGCTCACGTTTTTGAGGGCCGCTTCCCGGTGATGGGAGGCGGCCTTCGTCGTTTTCGGAGCTTTTTTGCGTGAATTGTTTCAGATGTGGATGTTTGTACTTCTCCGCGAAGATCTGCGCTTTTATGTTCTCTCCCTTGAGTCTCGTGCACACTTTCCGGTGAATTCTTGGCATTGGCGCTCGAATAGGCGTTAGCCTGTCCACATGACCGACCTCCGACTCGTAGAACTCAGTGCGGCTACCATCGTCGCTGTCAATAAGTTGGGCCTCAAGCCAGGCCAGGAGGCGTTTCTCGCCCCAATCTCCTACGGCATCGCCGCCACCGTTGTGAACCCGCAGACCACCTGGCAGCGCGTTGTTCTGAACGGCGACGAGGTTGTTGCCTTCGTGAGCGCGAACTTCGACCCCGAAGCCATGGAAGAGCAGTTCCGCAGCGTGCTGTGGCGCATCAACGTTGATGCGGACGACCAGCGCCGCGGCGTCGGACGCTTCATTGTGGGCGAGCTACGTCGCGTGGCCGCTGAGAAGGGCTTCGACCACGTCACCGTCATGTACGAAGCAGGCGAGGGTGGCCCCGAGCGCTTCTTCGAGTCGGTGGGCTTCACCGCGATTGGCGAAACCGACTACGGCGAGGTTGTCGCAGAGATCAGCGCACCGTAACGCTTTCGATGTAAAAAGGCGGTGAGGGCTCAGCCCTCACCGCCTTTGGCGTTTAGCGTGGTTATTTAGGCGTTCTGGCCCTTGATCATCAAGACCTTGTGGCCCTTGCTTGCACCGTTGGCCGGCGGAATGACGACAACGAGCTCGCCACCCTTCTGCTCTTTGGTGACGATCATGTCGGCCGGCAGGTTCGGGTGTACCGTCGGTGCCGCGGCCGCGATCAGCGCGCCAGCCTTGAGCGCGGTATTGGACACCTCGCGGATACCCTTCTTGTCGAGGGTCTTGGTCCATTCCGCAAACTGCATGGCGGGCTGGTCAACATAACCCTCGGGCGCCGCTGCCGGGCCAACGAGCGCGATCGGCGTCTGCGTCTTGCCGTTCTGCACTGAGACGGCCAGAGAACGCTGACGGCCGATCCACCCGCGCTGCTGGAAGTCAGCGAATAGCTGGGCACCCTTACGCCCCTTCATCGCGAAGTGCAGGATCAGCAGCACGATGCCGAGCGGAACCATCAAGACCGGGCCCCACACCCAGACGTAACGCAACATCTCGGCGACGCCCGAGCGACGACCTGTGAATTCGATAGCGTCGGCGGTCAGGAAGTAGCGTTCGATGAGCTTCCAGTCCCAGCCTGACGCGTCGCCGAGTTGGAAGAGATTCATACCCACCATAAAGACTGCCGCGACAAGCGAACCGATGGCTCCCGTGAGGAGACCCTTGGGCGCCTTCACCGCGGCTGCGAAACCGGAGGGTGTTGACAATTGATTCTGAAGAGCTGCAATAGACACGGCGTGAGTCTACGGCATGCCGTCGGTTTTCACGGCCCCACCCGCGCTTTCCGCACCGATTCCGCCCCTCGCGCCCCGAGGTTCCACCCTCCCCTGCCCCGTGGTTCCGCTCACGCTTAGTCGCGTGGTTCCGCTCGCGCCTCGCCACGTGGCTCCGCGCGCCTTGCTCCGAGAGGAGGAGATTTTCGCGACAGGAGGCGGCGGTGAAAATACGCATAATCACCTCCTCTCGCGACAATCACCTCCTGCCGTGACGATGGGGCGCGCAACGGCGGGCCAGGTGGGAACGAGGGCGCGGGATTCGGGGCGCGCAACCAGGGCTGCGGGACCATGGGTGCGGGATCCGAGGCACGGAACCGAGCGCGGGTCGGACACGGAACCACGGGACACGGAACCAGGGGTTGCGGTGTGGGGGGCAGAAACGAGTGTGGGGCCCGAGTCGGGTGACTCGAGCCCCACACGAGCGCACGAAGCGCATCGCAGAACTACCTCAGACCTACCTCAGAATTACACCTGATCTACACCAGGCTGTTGCGCCAGGCGGCGTGGAGCTGGGCGAACTTTCCGGTGCCGGCGATGAGTGCGGCAGGGGCGTCATCTTCGATGATCTGGCCATGTTCCATCACAAGCACGCGGTCGGCGATCGCGACCGTCGACAGACGGTGCGCGATGATGATCGCGGTGCGGTCGGCGAGCAGCGTCTGCAGCGCCTCCTGAATCTGACGCTCAGACGGGATGTCGAGCGACGCCGTTGCCTCGTCGAGGATCAGCACCGCCGGGTCAGCCAAGAACGCACGCGCAAACGAGATCAGCTGGCGTTGGCCTGCTGACACGCGTCCGCCACGCTTGTTGACGTCGGTGTTGTAGCCGTCGGGCAGTGCCTCGATAAAGGCCGCAGCACCCACAGCCTCAGCGGCCGCCTTGATCTCCGCGAACGTCGCCTCGGGCTTGCCGAGCGCGATGTTGTCGGCGACGGTGCCGCTGAACAGGTAGGCCTCCTGCGTCACCATCACGATGGCGCGGCGCAGGTCCTTCGGGTGCATCGCACGCAGGTCGACGCCGTCGAGCCGCACGAAACCTTCGGAGGGGTCGTAGAAGCGCGACACGAGCTTCGCAAGCGTCGTCTTTCCGGCTCCCGTGGTTCCGACCAGCGCAATCGTCTGCCCCGCAGGAATCTCCAGCGAGAAGTTCGGCAGGATCGTACGGTCGGCAGAGTAGCCGAACGTGACCTTGTCGAATGTGAGGTCGCCGCGGGCTTGCCACAGGTCGATGGGCTTTGCGGGGTCCGGAACCGTGGGTTGCTCTTCGAGCACGCCAGACACCTTTTCGAGGGCTGCGGTTGCCGATTGGTACGAGTTCAAGAACATCGCGACCTCTTGCAGCGGGCTGAAGAAGTTGCGCACGTAGAGCACGGCGGCCAGCAGCACACCGATCTCGAGACCGCGCACGCCACCGAGCAGCACGACGGCCGCGAGCGCGAGTGCCGAGATCGCCATCATGCCCGGGTCAAACGTGCCGTAGAGCTTCATCGAACGCAGGTTCACGTCACGGTACTGCCCACCGACGTCAGCGAACTTTTCGTCGTTCGAGGGTTCTTTGCGGAATGCCTTGACCGCGCGGATACCGGTCATGGTCTCCACGAACTGCACGATGACCTTGGCCGAGACGACGCGCGACTCGCGGTAGATGAGTTGCGAGCGCACGTAGAACCAGCGCATCAAGAAGTACAGCGGGATGAACATGACGAACAGCACCATGCCCGACTGCCAGTCCAGAATGAGCAGTGCGGCGAGCGTGAAGCCTCCGTACAGCAGGCCCGAGACGAGCTGGTTAAGGCCGCCGTCGAGGAGCTCGCGGATCGACTCGAGGTCGCTCGTCTGACGCGAAATGATGCGGCCCGACGTGTACGACTCGTGAAACTCGAGGCTCAGTCGTTGCGTGTGCAGAAAGATGCGTTTGCGCAGGTCAAGCATGACCGCTTGCGTGAGCTTGGCGGCGAGCACGGCGTACGCCGCGATCAGTGCGCCACCACCGATGCCCGCGATGACGAGCAGAATCGAGGCGACCCAGGTGGGAGCCCACTCCTGCGCCATTGCGGCAGGCAGTGCGACGTCAAGGCCGTACGCGATGATCGCCGGCGCTGCCACGCGGAACGCGGTCGAGACAACGAGCACGAGCGCAGCCAGCACAAGCCACCATCTGAGCGGGCTCACAAGCGAGCCCAGCAGCTTCATCGAGCGGCGACGGATCGCCTTACTCTCGGCCTTCGTGTAGTCCAGGCGTTCTTCACCCTGGGTTCCGATGACGGTGCTCACAGGTTCACCTCCGTCTCCCGCGCGCGGGCTTGTTCATCTTCGAGACTCGAAATGACGTGTCGATAGTGTTCGCTCGAGGCCATCAGCTCGGAGTGCGTGCCGACGGCGGTCACTCGTCCGGCTTCGAGCAGGGCGACGCGGTCAGCGAGCGCGACCGTCGAGGGGCGGTGCGCCACGATGAGTGCGGTCGTGGTCTGCAACACTTCTCGAAGCGCGGCCTCAACGAGCGCCTCGGTGTCAACGTCGAGGGCGCTCAGCGGGTCGTCGAGCACGAGCACTGCGGGGGCCGCAGCCACGGCTCGAGCAAGCGCGAGACGCTGACGCTGACCACCGGAGAGGCTCATTCCCTCTTCGCCGATCACCGTTTCAACACCCTCGGGCAGGTCATCAACGAACGCCGCTTGCGCGATGCCGAGCGCTTCGCGCATGACGCGCTCGGCCTCGGGGCTGTGCGGATCAAGCTCGGCGCGACCCAGCAGCACGTTCTCGCGCACGGTCGCCGAGAACAGCGTCGCGTCTTCGAACGCCATCGCGATGTGGCGACGCAGGTCTTTCAGGCGCAGGTCGCGCACGTCGACACCATCGAGCAGCACACGACCGGCCGTCACGTCGTACAGGCGCGTCGGCAGGGTCGTGAGCGTCGTCTTGCCCGAGCCGGTCAGACCAACGAGGGCCATCGTCTCCCCCGGCTTAAGCGCGAGGTCGACACCGTTCAGCAGGTCGTGCTCGGCGGTTCCGGCGTCTTGGTACCGAAAGTGCACGCCCTCGAACACCAGCTCGCCGCGCGATGTCGGCATCTCGACCGGCTTCTCAGGGTCGGTGATCGTGTTGACCTCGTCGAACACCTCGAACACACGGTCGGTCGCGGTGCGGGCGTCAATCATGAACGAGAACAGGAAGCCAATGGACTCAATCGGCCAACGCAACACCGTCGCCATCGCGAAGAATGCGAACAGCTGGGCAGGATCAAGCGCACCCTGCGTGGCAAGCCAGATGCCGGCGAACAGGCTGGCGGCGAAGGCAACATCCGGGATCATCACGAGCCAGAACCAAATGGCACCATCAGCCTTGGCCTTGTTGATCTCGGTCTCGCGCAGGCTTTCCGCCTGGCTCGCAAACTTACGCAGCGCGTGCTTGCCACGGCCGAATGCTTTGAGCACGCGAATACCGTGCACACTCTCCTCGACCTGCGTAGCAAGGTCGCCCGCCTGGTCTTGGCTCAAGCGCGACAACGCGCCGTACTTCTTCTCAAACAGGTATCCCTGAATCCAGAGCGGAATTCCGGAAACCAAGAAAATGGTTCCGAGCAACCAGTGCCAGCGGAACAACAGCACCGCACCGATGATGATCGTCAAGATGTTGACGACCAACAGAATGAGGCCGAATGCGAGCCAGCGGCGGATGAGGCCGATATCTTGCATCATGCGGCTCAGGAGCTGGCCCGAGCCCCAACGGTCGTGGAACGACACCGGCAGTTGCTGCAGTCGCGAGTAGAACGACATGCGCATGTTGTATTCGACGGTCATCGCTGGCGTCAGCACGAAGTAGCGGCGTAGCCACACCATGAGCGCCTCGCCGAGGGCAAGCAGCAGCACCGCCGCCGATGCCCAGACGATGGCGACGATTTCGCCGCGTGCGACGGGGCCGCTGATCACAGCTTCGAGCAGAATCGGGATCATCAGCGCAATAACGGCACCACCGAGGGCGCTCAAGCCGCCCAGGATAAGCCGACCAGCGATCGGACGAACAAAAGGTCTCAGGCGCAACAGTGCGCGCGGGGTCGACAAAGAACTCTTTACAGAAGGCGCGGGAGTAGTCATGATCCTTGTGGGATTAAAAAGCTTGGTACAGAAAATGGGGCGCACAGGGCGCGTGGCGAGCAAGCTCGCGAACCTGATCGGGCCTCAGGCTGGGCCATGCGTAGTGCCGGTTATGGCATGCGGCGATTGAAGGCCGGGCGCAGGGCAACAGACGCGTCGATGACATTCGTGTGCATGGTGGCCTCCTCGACCTCAGGGAAATTGTGCCGACTGACACAACAGCCCTCCAGAATATAGCTGTGAGTTCGCTGAGCGCAAGGATTAATTTTCGGCGCCAGTGCCGTCACTCCGGGTGCAACCACGATGTGGTTCGGTTGTTCCCGCGAACGACGGAACCAGGGATGCGGTTTGTGGAGCGGAACCCCGGGTGCGATTGGGCGGGCTACGCCGCCGCTTCGCGCGCGAGGAGGGACTCTTTCACCGGCACGCCCCATGCAAACCCACCCATGGTTCCGTCGGTGCGCAGCACCCGATGGCACGGCACGAACAGCGCGGGAGCGTTGCGCGCGCAGATCGAAGCCGCCGCACGCACCGCGGACGGCGAGCCGAGGTGCACGGCGAACTCGCTGTAGGTGAGGGGTGCGCCCGGGGCGATCGTGCGCAGCGCGCGCCAGCCCGCGTGCTGCAGCGTGGTTCCGTATTGTGTCACCGGCACCGCCATGATCGGCGCGAGGTCGCCGGCGTAGAACGCGCGCACGGCGTCGGCCGCTCCCCCGGTGTCGCCGTCGGCGATGTCGAGTGGGCGGCGCTTCTCGGCGAGGCGGGCGAGGAGGGCGTCGGCGCTGTCGGTCCAGCCGGAGGCGATGACGGAACCATCGAGGGCGAGGATTCCGAAGGGGCCATCGGCCGTGTCAAGAAATTGGATCGTGGCGCTCATTCGGAGGCTTCTTTCGCTGTCTTCGGCGACGATGCCGAGAGGTTTTCTGAGGACGGTTGCGGTGCCGCGGAGGCGCGCCACAAGTGCGCGGTGAGGTACGAACGCCACGGTGCGAACTGTTCGGCCCACGCGGTGAAGCCCGCGGGGTCGTCGGGGGCGCCGATGACTCGCGCTCCGGCACGCACGGCGACATCGCCGGGCAGCGTAATGTCGGGGTCGCCCACGACGCGCATGCGCACATAGTCGGCAGTCCACGGGCCGACGCCCGGGAGCGCCAGTAGCGCAGCCCGCTGTTCAGCCGAATCATCACCGCTCGACAGCTCAAGCTCGCCGTCGGCGAGGCGGCGCGCAACCTCCACGATCGCTCGCGTGCGGGCCGACGGCCCTCGCAACACCGTGGTTCCGTGGTCTGCGATCGCGCGCATCGTCGGAAACAACCGTGCCGGCTGCGGCCCAACATCGGTCATCTCGCCGAGCTCTTCGGTGAGGCGGGTGAGGTGCGTGCGCGCCGCCGGCACCGAAATCTGCTGCCCGATCATCGCGCGAATCAGCATCTCATCGCCACTCATCGCACCGGGCACGCGAATGCCGGGGCGTGCCGCAACGAGCGGTGCGGCGAGTGGAACCATGGCGAGCGCCGCGTCGATGGCTTGCGGGTCGGCGTCGAGGTCGAAGAGGCGCCGCACGCGCGCGACGAGCACGCGCAGGTCGGAGAGTGAGGTGAGTCGGGCGGCGAGCGCGAGGCGAGAGCCCGACAGCGTGAGCCGCATCCACGCGGGGCCGCCGGGCAGGGCGATCACGCGACTGTACGACGTTGCGGTGGCTTCTTCGGTGCCGACGATGGCGCGCGCCGCCATCCATTGGAAGAGTCCGGCGGCATCGAACGGTTCGCGATACGGCAGGGTGAGTTCAATGAGACCAGGCGTCGCATCAGCGTGCTCACGGCGTCGCGCCCGGAGTGCTCCGGGCGTCATGTCGAACACTTCGCGAATTGTGTCGTTGAACTGGCGAACGCTCGCGAACCCCGCCGAGAACGCGGCGTCGGTGATGCTGAGGTCGGTGCCGACGAGCAGCATGCGCGCCGTGTGTGCGCGGTGCGCGCGGGCAAGCGCCAGCGGGCCGGCGCCGAGCTCGGCGGTAAGCAAGCGCGTCAGGTGTCGGCTCGAGTAGCCCAGGTGTTGCGCGAGCCCATCAACGCCCTCGCGCTCAACGACGCCGTCGGCAATAAGGCGCATCGCGCGGGCGGCGGTGTCGGAGCGCACGTCCCACTCCGGGGATCCGGGCGCGGCCTCCGGCAGGCACCGCTTGCACGCGCGGTATCCGGCTTCGTGAGCTGCCGCCGACGTCGGATAGAACGTGACATTCGCCTCTTTCGGCGTGCGCGCCGGGCACGACGGGCGGCAATAGATGCCGGTCGAGCGCACCGCCGTGACGAACTGGCCGTCGAAACGCGCATCGCGCGAACTAATCGCGCGATACCGCTCATCGAAGGTCGTCGGGTTCGTCATGCCTCCACTCTGCCACGCCCCCATCACCGCAACTAGCGGAAATCAGACACCATGGTTCCGCTCGCCCACTCAGCCCGACAGTGCCACCCCAGAACCACAAACGGGCGCCGGATCCTCGAAAGAACCCGGCGCCCGTCAGCCCCACAGATTTAGTGGAAGAAGTGGCGCTCTCCGGTGAAGAACATCGTGACGTTCGCGGCGCGAGCGGCGGCGATCACTTCGTCGTCGCGCACGGAACCACCGGGCTGCACGATCGCCGAAACACCGGCGTCGATGAGCACCTGCGGGCCGTCAGCGAACGGGAAGAATGCGTCAGATGCGGCAACCGAACCGACAACGCGGTCGCCCGCACGCTCGACGGCGAGGCGGCACGAGTCCACGCGGTTGACCTGGCCCATGCCGATACCGACCGTGGCCGAGCCCTTCGCGAGCACGATCGCGTTGCTCTTGACGGCGCGGCACGCCTTCCACGCGAAGATGAGGTTTTCCATCGTCGCGTCGTCGGGGCGCTCGCCGGTGACGAGCTGCCAGTCGTTGGCGACCGATGCGATGTTGTCGGGGAAGCGGTCGGCGTCCTGCAGCAGCAGGCCACCCGAAACCAGGCGCACGTCCATGCGCTCCTGCTGCCAGTCTTCCGGCAGCTGCAGCACGCGCAGGTTCTTCTTCTTGCTGAACAGGTTCAGTGCTTCGGGCTCGTAGCTCGGCGCGACGATGACCTCGGTGAAGATGTCTTGCAGGTTCTCCGCCATCTTGAGCGTGACCTTGCCGTTGGTGGCGATCACGCCGCCGTACGCCGAAACCGGGTCGCACTCGTGGGCGCGCAAGTGTGCCGACGCGATCGGGTCGAGCGCGTTCGGTGCCGTCACCGCGATACCGCACGGGTTCGCGTGCTTGATGATCGCGACAGCGGGCTTGACCATGTCGAAAGCAGCGCGCAGGGCAGCGTCGGCGTCCACGTAGTTGTTGTACGACATTTCCTTGCCCTGCAGCTGCTGCGCCTGTGCGATGCCACGGCCACCCTGACGGGTGTAAATCGCGGCACGCTGGTGCGAGTTCTCGCCGTAGCGCAGCGTCGACAGGCGCTCAGCCTGAATCGTGAGGTGCTCGGGCAGCTCGTAGCCGTCGGTGAGCAGTTCTTCCGAGAACCATGCGGCAACGGCGGTGTCGTACTTCGCGGTGTGCGCAAACGCACGAGCCGCAAGCTCGCGGCGCTGGGCCAGCGTGGTTCCGCCGCTCTTGACTGCGTCGATAACGGAACCATACGAAGCGGGCGAGACAACGATGGCAACGTTCGCGAAGTTCTTCGCGGATGCGCGCACCATGGCCGGGCCGCCGATGTCGATCTGCTCAACAACGTCGTCGCCCTGGGCACCCGAGGCGACCGTCTCAACGAACGGGTACAGGTTCACGACAACGAGCTCGAACGGCGCGATGCCGAGGTCTCCGAGCTGACGCTCGTGGTCTTCGAGGCGCAGGTCAGCGAGCAGACCCGCGTGAACGCTCGGGTGCAGCGTCTTCACGCGGCCGTCAAGCGACTCCGGGAAGCCCGTGACGCTCGACACGTCGGTGACGTTGTGGCCCGCGTCGCGGATCGTCTGTGCGGTCGAACCGGTCGAAACAATCTCGACGCCAGCTTCGGCAAGGGCGGCAGCCAGGTCAAGCAGACCCGACTTATCGCTGACCGAAACAAGTGCTCGGCGAACGGGAACGACGTCGCGTTCACGGTAATCAGCAGAATCGTGGCGTGGGCCTGCCATGGTGCGTCCTCTCAGGGGTGCGGGGTTGGTTCGCGATGCGCCGCCAAGTCAATGGCACCGTTCGCAATGTCACGGACCACGTCGATCAGCAAACGCCGCTCGACGGGCTTAATTCGTTCATGCAAGGCATGTTCATCGTCGCCAGGCAGGATCGCAATGCGCTCCTGAGCGAGAATCGGACCGGAATCGACGCCCTCGTCGACCACGATGACACTGGCACCCGTCTGCGAAACCTGTGCGGCAAGCGCGTCGCGCACACCATGCGCACCGGGGAACTCCGGCAGGTAGGCGGGGTGTGTGTTGATGATGTTGGGCGCAAACTCGCTCACGACAGCGGCGGGCAGCAGGCGCATGAGGCCAGACAGCACAATGAGGTTGGGGTTCCACACGGCGAGCTGCTCGGCAAGCTCGGCACCCCACTCAGCGCGGCGGTCTTTACCCTGCCACGGAACCACAAAACTCGGGATTCCAAATGCCTCCGCATGAGCGAGACCCTCGGCTTCGCGGTCGGCACCGACAACGATGATGCGAGCCGGATAATCAGCGGAGCTTGCTGCTTCAAGCAGCGCACGCAGATTTGATCCTGTGCCCGAGATAAGTACGGCGACCGTTAGCACCCGACTAGTCTAGTGCGCGTCGCTGATGGGCTTTGTCTCTGTGTCATCGTTCGAATGCTCCTTTTCGGAGGCATCCGATGGTTCCGGAACCACGAGTGCGGGAGCAAGCGCATCGCGCGTTGCGAGCGGGGTATCTTCCGCAGCGTCGACCGGGCCGGTCTCATCGTCGGACATACCCGCGTCAGCCTCGCCGGGCTCGTCATCGGCAGCACTCTCGTCGTACGCGTCGAATTCATCATCACTCGCGCGCGGCAACAGGAGCGGAATCGCGACACCGATCAGCACCTCAACGAAGAGGGCGAGGGCGGCGAGACCAATGTGCGGGCCGAAGTCGGCCATGCGGCCCGGGCCGAGCGATCCGGTCGCGAGCACGAACGCGACGGCAGCAACACCCGCCGCGAGCGCGGCAACCGACGCCGCCATGACGATTCGCGGCACATAGGGCTCGTCATCGCCGACGACGGCGGCGTAGCGTGCACGGAGCAGGAAGCCAGCGAGCAGGCCCACGCCGATCGGCAGCAGGATGACGGCGAGCAGGAAGGTGTGGGAGAACTCCGGAACCAGTCCGAACGGCGGCAGCCCCGGCAAGACGCCGAGATGGGTTGCGGCGGGAGAAACCGAGGCGCCGGTGCCGAGCATGATTCCGGGGCCCGAAATCCAAGCGAGCGACCAGATCATGAGGGTCGGGAGGTAGGCGAAGCTCGCGAGCGCGAAGACTGTTGCGCCTATCGCGTCGACGCCCGACGCTTGGTAGAGCGCGATTACTTCGCTGCCGCGCGTAAGAATCGAGGCGACAACGCCAACTGCGGAGATCATCGCGAACCCGAGCAGCACGGCGGCGGTACCCCGCATAATCAGCGCGGGTGTCTCGGCCCACACCGTCGGCAGACCATCGACCCAATCGTGGAGAGCGTCGATGGGGCCGTCGTCGCCGTCAATCCAGGCGCGAACGACCGCGGCGAGCAACAGCGGAACACCGTACGCGAGGGTCGGTAGCGCGACCGCCAGCCCGGCCTCGGAAGCGGCAATCGCGTTGGATGACGTGAGCTCAATGACTACTGCCGCGAGCGCGAAAATCAGGGCGCCGGAGACGAAGCCAGTGATCCAACCGCCCGCACGCGCCGCACGCGCACCAGATCGCGCACCCGCCCACGCCGTGAACGCGAAGAACGCCAGCGGGGCCAGCGACAGCACGAACGTTGCGGCTTCCACCGGAACGCCACTGGCAATCAGATACTCGGGCTCCAGAGTGATTGTCTGCGGAACATGGTGGCCGAGCTGCCACACCGTGGCGGTCGCCGGCCACAGACCCTCCCAGTGCGTGGCACCGAGCGACACCGCCCACATCACCGTGAGCGGCGCGAGCACGGCAACGAGCCCGACAGCCGCGGCGACGAGGGCGTCAAAGGCGGCAAGGAGAGCAATGATCAGGCGGTGCATGGCCTTTTGACCCTACCGGGCGCCGCACTCCTCCCCCTGATCCCGCGCTGTGACCCGCCATCTTCGCGCGCACCGACGCGCGTTACGCAGGTGATGGTTCCATCCGCTCCAACAGAATGACCGGAATGATGCGCTCGGTTTTGCGCTGATACCCGGTATACGGCGGAAACGCTTCGCACGCGCGCGCCCACCACTCGTCGCGCTCGGCGCCGTCGAGTTCACGCGCCCGATAATCGGCTTTGTCGCTCACATCTTGGAGTTCGACATGCGGGTTTGCGCGAATGTTGTAATACCAGGCGGGATTCTTGGGGCCGCCGCCAACGGACGCGACGATCACGTAGGCACCGTCGTGCTCGACCCGCACAAGTGCCGTCTTTCTCAGGGTGCCGGACTTCGCGCCCACCGTCGTGACGACCACGATCGGCATGCCGTCGAAGTCGCCGCGGCTCGTCCCACCCGACGATTCAAATATTTCTGCCTGAATACGTGCCCATTCCGAGGTTCCTGGCTGGTAAATTCCTGTGAGTGGCATATCTTTCCTTTCCCGGGTCAGCGCCATCCCCATCCCCTTAACCCGTACAGGAGATTTCATGGCGACTGGAACGCCTACTGAAGCGAAATCAGGTCTCGACCGTTTCTTCCACATTTCGGAGCGCGGTTCATCCGTTGGTACCGAAATCCGAGGCGGTGTCGTCACGTTCGTGACGATGGCCTACATCGTGATCCTCAACCCGATCATTCTGTCGGGGAAGCCCGACATCGCCGGCAACGAGCTGTCGTTTGAGGCTGTGGGTGCGGCAACCGCACTGACCGCCGGTGTCATGACGATTCTGTTCGGTCTGGTCACGCGTCTGCCGTTCGCGTTCGCTGCCGGTCTCGGTATCAACGCGTTCGTCGCGTTCTCGGTCGTCGGTCACGTGACGTGGCCCGAGGCCATGGCTCTGGTCGCGATCAACGGTGCGCTCATCGTGCTGCTGGCCGCTACGGGTCTGCGAAAGATGATCTTTGACGCTGTTCCCATGCAGCTGAAGATCGCCATCACCGTCGCTATCGGTTTCTTCATCGCCTTCATTGGTTTCGTTAACGCGGGCTTCTCCACCTCCACCACGCTGCCGTCGCCGCCGGTTGAGCTGGGCCAGGGCGGCTCGATCTCCTCGATCGCGACCCTGCTGTTCGTCATCACCGTTCTCATCACGGGTGCGCTCGTCGCACTCAAGGTCAAGGGTGCCCTGCTGCTGGGTCTCGTCGCTGGTTCCGTCATCGCCGGCATCATCAACCTGATCAACCCGCAGGAGGGTCTGTTCAACTTCACCGGCTTCGTCGGCCTGCCCGACCTCAGCCTCATCGGTGCCGTTGACTTCTCGTTCGACTTCACGAAGGTCTCGCTCATCGCGATCGTGATGCTCGTCTTCACGCTGCTGTTCTCGAACTTCTTCGACGCGATGGGAACCATGACGGGCCTCGCGACAGAAGCAGGACTGGCAGACAAGAAGGGTGACTTCCCGAGCATCAAGTCGGCGCTTGTCGTCGAGGGTGTTGGCGCTATCGCCGGTGGTCTGACGTCGACCAGCTCGAACACGGTCTTCGTTGAGTCGTCCTCGGGTATTGGTGAGGGTGCGCGCACGGGTCTGGCCAACGTGGTTACGGGTGGTCTGTTCATCGTTGCGATGTTCTTCACGCCGATCACGGGACTTGTTCCCGGCTCGGTTGCAGCCGCCGCCCTCGTCATCGTGGGTGCCATGATGATGGGCCAGATCAAGAACATCGATCTGTCGGACTTCTCGGTGCTGCTGCCCGTCTTCGTCACGGTCGCGACGATGCCGCTGACCTACTCGATCGCCAACGGTATCGGTGCCGGCTTTGTCACGTGGGTTGTCGTTCAGGCGCTCTCGGGCAAGGTCAAGACCATCCACCCGCTGATGTGGATCGTCGCCGCCGGCTTCGTGATCTTCTTCGCACGCGGCCCCATCGAGGCGCTGTTCGCGTAAGTCACGTCTGACGCATTTCGGGAGCCCTCGCCGCACGGCGGGGGCTCCTCCCTTGTTCTAGCCCCGAGGTTCCGGACCCTGCAACGCAAAACGCCCCCGTCCAACGACGGGGGCGTTTTGGTGAATCCGGAGGGGATTACAGCGAAGCGATGATGGCGCGCATCAGCTCGGCAGCCTCAGACGGCGTCTTGCCGACCTTGACGCCGGCAGCCTCGAGGGCTTCCTTCTTTGCCTGTGCAGTACCAGCCGAGCCGGAGACGATAGCGCCAGCGTGGCCCATGGTCTTGCCCTCGGGTGCCGTGAAGCCAGCAACGTAGCCGACGACGGGCTTGGTGACGTTCGCCTTGATGTAGTCAGCGGCGCGCTCTTCAGCGTCACCACCGATCTCACCGATCATGACGATGGCCTTGGTCTCGGGGTCAGCCTCGAACGCCGCGAGTGCGTCGATGTGCGTCGTGCCGATGATGGGGTCGCCACCGATACCGATTGCGGTCGAGAAGCCGAGGTCGCGCAGCTCGAACATCATCTGGTAGGTCAGCGTGCCCGACTTCGAGACGAGACCGATCGGGCCCTTGCCCGTGATGTTTGCCGGCGTGATGCCAACGAGAGCCTCGCCCGGGGTGATGATGCCGGGGCAGTTCGGACCGATGATGCGGGTCTTGTTGCCCTTCTCAATCGCGTAAGCCCAGGCCTCTGCCGAGTCACCGACGGGAACACCCTCGGTGATCACGACGAGCAGCGGAATCTCAGCGTCAATAGCCTCGACCATGGCGGCCTTGGTGAAAGCAGCAGGAACGAAAGCGATCGACACATCAGCGCCGGTCTCCTTCATAGCCTCTTCAACCGAGCCGAACACGGGCAGCGAAACCGGGTTGCCGGCTGCGTCAACGTGCTCAACCGTGGTGCCAGCCTTGCGTGCGTTAACGCCACCGACGACCTGCGTGCCAGCCTTCAGCATCAGGGCGGTGTGCTTCGTGCCCTCACCACCGGTGATGCCCTGGACGATGACCTTGGAATCCTTGTTCAGGAAGATCGACATGTTCTTTAGTCCCTTTTTCCTTCAGTCCGACTCAGGCGTTCGCGAGGGCCGCGGCCTTGTCAGCGCCCTCATCCATGCCAGCGGCAAGGGTAACGAGCGGGTGGTTAGCTGCAGCGAGGATCGCGCGACCCTCTTCAACCTGGTTGCCGTCGAGGCGAACAACGAGCGGCTTCGAAGCGGCTTCGCCGAGAATTTCGAGAGCCTTGACGATTCCGTCGGCAACAGCAACACACGACGTGATGCCACCGAAAACGTTGACGAAAACGCTCTTGACCTGCTCGTCGCCGAGGATGACGTCGAGGCCTGCCGCCATGATGGTTGCGGAAGCTCCGCCACCAATGTCGAGGAAGTTAGCGGGCTTGACGTTGCCGTGGTTCTCACCGGCGTAGGCAACGACGTCAAGCGTCGACATGACAAGACCAGCACCGTTACCGATGATGCCAACTTCGCCATCAAGCTTGACGTAGTTCAGGCCAGCAGCCTTTGCCTTCGCCTCGAGCGGGTCAGCGGCGTCCTTGTCTTCGAGCTCTTCGTGCTCGGGGTGACGGATCTCCGACGCGTTCTCGTCAAGCGAGACCTTACCGTCGAGCGCGATAACGTCGCCCTCTTCGGTCAGCACGAGCGGGTTGACCTCAACAAGCGTTGCGTCTTCGCCCTTGTAAACGTTGTAGAGCTTGACGAAAACGTCGGAGACCTTCTCGATGAGCTCTGCGGGGAAGTTTGCGGCGGTCGCGATTTCGACTGCCTTCTCCTTGTCAATGCCGCGCAGCGGGTTGACCTCAACGCGTGCCAGAGCCTCGGGCTTCTCTACTGCGAGAACCTCGATCTCCATGCCACCCTCAACCGAGCAGAGGCTCAGGTAGGAGCGGTTTGCACGGTCAAGCAGCACCGAGAAGTAGAACTCCTGCGCGATGCGTGCACCCTGTGCGACCATGACGCGCTTGACGACGTGGCCCTTAATGTCGAGGCCGAGGATAGCCTGAGCTGCCTCGTATGCCTCTTCCGGCGTCTTGGCGACCTTAACGCCGCCAGCCTTGCCACGACCACCGGTCTTGACCTGGGCCTTAACAACAACAACTCCACCGATCTTCTCGGCGGCGGCCTTGGCCTCTTCGGGAGTTTCCGCGACGATACCGGCGAGAACCGGCACCTCGTACTTCTCGAAAAGGTCACGTGCCTGGTACTCGTACAGATCCACTGTGCTTCCTTCGTGGGCGCGGTTGATGAAAGTCTCTCGATATCGAGATATCGACCAGTCATCAAGCCTACTACTCCTTTCTGAGTGCCCCGAATTTCTTCCTTTGTGATCAGCACGGAATTCCGGAACCATGGGTGCAGAGCTGAGGAATCATACGAGCGAAGGCATGGGACAATTGGGAAATCATGACTGACGCAACTGCTCCTGACCTCGCCGTTCTGGTCGCCCAGGCCGAAGCCGGAACCATCGCACACGAAGACCTGCTCGACACGTTCTTGAACGCGACGATCTTTGTGCCGTCGACCGACGACCCGGCCGACGGTGAGATCAGCCCGGTGACGATCAACTTCGACGACACCGACTTTCTCGTGGTCGCGGCCACAGAATACGCACTGCAGCGGACGCGCGACGTCGCCGAGTTTGCCGTGCCGATGAAGGGTCGCGCGATCGTCAACGCCATGAATCAAGATCTCGCGCTGCTCGTCAACCTCGACAAGGGCGCCTTCGCGCTTCCGCTCGCGATGCTCGACGAGATTCGCGCGCAGAACCTGCTGGGCTAAGACGCCCACCGCTATGCTGAGCCGATGACCGACCGCGATCCCCAGGCCGCAACGACGCGTGTAATTGCGGCCGCGCTCGACCTGTTTGCCGAGCAGGGTTTTGAGGCGACGTCGGTCGAGCAAATCGCGAAGGCCGCCGGCGTCTCGCGTTCCACGTTCTTCCGTCAGTTTGGCGGCAAAGACGACGTGATCTTTGCCGACCACGAACGACTCCTTGCGGTGCTGCGCGACTTTCTCGCGCAGGCTCATGACGACCCGTGGGCGACGGTGTGTGACGGCGCGATGCTGGTGTTCCGCTACTTCAGCGACAACGCCGATGTGGCCCGTCGCCGCTACCAGTTGGTGCGTCAGATTCCGGCACTGCGCGAGCGCGAAATCGTCGCGGTGTTCCGCTACGAACGTCTCTTTGACGAGTACTTGCGCGAACAGCTGCCGGAGATTGATCCGGTCGACGCCGTGAGCTACTCGGCGCTGATCGCCGCGGTACACAATCACGTGCTCCGCCAAATGCTGCGCGGCCACAAGGTTTCGCCGTCGGTGTTGCGGCAACACCTCGACAACGCGATGCGGCGTTTTGGCGTGCTTGATGCCGATGCCAACCCGCAGGCAGACGACCTCGTTGTTGCGGTGTTCCCGCGCTCGATGCCGGCGGCAGAAATCGCGCGCCGCGTCGGAGCACAGCTCGGCTGAGCCCCCATTCGTGACAGCATGGAACCATGTCGCTTTCGCCGGTTCCGCCGCTCACCCCGGTCGCCGCTCTCGCCCTCGATGATGCGCTCGAACTGACCCCGACGGCGTCAACGATCGCCGTCATTGGTCCTGATGACCTGGCAGCGGCCGTCGCCATGCGCTACCCCGCGGCGACCGTGCGCGCGTTCGACGACCTCACCCGCGTCGATGCCCCGGCCACCGGCTTCACGCGGCACCCGCTCGGCACCGAACTCTTCGAAGCCGCCGATCTCGTCGTCGGGCTCCTCCCCAAGCCGACCGCCGAGCTCACCGAGATCGTCTCCCTCGCCACCCACGGCATGGCACCCGACGGCGTGCTGACCCTCGCTGGCCGCGACAAGCACATGAGTCGCGGCATGAATACGGCACTGGAGTCGTGGTTCCGCGATGTCTCTGCCAGTCGCGGAAGACAGAAGTCACGCGCCCTGCGCGGGCATAGCCCGAAACCCGGCGCTGCACTCCCCTACCCGCGGCATGCGTCAGTCGATGCGCTCCCCTTCGCCGTCTACGCGCACGGCGGCGCCTTCGCCGGTGCCACTCTCGACATTGGCACGCGCGCCCTGCTCGATACTTTCCCCGCACTCTTCGCTTCGCACCGTGGTTCCGTTGACCACATCGTGGATTTGGGATGCGGAACCGGTGTGCTGGCGACCAGCGCCGCGTTGCGGTTGCGAGAGACGCACGTAACGGCGACAGATCGTTCGTGGGCGGCGGTGTCGTCGGCGCGGTTGACCGCGGACAATGCGGGCGTTGGCACTCGCGTGGCCGTGACGCAGGATGATGCTGGCGCTGGTATTGCCGACGGGTCCGTCGACCTCGTGCTGTTCAATCCGCCATTTCATGACGGCGCTGCCGTCGACGAGGAAATGTCGCATCGGATGTTCCGCTCGGCCGCGCGCATGCTGCGCCCGGGCGGGTCACTCGCGGTCGTGTACAACTCGCATTTACGTCACCGCACGGCGCTCGAACGCATCGTGGGGCCGACGGATCAGTTGAGCCGCACCCCGAAATTCACGGTTACGCTGTCGCGCCGACGCTAGCTGCTTCGGCGACGATCGTCCGCACGGCATCGCGGCCCGCGCGGTTCGCGCCGACCGTTGATTGACTCGGCCCGTAGTCGATGAGAAAGAGGCGGGGATCATCGGTTGAGCGACCATTCTCGACGCGAATGCCGCCTTCGGGCGTGCGGAGCTTGAGCGGTGCGATGTGCGCGAGGGCGGGGCGGAACCCGGTCGCCCACAGAATCACATCGACCGGTTCAAGCACGCCATCGCGGGTGCGCACGCCGGGTGGTTCGATGGCGGTGAACATGGGGCGGGCGTTGAGTACGCCTTTACGTTCGGCGCTGCGTGCCCACGGGCTCCACAGCATGCCGGTGACGGAAACGACACTGCCGGGGGCACGGCCTTGGCGGACGCGTTCTTCAACCCCTGCGATCGCGGCAACGCGCGTGGCGGTGTCAAAAGCGCTTTCGTCCAGCCAGACGGGCTCGGCCCGCGTAAACCACAGGGTCTCGGCGGCGACATCGGCGATTTCGTCAAGCAACTGCACACCGGAGACGCCCGCGCCGACGATGGCGACGCGCTTGCCGACAAACTCGTCGCGGGAGACATAGTCGTGCACGTGAAGCTGGCGACCGGCGTAGGTCGGAGCACCGGGGATGAACGGGAGGTACGGCTGATTCCACGTACCGGTCGCGTTGATCACGTAGCGCGCCGCGTAGGTGTCGGCCCCGGTATCGACGATCAGGCGGCCGTGGGGATTGTCGTCTTCGCGCGTGACGCTGACGACCGTGACGGGGCGCTGCACGTCGAGCTGAAACTGCTCTTCGTACGCGGCAAAGTAGGGCGGCAATACGTCGCGCGCGGCGAGTACGGGGTCAGCCGGCGGAACCGGCATGCCCGGCAACTCATGGATGCCGTTGACGGTACCCATCTTGAGCGATGCCCAGCGGTGTTGCCACGCGCCGCCGGGGGCTACATCACCGTCGAGCATCACAAAGGTGTTGTCACCCGTCGCAGCCCGAGTGAGCGGAACAAAGCCGCGGCGTTGCAGGTGATAGCCGGCAGACAGGCCCGCTTGGCCCGCGCCGATCACCACCACGTCAACGGCGTTTTCCATCTCACTCCTCAGGAGACAACGGGGCTACCGCATAATCGTCGCGGCAGCCCCGTGAGCGTTAGTTCGCCGATACCGAAACGTGAGCCGCGATGTGCTTCGCGAACGCCTGCATCCAGCTCTGCAGGAACGAGGCTGTCGAGTCGTCCGCGATCTCACCGTCAGCGGTGAAGAAGCCGGGCGTGATCGTCAAGTAGCCCTCGGGCTGCGCCATGACGGCCGAGTCGAGGAACGACAGGACGGTGCGCAAGTGAGCCTGGGCAACGGCGGTACCAATAGCGCCGATCGATGCACCGATCATGGCCGACGGCTTACCAGCAACAACGTTCTGACCCCACGGACGGCTTGCCCAGTCGAGGGCGTTCTTCAGCGGGCCGGGGATGGAACGGTTGTACTCCGGGGTGACGACAAGCAGGCCGTCAACGTCTGCCAGCGCGGCCTTGAACTCGACAGCTTCTGCCGGGTAGTCGGCGTCAGCGTCGTGCGAGTACAGCGCGAGCTTCGAGTAGTCGATGTCGACAATCTCCAACTCAGCCGGAGCAAGCTTGGTCAGCGCCGTAGCGAGCTGGCGGTTGATGGAATCCGAAGCGAGGCTACCAACGAGGAGGCCGATCTTGATCGTCATGCGAAGAGAATCCTTTCGAGTGATCTTCCGTACACAGAAGACAACCTCGATTCACTCGCATGTATTCCCAATCCATTCAAATGAATATGGGAGCCGCCCGACGGTGCAAGAATTTACGCGGCGACCGTCTCGCCGTGACGCGCACACAGCGCCGCGGTTCCGGCTTGCATACATGACTCGCACTGCACGACACGGTTGCGGCAATCGTCGTCAGCACAGTTAACCATGCGCGATTCAGCAGCACCGCACGTCGAGCATTCCGAAATCACCGCGGCCTTCGACCCGAACGTCACCGATTCGCGACCGTCGAAGACGTAGAGCGAGCCCTCCCAGAGACCGGCGTTTCCGAAGCTCTCGCCGTAGCGAACGATGCCGCCGTCGAGTTGGTAAACCTCACCGAAACCGCGCGACACCATGAGGCTCGAGAGCACCTCACAGCGAATACCGCCGGTGCAGTACGTCACGATGGGCTTGCCCTTGAGGTCGTCGTACTTGCCCGAGTCAAGCTCGGCAACAAAGTCGCGCGTGGTCTCAACGTCAGGAACGATGGCGTTCTTGAACTTGCCAATTTCAGCCTCAAACGCGTTGCGACCGTCGAAGAAAACGACGTCGTCACCTCGCTCAGCAACCAGCTTGTGTAGTGCGCCGGGCGTGAGGTGGGCACCGCCACCGACGACCCCGTTCTCGTCAACCTGCAGTTCGCCGGGAGCGCCGAAGCTGACGATCTCGTCGCGCACCTTGACCGACAGACGCGGGAAGTCGAGCGACATACCGTTCTCATCAAGCCCGGTACCCTCTGACCACTTGAAGTCGATGTCTTTGAAACCCGGGTAATCGCGCGTCTTGCGCCAGTACTTCTTGACGGCGGCAATATCGCCACCGACGGTTCCGTTGATGCCATCCTTCGAAATCAGGATGCGCCCACGTAGCCCAAGCAGCTCACACAGATCGCGCTGCCACAGCCGAACGGCGTCGGGGTCAGCGATCGGGGTGAACTGGTAGTAGAGGAGAACTTTCGCAACGGCCACATATCAAGGGTACGTTGCGCACCGGCCTCATCGGTTCGCGGTGGGCCGTCCTAAATCAGGCGAGACCAGCACATCGGCAAAAACGTTGCGCAGTTTGCGGCGATCGAGCGGCGCAAACATGGCCATCTCGATCGTCGCTTTGGGGTGCCCTTCGGCACGAAACGCCCAGCCGGCGAGCGATCGGGCACGGGGCCGCATCGGGATGTGCTCTTCGATCGTGGTGAGGTCAGCGGCCGGAATGCTCCACTCGGCGCGCAAGCGGCGGCGCACCGTGATCGCGCGCTCGGTGACGATGACGGCGGAACCTGTGGCAAACGCCGAAGAGACAAGGAGCGCGATGAGCGCCACGAGAATCACCCACATCGCCGCAGTCGGATTTGTACGCCCCACGGCGATCACGATGATGACCACCGCAGCGAGCGCGAACCAGTAGGACGCCAGCAGGCCCCACACGGAGCCGTGCACGGAAACGGGTTTGAAGCGCGGGGTCACACCACGATTTTACGTGTCTTCGATAATTCTATTGACGTACTATGTCTGACGTAGTACGTTTGGCGCTATCACCAGAACGAAGGGACCAAAAATGATCAGTGCAGACGCGATTCGCGGCTACATCGACCTCATGATCCTGTCGTTGCTACGCACCGAACCGTCGTATGCGTATGAGCTTGCTCAACAGATCAGTACCGTGTCGGGTGACGCGTACACGATTAAACAAACAACGCTGTACTCCGCGGTCAAGCGCCTGGAAACGACGGGCCTCGTGACCTCGTTTCCCGGCACCTCAGAATCCGGCAAGCCCCGCACGTACTACCAAATCAGCGACGAAGGTCACACCTACCTCGAGCAGAAAATCGAGGAGTGGAATCTCACCAAATCTGTCGTCGACCGTTTCCTTGAAGGGAAGGAATCGCCGTCGCGCTGCTCGTAGCGTCACCCGCATTGCTGGTGTCACTCTCGACGCTGGGCGCGGCGTCGTGGACGCCCTTCTCGGAGAACATTGGGGCGCTCATCGGCCTCGCCGTGCTGTTTGTCATGGTGCTCGCCGGTGTACTACTGCTCGTCAACCGGTCGCAGCAGCTGGCACCGTTCGCGCAAATCACGTCGGGTAGCTTCACCCGCTCCCCCGGTGTCGAACTATGGGCACGCTCGCTCGCATCGTCTGAGGCGCGGCACCGTGCGACGCGACTGCAGATTGCTACCGCGCTGTTCGTGCTTGCCGCCCTGCCGCCGATCATTTTCAGCCTGACACTGTCGGGCGGCACCGACAACGCATGGTCAGGTGTCGGCCCCGCACTCACGCTCATCATGGTGGCTGCTGGCCTGCTCATCTTCTTGCCTGCGAACTGGGCGGCCGCGACCGCCGATGTGCTCGCCGGCGGCGGAACCAAGGATGCCGAAGAAGGTACGAACATCGTGGGTGTGATCGCCGCGATCTACTGGCCGCTCATGGTTGCCGCGTTCTTGGCCTGGGGATTGATCGGTGACGCATGGGACCGCGCGTGGATCATCTGGCCCATTGGTGCCGTGCTGTTTGGTGCGATTGCGGGTGGCTTCGGCGCCTTCTCGGCGTACCGCAAGGCGAAGCGCTAATCCATAAACAAGCGGGAGCGGTGCTGGCCATCAGGCCGGCACCGCTCCGTGCGCTGTGCGGGCTAGTTGTGCTCGCCGTCGAGATACCACCAACGGTCAGATTGAAAGACGAAGCGGCTGCGTTCGTGTAACTCGCCGTCGTGCCCGCCCTCGCGGTAGTGCGCGATGAACTCCACGACGCCGCGGCGCGGAGCTGGCGTTGGCGCGTCGATGATCTCGAGGCCGGTCCAGCGGGTGGCGGCATCGGTCACCACATCGCCCGGAATCGTACCAGGATGCCAGGTCGCGATGAGGTAAGCATCGAGGCGACGCGCGAATGCCGAGTAGCGCGATCGCATGAGCGCGAGCGGCGTCGCGGGGAATGCGTTGCCGAGATGGAATGGCTCACAGCATTCTGCGTAGGGCAGGCCGGTGTCGCAGGGGCAGGTGGCGCGCGTCACTTCTGCGCGTCGGGGTCAGCGATACCGTCGGGACCGTCTTCTTCCTCGGGCGCGAGCGACACCTCGGGAGCATCAGCATCGGCATCCTCGGGCGCTTCGGGCGTGGGAGCGGCGGGCTTGAACACCTGGTCGAGCGCCTCCTCATCGGTGACTCCGACCGGAATCGGTGTCGTAGTTCCGATGCCCTGTCCGTTAGACGGATCAACGGTCGCGATGATGGGTGCGGCCATGCCGTCTCCGTCATCGGAGCCGCGGCGGCGCGACAACAGGAAGGCAATGCCCAACACGACCAGCGCACCGGCGATTGCCCACAACCACCACGGCATCGGGTCGGCGCCCGTCACAGCGAGACCGCCAGCTTGAATATTCGTCACGATGCTCATGGTGTGCCTTTCGTGTAGTGACTCACACTGTACGCGGCGATGGGTGCGCCCGGCCAGTGTCAGCGGCGGCGCGTCACACTACTCAGGGGCCTTTTTCGCGCGCGATGGCTGCACCCGCGGCGGCTCGCCCGGCATTTTGGGAAAGTCGGGCGGAAACGGCAGTTCGCCCAACCCGTTATCCACGTCGCGCTGCCACCATTCGAGAAGGTGTGTGATGGTTCCGGGGTTGTCGGCGAAGCCCGCCCACGGATCACCGAGCGTCAGCAGCCGGTCGGGAATGGTGCGCACCGTGAAGGCAGACGGAACCACGGTGTCGAGTTCGTCCCACGTGACGGGTGTTGAGACGGTCGCGGTGGGCAGTGGCCGCGCGCTGTAGGCGCCGGCCATCGTGCGGTCTCGGTTCGCCTGGTTGTAGTCGAGAAAGATGCGTTCGCCGCGCTCTTCTTTCCACCAGTTCGTCGTGACGCGGTCGGGCAGTCGTCGCTCGAGTTCGCGGCAGGCTGCGATGACAGCGTGACGCACGTCAAGAAACTCGTGGGTTGGTTCGATCGGCGCGAAGAGGTGGAGCCCGCGGTTACCGCTGGTTTTGATGAAGCTCGTCAGCCCTGCTTCTCGGAGCACCTCGCGCATCGCGTGCGCGGCGACGATCGCGTCGGCGAGGTCGGTGCCGGGTTGCGGGTCAAAGTCGATGCGCAATTCAACCGGATTGTCGGGGTTGCCCGCGAGCGACGCCCAGGGGTGAAACACAACGGTGTTCATTTGCACGGCCCAGACTGCCGCGGCAACCTCAGTCAGCACGATTTGCGGGTGGTGGCGGCCCGAGTTGTACGTGACCTCAACGCTGTCGACGTAGTCAGGCGTTCCCTTGGGCGGGTTCTTTGAGAAGAAGCCGTCTTCGGTGACGTCACCGCCAAATCGTTCGAGCGATACCGGCCGATTGCCGTTCGCGGCGAGAAACGGTTGCGCGACGGCGATCATGTACTCCGCGAGCTCGAGCTTGGTGACGCCTGCCGCCGGAAAGACCACGCGGTTCGGGCTCGACAGCGAGATTTCACGGTCGCCATCGGGGCCGGGCACCTGCAGAAGTACTCGTTCGCTCGCCATATGGCGACACTAAACCCCCTCGCGGCTGAGCGCGAGGGGGTTTAGTTCTCGTGTGATGACGAGGGAGTTACACGTCGGCGAGAACGGCGGCGAGCTCATCGCGCGTGAGGCGAATGCTCGGGCCAGCCGGGTCAATCACGACACCTGCCAGGTTGCCGTGCTCTGAGAACGCGCTCTGCAGTTTGTCGAACGCGAACGGCATCGGCTGCTCCGGGCGCTGCAGTGCAACAACCTCGAGCGGGTGCGTGAAGATCTGCAGGAGGCGACGGCCGTCCCGCGTGTGCGCCTCGGCAATGCCGTACTGCTTCTCGCCGTCTTTTTCGCTGGCAACACCGACGGCCACCCACAGGCGAGCGTCCCGGAGAGCGGCAAGCACCTTCTCCTTGGTGTCTTCTGCGCGCGGCTCGCACAGGATCGTCTTGAGCTTCATCTCTTCTTCGACCTGCGACATAGCGCGCGTCAACACGTCGGTCGGAATGACCGCACGTGCCGGAGCCGAGTCGTTGTCGAGGATGAGTCCGGCGAGGTTGCCCTTCAACACGTTGTTGATGACAGCGTGTGCGGGCTGAGCGAACGCGCTGGTGTTGGCGTCGTTGTCTTTCTGGAACGCGTCACGCAGCGAGCGACCGGAGCTGTACGCGAGCATGAACTGGCGGTCGCCGTCGCTGACGATGCCGAGCTGCAGCGACTCCCCTGCTGCGATCTGGGCGCGAGCGTCGCCGCGCACGCGCAGATACACATGCCCCTGTAGCAGTTGACGGGTAACGCCAAGGAGCTCAGCACCGGTCGGCTGTTCGCCGAGCGCGGCCAGGGCATCACGCAGCACCGCGTTGTCGCGCAGGCCAGAGATCGTCTCCAGGTTGGTCGGCGGGTCGCTCGGAGCGAGCGGCAGCACGACATCTTCCGGCTTTTCGGGACGCAATGTTGCCGGCGGTGCCGGTGTCGGCGTGGATCCCAGACCACCGAACGAGGTCATGCTGATGTTCACCTGCGGAACCGCTTCAGCTTGCGCCTGCGGTTCAGCCGCGGCCTCGGTAGCCTCCGCGGCGGGGGGTTCGTTATCGACCGGGGCGTCAGTGCCCTCGGCAATCGGACCCTCTGCGGGCGTCAAATCGGACGAGTCATTCTTGCGGCGAGAAAACAGTGCCATTGAGTCAGCCTAACGTGCAGAAAGAATGCGCTTGGCGCAGAACCGGACAAGTAAGCAACAATGCGTGCCCGAAGTCGCAGGATTCGCACCAGATACCGACGAACCTGCGACTCCGAGACGATTTCGCGTGTCACCGAACGAAACGCGAATCTTCGCTGCTGTTGGCGTGACGCCTGCTCCCCACCGAGCATTCCCCCTGAAAACGTCACGACCCGCTATGCGATTGTCACCGTCCCTGGCGGTGTCTTTTCAGTTTACATACGAATAGATACCACCGCTATCTAGCGCGTGCATCGAGACGACCTTAAGATTGACTCCGTCAGTCATCGGCCCGGCATGATCGCGAGAGAGGAGCATGATGCAAATCTCCGCACTCGCCGAAGTCACCGGCGTGTCAATTGCCACGATCAAGTTCTACCTTCGCGAAGGCGTGCTTCTGCGCGGTGTCACGGTGAGCGCGACGCGCTCCGAGTATTCCGAAGAGCACGTCAAACGCATCCGACTTATTTCCGCGCTCACCGATGTGCGCTCGCTCCCGATGGCTCGAGTCAAGGAGATCCTGGGGCTCGTCGATGCCCCACTCCCCGACCCCTCGGAGTCACTCAGTCGCGCGATCGGCGCGCTCCCGCCTTACGTTGCCGACTCTGCCGACGGAGAGTATCCGCTCGCGCGTGAGGCCATCGAGGCGCTCGACTACATTTACGACACCCGCTCGGCGGCCGTGAAGCAACTGAACAGTGCGATTCAGGCGGTGAAAGACGCCGACCTGTTCTGGGGCCCGGAAGACATCGCGTTCTACGGGCAGATCGCCATGACGATCGCTCAGCGCGAGCTCAAACCGCTGGCGGGTATGAATCTCCAAGAGATCATCGGCTTTGCGGTGATGGGCACCGCGATGTATGAGCCGGTCATTCTCGCGCTGCGCCGGCTCGCTCACCAAACGTTGAACATTCGCGCCATGCAGCAGCGCGGTCGTCCCGGGGACCCTCCCGGCGCAGGAGGCCCACCCGGAATCGGGGGTCCTCCCGGCGCAGGGGGCTTTCCTGCCACCGGCGGCCCGCACACCAGTGGCGGAGCCCCGAGCGCCTAGAGCTTCTCGATGGGTGCGATCTTGATCAGCAGCTTCTTCGCGCCCGCCGAGTCAAAGCGCACGTGAACGATGCGCTTGGCACCCTCACCGGTGACCAGGTCGACGCGACCTTCACCGAAGTCGTCATGCCGAATGCGGTCGCCGGGAGCAAGCTCCAACGCACCGTTGTCGCGCACCTTTGACGGAATGCGGTTGGGAAACTTCTCCAGCGACGTCGTCTTCGGGCCGAACCCACCGCTGGGGCGACGCGCGTTGAGTGCTCGCGACTGCGTACCACCGCGGGAGTTCACGTCGCCAGGCGATTGGCGCCAGTCGATGAGCTCGGCCGGAATCTCCTGCAGGAAGCGACTCGGCATCGCCACCGAAACCTCACCGAACTGTGCACGGGTCATCGCAAGCGTTAGGAAAAGCCGCTTGCGCGCACGCGTGACACCCACGTAGAACAGGCGTCGCTCTTCTTGCGGGCCACCCGGCTCAGCCGCTGAAATGCGGTGCGGAATGAGGTCTTCTTCAACACCCGTCACGAACACGGCGTCGAACTCAAGACCCTTTGCGGTGTGCATCGTCATGAGCGAAACGACGCCCGACTCATCGTCGAGGTCGTCGGCGTCAGAGACCAGGGCCACTTCGGTGAGGAAGTCGCTCAGTGTGCCTTCGGGGTTGTTGCGCGCAAACTCACGTGTCACCGCAACGAGCTCATCGAGGTTTTCGACGCGTGCTTCGTCTTGCGGATCTTTGCTCATGCGCAGCGCATCGAGGTACCCGCTCTTCTGGAGCAAGACCTGAAGACCCTCAGCCACCGCGGTCGACGGCGGAATCTCACCGGAGGGCGGAACCATGATGTTCGCCGCCTCGGTCAGCACCGCGTCGAGCTGTGCGATGGCGTTTTGAATCTTCGGTCCGAAGCCGAGAGACTCAGAGTTTGCCAGGGCATCACGGAACGAAATGTCGTGCTCGGCGGCATACGCCGCGATGTTCGTCTCGCTGACATCACCAATGCCACGCTTGGGCTTGTTGAGAATGCGGCGCACCGACTGGTCATCGGCCGGGTTCACGACGGCGACGAGATACGCGAGCGCATCTTTAATCTCGGCGCGATCGTAGAACTTCGTGCCGCCCATAATCTTGTAGGGCAGCGCCGAGCGAATGAAGATTTCTTCGAGCGCGCGCGACTGCGAGTTCGTGCGGTAGAACACCGCCATCTCGCTATACGGCATGCCACCGCGGCGCAACGTCTCAATCTCATCAGCGACGAACTGAGCCTCGTCGTGTTGCGAGTAACCGGTGAAGCCAACGATCTTTTCGCCGTCGCCGCTGTCAGTCCAGAGCTTCTTCTCTTTGCGGTCGAAGTTGTTGCTGATGACGGCGTTGGCCGCACCCAGAATGTTTTGCGTTGAGCGGTAGTTCTGCTCAAGCAACACCACCTTGGCGCCCGGGAAGTCATGCTCGAACTCGCTGATGTTGCGAATATCAGCACCACGGAACGCATAGATCGACTGGTCTGAGTCACCCACGACAGTGAGCGATGCGCCCTCCAACTCGGGCGCCTGCTCAGCCTCGAAAATCATCATGCCGCCAGCGGCATATGGTTCGGCCGCGCCACCCACGACGGGCTTGGTGAGCTCGCGAATCAGCGAGTATTGCGCATGGTTGGTGTCTTGATACTCGTCAACGAGGATGTGACGGAACCGGCGGCGATAGACATCAGCAACGTGCGGGAAGGCGCGGAACAGATAGACGGTCTGACCAATCAGATCGTCGAAGTCGAACGCGTTGGCCTTCTGCAGCGCCCGCTGGTAGTCACGGAAGACATCGGCGAACTTACGCTCCACCGGGTCGTTCATGTTCGCCGAGCGGACAAACGAATCAGCGTCTTCGAGTTCGTTCTTGAGCTTCGAAATGCGCGACTGCACGGCGGCGGGCGTCAGACCATAGGCATCAGCCTCGTGTTCTTTCACCAGGCGCTTCAGTAACGCGCGTGAGTCACCTGAGTCGTAAATCGTGAACGACGAGGTGAACCCGAACTGTTGCGCCTCACGGCGCAGAATACGCACACACGCGGAGTGGAACGTCGAAATCCACATGCCCTTCGACACGTCACCGACGATGTGGCCAACGCGCTCGCGCATTTCGGCCGCGGCTTTGTTGGTAAACGTGATCGCCAGAATCTGGCTCGGCCATGCCTCGCGGGAGCGCAACAGCGACGCAATACGGTGCGTCAGCACACGCGTCTTACCGGAGCCCGCTCCGGCAACAATGAGCAGTGCCTGGCCGCGGTACGTGACTGCCTCCGCTTGCGGCGCATTGAGCCCGTCAAGAAGCGGGTCGGCACCCGGAGTGGGCTCGGCACCACGGCCGACGATGATGGGCTGCACAGACTCGGTCATGATGCTTCCAGTTTAGGCCGGAGCTCTGACATTGCCGTCGCTAGCGCGAGCGCGGGGCCGCTTTCTGACTGCGGACGACAAGTGTGAGCACCAGGCCGCCCGCAAAAAGCACGACGCCGACGGCGAAGTTGATCCAGACGCCAGAGGGGGCTACGACGACCTCAACGGTTTCATCTTGCCACTGCGCACCCAGCCACACCGGCCCGAGAGCTGCCATCACGAGCGAAAGCAGCGCAATGGTTCCGCCAATACTTGCCGTCACCGCACCAATCGCAGCAACCGGGCCAATCTGCGGCGTGATCGCACCACCGGCGGCAAACAACGCCCACGCGAGCACGGCGAGCATGAGCGTTAGCACGATGAAACGCAAGACTGGGGCGTTCCACAGCAGCAGCCAGAATGATCCGGGGCCGGCAAACACCACACCGGAGAGCATGATCAGGCTCCACACCACCGCGGTGCCCGAGACGGCTGAAATGACTGGCCACGACGAACGCGGCCACACCATGACGATGATGATCGCGCCAAAAATAAACCACCCCGAGCTCGCAATGAGCACGGGGATGACAGAAAGAAACGACGCAATGATGAGGTGGGTGGCGACGAGCAGACCGGCAGGAATAATGACGAGCAGCCAACGGTCAAGCGCGAGCAGCCCCAGCATCGATTCGCGAGCACGCCACGGCCGGGAAAACGACAACCACGTGGCGCGTGCCGCAGCTGCGCCTGGGCGGCGAACGAGGCTTGTGCGTGCGGCAAAAATACCGATCGTGAGCCAACCGGCACCCAGCACGAAGAGAATGCGGGCAAGCCACGCCATGAGGTCTTCGCGAGCGGCGCGCTCCGGCGCCAGCTCGGCATTGACGTTCACCCGCAACAAGGCTTCGCTAAGAACGACCGCGACTCCCGCCAAGACGGCCAACGAGATGGCGATGATAATCGCGCGTCGTCCTCGTTGATCGGTCAGGGTCATGACCAAATCTTAGCGAGGTTCCGGCACCCCGATTGCCACGTGAAGCGCCAGCACCCACCCGCTACAGCAGGCGACGAGCCGAAGCCCACGCCGTGAGCTCATGGCGCGACGAGAGTTGTAGCTTGCGCAACACGGCAGAAACGTGAGTTTCGACGGTTTTGACCGAGATAAACAGGTCGGCCGCGACCTCCTTGTAGGAGTAGCCGCGGGCGATCAGCCGCATGACCTCCTGCTCGCGCGCTGATAGGCGGTCGAGTTCGCCGGGCTGCGCGGCAATCTCACCCGTGACCGCGCCAAAAGCGTCAAGTACGAAGCCTGCGAGACGCGGCGAGAAGACAGCATCGCCTGCGGCAACCGCGCGCACTCCCGCGCTCACTTCAGCTCCCGACGCACCCTTCGTGATATACCCGCGGGCACCTGCGCGGATGACCCGCACGACATCTTCGGCGGCGTCAGAGACGCTCAGCGCGAGATAGCGGGTGTCCGGTGCGAGTGGCAGAGCCTCGCGCAGAACGGCTTCGCCGCCGGAACCAAATTCTCCGTCCGCGCCGGGAAGGTGAACGTCCAAAAGCACGACGTCGGGCTTTGTTGCCGCAATCATGGCGACGGCGCTCGGCACGTCGGCGGCTTCACCAACAACGTCAACAGTGTCGTCGAGGTCGGCGCGCAGACCGGAACGGAAAATCGAGTGGTCATCAACGATGACAATGCGCAGCGGATTCGTCATGACATCTCCTGGCTTCGAAGGGCTGCTCGCGCGTAGTCCAGCGTGAGGTGAATTTCGGTGCCGGTTTGCCGGCGGATGATGCGGGCGTCTCCCCCGGCTCGACGCATGCGGCCAATAATGGACTGGCGCACGCCCAGGCGGTCACTGGGCACGGCGTCGAGATCGAAGCCGGTGCCGCGGTCGCGCACGAAGACGTCGACGGCCCGTTCACTGCCTTCGATGTAGACCGAGATCGGCCCGGGCGCGTGGCGGGCCGCGTTGAGAATCGCTTCGCGTGCGGCCGCCGCGACCTCACCACTCGCGCGTTCAGTGGATTCACCAGCGGCGACTACGTCAATCACCACGGGGTAGTCAAGCTCGAGCGCCGCAGCGTAGTCGCGCAGGTCAGTGGGCAGATCGCTGTCGGCAGGGTCGTCGCCGTCATACAGCCAGCTGCGCAGTTCGCGTTCTTGAGCGCGGGCGAGACGTGCGGCTTCGCTCGAGGCACCAGCGCGGTTCTGGATGAGGGCGAGGGTCTGCAGCACAGAGTCGTGCAGGTGTGCGGCCATCTCACTGCGTTGTTCTTCGCGAATGCGGCGAATGCGCTCCTGCGTGGCGCCACGCAACGACAGCACGAGTGCGGGCGCATAGACCGCTGCGAGCGCGATCACCGCACAGATCGCCGCAATGAAGACGAGCACCGACGAGCCGCGAGCCGCAAAGTCAAAGCCGTACATGACAATCACGACGAGCAGGATTCCGGTGGCACTAGCCCGCACCGCGAGCACGTGCCGGGGACCGCGCGCAGGGTCGTTTACATCCAAGAACCCCGCCCACAGTCCCGCCACGACGCACCCAATCTGAGCAACGACGCTCGCTGTGACCCAGTCGGGCGCCCCGGCGAACGTGTAACCGACGGTTCCCCAGACGATCGACCATCCGGCAACGACCATCGCCGCGCCCGCAACACCCACACTGATCCAGGCCACCGGGGCAGATCGCGTCGGCGTCTGGTCATGTGGTTCAGAATCGAGCGGAACAAAGATCCACAGCCAGAGATAGAGCAAGAGGCCGGCGCCAACCAGAAGCGAGCTGAGCACGAACACCAACCGCACGATCGTGACGCTCCACCCCAAGTGCCGGGCCAGACCCGCCGAGATGCCCGTTGCCACACTGGCACGCGGGCGCCGCAGGGCGGGGCGCGAGTGCATGGCAAGGGTGGTCATGCCTACCAGTCAAGCACTCTCCACAGGCCAGAACACGGAATTGGCATGAATCCAGGGATGCGTCAGGGGTCTCCCGGATAGCGCGGGTTCCGCGTCTGCGACAGGGTGGAACCATGACATCACCGACTCCTTCCGCTGCGGTCCCACCATCGGGTGGTTCCGCACCCGGTGCCTCGGTGACCACGCATCGGCCGAACGCATTTTTCGATTGGATCCGCGAGGCGGGCATCGTGCGCACCCGCGGTTGGTTGGGTGGCGTGGCCGCGGGCATCGCGACACGAACGGGAATTGACGCCGCGCTCATTCGCGGAATTCTCGTCGCCATCACCCTGCTAGGCTTTCCGGCGGTGTTGCTGTACGCAATCTTGTGGCTGGTGCTCCCCGATGAGAACGATGCGATCGCCTTGCAGCAGCTCTTTCGCGGGCGCTTTCAGCCACAAATGATCGGCATCGTCGCCACCTTCTTGTTCGCCATGGTTCCGTTCACTTCCCTGATTTCACGCGCCTGGCAGGCCCTGACCCAACCGGCGATGGTGGTGAGCGTTGGTACGTCCGACGGCGTGACGTACTACTCGGATCCGGCGTATGGCTGGGACTGGACGACCACCTCCGTGCTCCCCATCTTGATGACGCTCGGGGCCATCGCACTCGCCATCGTCGCCGCCGTGCTGATCGTCGCTGCCGCTCGCCGGCGTTCCATTGCCGCGCCGGCGGCTTCGAGCACCGTTCCCGCGGCTTCGATGGCAACCGCACCGGTTGCCCCCGCTGGAGTGGTCACCGGCGTCGATGAGACCGTCATCGCGGCAGAGCCGGCATCGCCCATCGACGAGGCTCCGACCGATCCCGATAAGTTTGCGCAGTGGCGAGAGCAGCATGCGCAAACACAACGTGACCGCGAGGCCTTTCTCGTGTCGCAGCAAGACGATCAGGCCGCCAAAGAGCGCGCGGCTCAAGAGCACGCGGCTGCCCGTGGCGCCTTCCTTCGGCAATTGAGCGCGCGCCGCGCTGAGCGCCGCGCGACGAACCCGCGCGCCAGTCTGGGGTACAACCTCGGTGTCGTCGGCGCTGCCGTCGTTGTGGCCTGCGTTGTCATCCTCACGCACATGGACGGTGGCTTCACCGAGGCGCTCGGCTTGGGAGCGTTTGGCGGCGCGATCGTGCTTGCCCTGGGAATGGTGGCCGCTGGGGCCATGCGGCGTCGCAGTGGATTCCTTGCCCTGGCGACGGTTACGGCGCTCGCCGTGGGCGGCGGCGCCACGGTAGCGACCCGCCCCGGGAGCCTCGTGTGGGACGGCGCCAGCGTCTTTGCCGGGAACATGGCTCGCGTCGATCAGCCGTTCGGGGCACTGTACGTCTACACCGACCCTCTCAACGGATCCCACGAGCCGTTGGCCATCACCAAGGGCGACGGCTACACGGTGATCTACGTCGAAGCCGGCACCGATTTAGAGTTCGATGCCGCCCTCGGCGAGGGGTCGAACGTCAGTATCTCCATCGAAAAGGCGAACGGCGAATACGGCGGTCAAGACCTCGTCCCCGTGGTGCGCGACGGGCAACAGACCTACGACGTCAGCATCGAAACCTACCGCGCTGACCTGGAGTCCGAGACGCAGCGCATCACGCTTGAGCAGACCAGCGGATGGGTAGACATTGTCGTTCTGCCCGATTGGAACAACCCCGACGTCGCTAGCCATATCGACCCGAAAATTACGGTGCAGAAATGAATGATCACGTGACACCTGCAACCACGTCCGCGCCGGTGGAGGCCACTGATTCGACGGTCGAGGTTCTCGATGCGTCTCCCGTAGCCCCCGTCGAGGGCGGTGCTCCCGCACCCATGGTTCCGCTCGGTGTCGCCGAGCCCCGCACCCGATGGGCAGGCATCATTTGGGGTCTCGTCCTGGCCTGCATGGCCGGAACCGGAATCTGGTTCCTCGTCTCGGGCTTCGGTGTCGAGGGGCTGACTCCCTGGGTCATGACCTTCACACCCTTCACACTCGGCATCTACGTGGTGCTCGTGATCGCGGCGCTCGCCGTGATCACGGCCGTCGTCGTGCTGGTCAGGCACGCGCAGAAGACTTTCGCTGCGCGCCGGGCTCGCCCCTAGCGAGCCGCAAGCGGGGGTGCGTTCGGGACCGCACCCCCGCTTTTCTTATGCCGCGGTTCCGCTCTGCGTGGTTTCTGCCGTGGTTCCGCTGTGCTTGTCTTATGCCTTGGTTCCGTTTTGGATGGCGGAGGGCGCGCGGGCGGGTCCGTGTCTATCGACGGAAGAAAGCCACACCCAGGTCGGCGTGGTCGACGAACACCCCGTCAACGCCCGAGTCACGCACGATGGCCCATTCGGCTTCGTAGTGGCCAAAAGCTGCCTTGTCGGACGACGACCGAAACTGGCGAATCAGAAACTGGTTTTCGGGCCGAACTGTCCAGGTGAACACCTGCAAACCTCGCGCATGAGCATCGCTGACGACGCTGGATGGTCCGGCCGAGCGGCCGAGGCGGTCGGGGGCCAAGATGACGCGCTTGTCGACGCTGATGCCGTCGACTTCGTTGGCGAGGCGGTCGAGGCCGCGCGGGCTGAACTGCGCGGCATATCCGATCGCACGGTCACCCATCTGAGTGACGAGGTCGAAGGCTGTGCCCTTGTGCTCAAGAAGGTAGATGTAGTTCGCTTTGATGCCAGAGTCACGCAACTGCGTAAGAACGGTCTGCTCGAAGCTTTCGATCCAGATCGGCAGCTTGCCCTGATCCCACCCCGCGGCACGAAGCTCAGCGGGCAGCAGGTCGGCGTGTGCCATACCGATCGATTCAAAGTACGTCGCGTGCTTGATCTCCAGCACGACGCCGATGCGACGGCCCTGTTCAAGCGAGGCGCGCTCGACGAGCTCAAGCAGGTCGCTGAGGCGCAGAATGCCCTGTTGACCGTCAAACGTCGCGCTGTTCTGGCGAATATTCGGCAGCCGCTCGCGTGACTTTAGCGTTGACAACTCATCCCACGTGAAGTCCTCGGTGAACCAGCCGGTGAGATCGTGGCCATCGATGTTCTTCGTGGTCTTACGATCAGCGAACTCCGGATGAAACGCAACATCCGTGGTTCCGGAAATCTCATTCTCATGCCGCACCACGATGACGCCGTCTTTTGTCATGACGAGGTCGGGCTCAACCGCGTCGACTCCCATCGCGAGCGCGAGGTCGTACGAGGAGCGCGTGTGCTCCGGACGATAACCGGGAGAGCCCCGGTGACCGATAACGAGCGGGGTGGGGCGAGGCACCTGTGAAGCATAGTCGCTGAGAGCGAACGATTACCGAGAAGTTGCCGAAACCACGTGAATCCATAGGATTCGACCACTAGTCTGTTGGAAACAGCAAATGCTGTGCACCAGAGTTACGGAGCGTGAGTCACACCATGGCCCTCAGAAACCCCGTCTTCAACAGCGACGCGTTCTCTCAGGACTCGCGCGCCGCGCAGACCTACCCCGGCTACGCCCCTCAGGGCGCACCGAGCCCGACACAGCAGAACCCGTACGGTCAGAACCAGTACGGTCAGCCGCTGACGCCGCCGAGCGCTCAGAACCCGCAGCAGGCTCAGAACCAGGCCCAGTGGTCGTCGGCTCAGCACGCTGCTCAGCAGGCTGCCTACCAGTCGCAGATGGAGGGCATGTACGCCGCTCCTGCCGCTGGCGCGCTTGAGACTGACCGCATGACCGTCGAAGACACCGTCATGAAGACGGCGGGCCTGTTTGGCATCCTGCTGGTCACCGCCCTCGTCGGTTGGGTGTGGACGCTGCAGGGCTCGTTCGACGCTCGCCAGGCATACTTCACCGGCAACGTCACACTTGTTCCGTGGATCATCGGCGCCCTCGGTGGCTTCGTGCTGTCGATGGTGATCATCTTCACGTCGCGCAAGAAGATTCGTCCCGGCCTGATTTTTGCGTACGCCGCGCTTGAAGGTCTCTTCATCGGTGGCATTTCGGCCTACTTCGAAGCCATCTACCCCGGCATTATTGTGCAAGCAACGCTTGCGACCCTCTCGGTCGTCGGTGTAACCCTGGCACTGTTTGCGAGCGGCAAGATCCGCGCGTCGAAGAAGGTCACCAAGATCTTCATGATCGCGATGATCGGCTACCTCGTCTTCTCGCTGCTTAACCTGGTTCTCATGTGGACCGGCGCCATCAACAACCCCTGGGGCATGCGTGGCATGGAGATCGCTGGCATTCCGCTCGGTGTCATCATCGGCATCTTCGTCGTGCTGATGGCGGCATACTCGCTGGTTCTTGACTTCGATGGCATCCAGCAGGGTGTCCGCAACGGTGCACCCCGCCAGTACGGCTGGATGGGCGCCTTCGGCATCATGGTGACGGTTGTCTGGCTCTACGTCGAGATCCTTCGCCTCATCGCTATCCTGCGCGGAAACGACTAAGCACCACTGTCACGAAAGGGTCGCCTCCGGGCGGCCCTTTCGTCGTTTCAGAGACTGCTGAGCGCCGGCGTCAGCGGGCGGCAGGGCGGCGGGTGGGGTGGCCGGCGACCGAGCGCACGAGGTCGGCCCAACGGCGGCTGACGACCGAGCGCTCGACCACCTGCGCCGCGGTCGGCGCTTCAGAGACCAGACGTGCGTGCAGCTCATCGTCTTGCATGAGCGTGAGAATCGCCCGCAGAAGCGCCGTCTCGTCACCGCTTGGCACGAGGATGCCGCCGCCGCGACTCAGCACATCGCGCGGCCCGTAGGCGACGTCGTAGCTAATGACCGGGGTGCCGGTTCCGAGCGCTTCACCTACGACGAGCCCCTGCCCCTCGTACGCGGTCGTGAGCAGCAAGAAGGCCGCATCACGGTAGCACTCGGCGACGTCAGAAACGTGGCCCCGTAGGGTCACCGCCGCGTCCAGCCCCAGCTCACCGATAAGGGCCGCCAGCCGCTCACGCTCGGGCCCCTCACCGTAAATGTCGAGCGTGGCGTCGGGCACGACGCGCACCACGTCAGCCCACGCACGAATCGCGTGGTCAATGCGCTTACCGGGCGCGAGCCGATTAACCATGACCGCACGACGGCTGCCCGTCGCACCGGCGGCCACCCCCATGTCGACGCCGTTAGGGGCCACCACGTCAGCGCGCCCCGCACCGAACCGCGCCCGCACATCATGCGCCTGCGCTTCGGTCGGCCAGGCCACCGCATCAAACGCGGCGGCAACCTCAAACCACCCCGCCCACAGCGCGTTGATCGGCGCATCGGGCGTGTAGGGCGCTTCGAGATGGTTCGTGTGGATCGTGTGGACCAACCGCGCGGGCGACTCCCAAGACGCCAGCAGGTCACCGAGCTGGCGGGCTTCGACGATAACCACGCCGTTGAACGGAACCACGTGGCTGAGCCACGCGCGATACAGGCCGCCGAAGCCGGGAACACTGCCGAGCGGCTCCCCCGCCTCGTCGTAGACGATGACGGGTGCGTCGCTGGTGTGCCAGCGCGGGTCGCCCGTGATAATCGGCAGCGACAGGAGCCGCTGACCAGTGCCGTCGACCACGTGGTTGTACTCCACGCCCGCCGGCATCGTGGTTCCGTTCGCCGCGCTCCGCAGCCACGAAGCGTCAGCCCGCAGGTCGTCGTAGAGGTTGCGCATGTGCGCGACGTCGTGGAGCTCACCGCGACGTGCCCACTCGGCGCGATGCGCTTCGTGGTCGGCCGTGGCTGCCGGGTCAACCGTGAGGATGGTGACCGGCAGGCCCTCGGCATGAAGATCGAATGCTCGGCGCATGACGGCACGAGCAAAGCCCCCATCCTGATCCGGGATCAGTCTGGAGGCCAGCACGAAGCACGGCGCCGAAGTCATGAGACGCCGCGCTTCGCAAAAATTACTCCCACTCGATGGTTCCCGGGGGCTTCGAGGTCACGTCGAGCACGACGCGGTTGACGTCGCGCACTTCGTTCGTGATGCGGTTCGAGATCTTCGACAGCACGTCGTACGGGAGCCTTGACCAGTCGGCCGTCATCGCGTCTTCGCTCGAGACCGGGCGCAACACGATCGGGTGGCCGTACGTGCGGCCGTCGCCCTGCACGCCCACCGAGCGAACGTCGGCGAGAAGCACAACCGGGCACTGCCAGATCTCGTTGTCGAGACCAGCAGCGGTCAGCTCTTCGCGAGCAATCGCGTCAGCGTCGCGGAGCAGGTCGAGGCGGTCTTGCGTGACCTCACCGATGATGCGGATACCGAGCCCCGGGCCGGGGAACGGCTGACGTGCGACGATAACCTCGGGCAGACCCAGGTCGCGACCGATCTGACGCACTTCGTCTTTAAACAGCGTGCGCAGCGGCTCAACGAGCTCGAACTGCATGTCTTCGGGCAGGCCACCCACGTTGTGGTGGCTCTTGATGTTCGCGGTGCCAGCGCCGCCGCCCGACTCAACAACGTCGGGGTACAGCGTGCCCTGCACGAGGAACTTGATCGGCTCGCCCGCTTCTTTCGCCTCGTCAACGAGCTGACGCTGCACGGCTTCGAACGAGCGGATGAACTCGCGACCAATGATCTTGCGCTTGGTCTCGGGGTCGGTGACACCGGCGAGAGCGTCGAGGAACTGCTGACGAGCGTCAACCGTGACCAGGCGCACACCGGTGGAAGCGACGTAGTCCTTCTCCACCTGTTCGCGCTCGCCCTTGCGGAGGAGGCCGTGGTCAACGAAGACGGCGACGAGCTGGTCGCCGACGGCCTTGTGAACCAGGGCGGTCGAAACAGCCGAGTCAACGCCACCCGACAGCGCCGACAGCACGCGAGCGTTGCCGACCTGCGCACGAATGCGGTCAACCTGCTCAGCGATGACGTTGCCGCTGTTCCAGTCGTTAGCGAGACCCGCTGCGCGGTGCAGGAAGTTCTCGATGACCTTCTGACCGTGCGCGGAGTGCTTCACCTCGGGGTGCCACTGCACACCGTAGAACTTGCGCTCATCGTTGCTGAACGCGGCGACAGGAGCGCCGGCGGTCGAGGCGTTGACGGTGAAGCCTTCAGGAGCCTTGGCAACCGAGTCACCGTGGCTCATCCAGACGTTCTGCTCGGCGGGGATACCGTCAAGCAGCACCGAGTCGGTAGACGTGACAGCGTTGGTTGCACCGTATTCGCGTAGACCGGTCGCTGCGACCTCGCCACCCAGCGTCTGGGCCATAATCTGGAAGCCGTAGCAAATACCGAGCGTCGGAACGCCCAGGTCAAAGACAGCCGGGTCAAGGCGCGGGGCGCCATCTTCGTATACCGACGACGGGCCACCCGACAGGATGAGCCCAACCGGGTTCTTGGCCTGAATGTCAGCAGCCGTTGCCGTGTGAGGCACGATCTCGCTGTAGACACCCGCCTCGCGGACCCGTCGCGCAATCAACTGCGCGTACTGGGCACCGAAGTCGACGACCAGGACCGGGCGCTGCACGGTCTCAGGGGTCTCGGTCACTTTGCCTCCGTTATTGGCTGAGGAGTTGGATCTGATTCTGCCGCCTCCGCTTCACGCTGCGCCAGGTAGGCGCGCACGTCGCGGGCGGTGCGAACTTCGAGGAAGAAGCTCAAGAGCGGAACAATGCCACCGAGAGCGAGCAGCAGGAAGCGCGGGAAGCCCCAACGCATCATGCTCCACACGCGGAAGCATGCGAAAAGGTACACGACGTAGAACCAGCCGTGCACGACAAGGATGACGAGCGACAGGTTGATACCGTCGCCCGTGGACTCCAGGCCGGTGGCCGTCTCCACAACCGGCGCGAGCCACAGGAAACCGCCCTTGCCACCGAGGAAAAGCTCGAGGTGGATGGGCGTGTACTTGAGGATCATCTCGGCGCACAGCAAAAGCAGAAACACACCCGTGACGATGGACGCGATCTGATAGAACTTCAGTGCACCGCGGATCGCCGGAAAGGTGGCGAGTTTCGGGGCAGCCATGTCTTCTATCCTAACCGTTGCGTTCTGAGCCGCTGGCCATGCGTCAGCGCCAGCAAATGGTTCCGGACACCGCGTCGCAGACTAGGCCGTCGCGATTTCCGGGTGGTCTTCTTCGAACTGCTCGACTTCTTTTTCCCACGCGTCTTTCGCGAGGCGGTACCACATGAAGAATGCGAAGCCGGCGAACACGATCCACTCGATCGCGTAGAAGATGTTCAGCCAGTTGACCGAGCTTTCTTCGACCGGCGGGTTCGCGACAATCTTGTCGAGCGAGCCGAGCGTGCCCTCCGACGCGAGGTACGGACGGTACATCGTGAGGTCATCGGCGTCATGCCAAAAGCCCAACAGCTGCGCTGGCGACATTCGCACCATTTCGGTGAGGGGCTCGCTGCCGCGCGGCGGCATGACACCCTCGTCCGAGATGATGCGACCGGTGAGATCGACGTTCTGCGGCGGGGCGGCGTTCAGCTCAGCGGCGACCTTGTCGGCCTCTTCGCGGCTGTCGGTCCAGCCCACGGCCACCGCGATGGAGGTCGGAACCTCGGTGTCGGCAATACGGAGCTGGCCGGTGACCCAGTACCCCTCGACACCCTCGTTGTGGCGCGAGGAAACAACAAGGAAGTCTTCGGCGATGAATGAGCCGGTGACGTCAACACGGTGGCCGACCAGTGGTTCCGGAACATACTGCCCCGGATTCACGACGTCGGCGAGCGGCTTCACCTCTTCGGTGATTTCGATCGGCACTGGGTCTTCATCGATGGCCATGTCGAGCTGCCACTGACCGAGCCACGCAAAAACGCCGGCCACGATCAGGGCGAGGCCGAGTACGCCGAGCCACCGCGGACGCAGCAGAACTTCGCGCAGCGTCGGCGGAAACAGCGGCGCCTCGACCGATGTCATTTACAGGGCTTGGTACGGCGCGAGCACAACCTCAACGCGCTGGAACTCTTTGAGGTCGCTGTAGCCGGTCGTGGCCATCGACTTCTTGAGCGCGCCCATGAGGTTGGCGGTGCCGTCAACGACAGGCGTCGGGCCGTGCAGAACCTCTTCGAGCGTGCCGACCTGAGCAACCTGCACGCGCTTGCCGCGCGGCAGCGCCGGGTGGTGTGCTTCGGGGCCCCAGTGGTAACCGGAACCAGGAGCGTCGGTTGCGCGCGCAAGCGCGACACCCAGCATGACGGCGTCTGCACCCATCGCGAGAGCCTTGACGATGTCTCCCGAGGTTCCGACGCCGCCATCAGCGATGACGTGAACGTAACGGCCGCCGGACTCATCCATGTAGTCGCGGCGAGCGGCTGCAACGTCGGAGACGGCCGTGGCCATCGGCGCGTGAATGCCGAGGGTGGCGCGCGTGGTGGAAGCGGCGCCGCCGCCGAAGCCGACGAGCACCCCGGCAGCACCGGTGCGCATCAGGTGGAGGGCAGCAGTGTAGGTAGAAGCACCACCGACGATGACCGGAACGTCAAGGTCGTAGATGAACTTCTTCAAGTTGAGGGGTTCGATGTCTGACGAGACGTGCTCAGCCGACACCGTGGTTCCGCGGATCACGAACAGGTCAACACCGGCGGCAACGACCGTCTCGTAGAACTCGGCGGTGCGCTGCGGCGACAGGGAGCCGGCAACAACGACGCCCGCTTCGCGGATTTCGCGGAGGCGCGACGTGATCAGCTCGGGCTTGATCGGCTCGGCGTACAGCTCCTGCATGCGACGGACGACGTTCTCGCCGTCGAGCGATGCGATCTCCGCGAGCAGCGGCTCCGGGTTTTCGTAGCGCGTCCAGAGCCCCTCGAGGTCGAGCACACCGAGAGCGCCCAGGCGACCCAGTTCGATGGCCGTCTTCGGGCTCACGACCGAGTCCATCGGCGCACCGATGACCGGGGTGTCGAAGTGATAAGCGTCGATCGACCAGGCCGTCGACACATCCTCCGGGTTGCGGGTGCGTCGTGAGGGTACGACAGCGATGTCATCGAACGTGTATGCCCGGCGAGCGCGCTTACCGCGTCCGAGCTCGATCTCCATGGTCACCCCCTAAGCCTACCCTCGTGAGCGCGTGCCGTCGAAAGGAGGTGATCAGTCGGACGTGCTAGCAGGTCAGCTCGCGCGGGAATAGCGCCCGGATGCCTCGGCGCGAGCCCGAGCCTTCGCGGCCTCCTCCTCACGATTCTTCGGCGGGCGCACGGCGACGAGGTCTTCCAGCAGGTGTCTCGTGGCGTGCGCAATCTCTGCGACGGCTCGTTCAAAAGCCGCTTGATTCGCCTGTGACGGCTTCGTGGTTCCGGTGCACGAAACGGAACCACGGGGCACGAGCTACGAATGGGCGTCCTGCAGCTCGCTCCCCCAGTTGCGCAGTGCCGCGGCGAGGGATTCAGGGTCAGCAATGTGCTTGATGAGTTCGTGCTCGAGCGCCATGTGCGCCGTATAGGCCTCGTCGACGAGGGTCAGCCCCGCCGCAGAGAGACGAATATTGCGGCGGCGAGTGTCGATCGCATCGACCGTGCGTTCGATGAGGCCCCGCGTTTCGAGGCGGTCGATGCGCTTGGAGAGCCCACCAGTTGTGATCATGGTTTGTTCGGCGAGATCACCGGCCGTGCGCTCATACGGCGCCCCCGCGCGGCGCAGCGTCGCCAGCACGTCGAACTCCCCCTGCGACAGGCCAAAGCGGGCGAAGTTTTCATCGAGAGCGGCGTCAAGCATGCCAGCGATACGGTGCAGTCGCCCCACGATGCCCTGCGGTGCGGGGTCGGCATCCGGGCGCTCGCGACGCCAAGCGGCCATAATGGCATCGACCTGATCGGGCTCGTGTATATCCGACATGGCCCCACTATATCTTCCAAGGAAGTAATATGTCTTCCATGGAACAGAAATCTCGGCTCGGGTGGATCCTGCTCACCGCCGTCGCGCCGATCGTGTGGGGCAGCGTCTACGTCGTGACGCGGCAATTCTTGCCTGCCGACTCGCCGCTGTGGGGTTCCGTCTTTCGCGCAGTACCCGCCGCGCTCATTCTGTTTCTGGTGTCGCGCGAGCTCCCCCGCGGCCAGTGGATCTGGCGCTCATTCGTTCTCGGATTCCTCACCGTCGGCGGCTTCTTCGCACTGATCTACGTTGCGGCGGCAACCCTGCCGTCGGGAGTGGCGGCGACGCTCATGTCAACCGCTGCCGCGGGCATGCTGCTGTTCGGGTGGGCCCTTCTCGGCCAGCGGCCACGCCTCCTCCCAGTCGCCGGTGCCGCGACCGGTATCGCGGGCGTCGCCATCATGGTGGGTGCGTCGTTCAGCGAAATCAACGGTTGGGGTGTGGCTGCGTCGCTCGGCGCGATGGCGGCGTCGTCGCTCGGCTTCGTGCTCACCGCGCGCTGGGGCGGCTCGATTGCCCCGGTGACGCTCGCCTCGTGGCAACTGATGACCGGCTCCGTGGTGGTCGTCATCCTCGCGATTGTGTTTGAAGGCGCACCTCCCGCCCTGACCGGCAGCGAAATGTTGGGCTTCGCCTACATCAGCGTCGTGTGCACGGCGCTCGCCTACTTCGCGTGGTTCACGGGCCTCCGCCACCTCCCGGCCGCGGCCGTCGGCGCGATCGGCCTACTCAACCCCGTCTCCGGGGTCGTACTCGGTGTGCTGATCGCTGGTGAACCGTTCGGCTGGAGCCAAGCCATCGGCATGGCCCTCGTCATCGCCGGTGTGGTCATCGCGATCAGTAGACCGCCCCGCGCCCAGACATCCACCTAGGGCTTGTCTGAGAATATTCAGGTCCGGGCGATTGCTGTGTGGATGAGCACAGCGGCCGATACGCGTTCTGCGTGAGGACGATGTCGGTGGCCTACGGCAGAGTGAAGGTATGACTTCTGCCGCAGCATCCGCCCCCATTCGTGCCGCGGCGCTCGACGGGCTGCGCGACCTGGTGGGGCGCGACGACGTCGACTTTCATGACGGGCAGTTCGAGGCGATCGAGGCGCTGGTCGAGGGGCGGCGGCGTGCGCTAGTCGTACAGCGCACCGGATGGGGCAAATCGGCGGTGTACTTCGTCTCGACACTGCTGCTGCGCCGGCAGGGCGCGGGGCCGACGGTGCTGGTGTCGCCGCTGCTGGCACTCATGCGCGACCAGATCGCGGCGGCCGAGCGGGCGGGTGTGCGGGCGGTCGCGATCAACTCGACCAATGCACACGAGTGGGGCGATGTGCTCGCGCAGCTCGATCGCGACGAGGTCGACGTGCTGCTCGTCTCGCCCGAGCGCCTCAACAACCCCACTTTTCGTGAAGAGCAGCTGCCGACGCTGATTCAGCGTCTCGGACTCCTCGTGGTCGACGAGGCACACTGCATCAGCGACTGGGGCCACGATTTTCGCCCCGACTATCGCCGCCTGCGCGACCTGATCACGCAGATGCCCGCCTCAGTGCCGGTGCTCGCCACGACGGCGACCGCGAACAGTCGGGTCGTCGCTGATGTCGCCGAACAGCTAGGCGCGGGGTCGGGGGCGGATGCTGCAAGCACCGTGCTCACGATCCGCGGACCACTCGCACGAGCATCCCTCCGCCTCGGTGTGCTGCGCCTGCCGAATTCGACGCAGCGGCTGGCCTGGCTGCTCAGCCATCTGAACGATCTGCCCGGGGCAGGCATCATCTACACACTCACCGTCGCCGCGGCTGTCGACACGGCTCGTCTGCTACGTGAACACGGGCATGAAGTGCGCGACTACACGGGCCAGACCGACACCGACGAGCGCACCGAGTCTGAGCGCATGTTGAAGAACAACGAGATCAAGGCACTTATCGCGACCAGCGCTCTGGGCATGGGGTTCGACAAACCCGACCTCGGGTTCGTCATTCACCTCGGGGCCCCCTCGTCGCCTGTTGCGTACTACCAGCAGGTGGGTCGTGCCGGGCGCGCGAGTGAGAGTGCCGACGTGCTGCTCCTGCCGGGCACTGAAGACCGCGACATTTGGCACTATTTCGCGACCGCTTCAATGCCCGACCGCGATCGTGCCGAACGGGTGCTGCACGCGCTGAGCGACCAGCCGATATCGACTCCCGCGCTCGAAGCACGCGTCGACATTCGGCGCACGCCCCTCGAGCTGCTGTTGAAAGTGCTCGACGTCGATGGCGCGGTGCGCCGGGTGCAGGGTGGATGGGTCTCAACCGGTGCACCCTGGGTCTACGACGCCGAACGCTATGAACGCATCGCCGCTGAGCGGGTGGCTGAGCAGCAGCACATGATCGAGTACGAGCAGACCGATGGATGCCGCATGGAATACCTGCAGCGCACCCTCGACGACGACACCGCTGTGCCGTGCGGGCGGTGCGACAACTGCGTGGGCGTGTGGTTTCCCACCGCGGTGGGCGAGGCCGATGCGGCCTCAGCGAGCTCATCGCTCGATCGTGTTGGCGTTCCGATCGAACCGCGCAAAGCCTGGCCGACAGGTGCCGACCGGCTTGATGTTCCGTTAAAGGGGCGCATCGCTCCGGGCGAGCAAGCCGCTGAGGGGCGCGCCCTGGCACGCCTCACCGATCTCGGCTGGGGCGGTGCGCTGCGTGACCTGTTCGCTGCGGGCGCGCCAGATGCCCCGGTTTCGCCCCAGATGCTTCAGGCCTGTGTGCGTGTGCTCGCCGAATGGGGGTGGGCAGAACGGCCCGTCGCGGTGATCGCAATGCCGTCGCAGTCACGCCCGCAGCTGGTCGACACGCTCGCCCGCGGCATCGCTGAGATCGGGCGCCTGCCCTACCTCGGCGCCCTTGGCGATCGCACGCCGCACCGCGCCGATGGCCCCGGCGGAAACAGCGTCTTCCGCCTGGCATCCGTCTGGGATCGCTTCGCCGCTGACCAACTCGACGTGCCCCCCGGGCCCATCCTCCTCGTCGACGACCAAGCCGACAGCCGTTGGACTCTCACCGCTGCCGCCCGCGTGCTGCGCAAAGCCGGAGCATCCGAGGTGCTGCCGTTCGTGCTCGCACTACGAGGGTGAATGAGGGCTTGTCTGACAACTTCGGGTCCAGGCGATTGCTGTGTGGATGAGCCACGCCCTAACGTGCGCGGTCGACCCGCTTTTCATCCCACACCGGGGTGGCTGACTCCTGTACCGTGCCATCGGCGCGGAAGATCAAGAACCGGTCAAATGAGCGCGCGAACCAGCGGTCGTGAGTGACCGCCAATACGGTACCGTCAAAGCGTTCGAGCGCATCTTGTAGTTCTTCGGCGGAGACGAGGTCGAGGTTGTCGGTCGGCTCGTCAAGGAGCAGTAACGTCGCGCCGCCGAGCTCCAGCAGCAGCACTTGAAAGCGCGCCTGTTGCCCGCCCGAGAGCTGTTCGAAGTTTTGCTCGGCCTGCAACGCGAGCCCGTATCGGCTGAGCGCCGAGCTTGCTGCGTCGCGCGCCATCCCTGCGCGGTCGTCTTCACCGCGATGCAGAATGTCGAGCAGGGTGCGCCCGACAAACTCGGGATGCTGGTGCGTTTGTGCAAACCACCCCGGAACTACACGCGCCCCCAGCACCGCACGCCCGGTGTGGGCGACGCTCGCGGCGCGCTGGCCCGCCGTCGTAACGTGCCCCAGGGTGCCATCGGGATCGGTACCGCCACGGGCAAGCAATCGCAAGAAGTGGGATTTTCCGGAACCATTGGAGCCGAGAACACCAACGCGGTCGCCGAACCAAATCTCCGTCGTGAAGGGCTTCATGAGACCGGTGAGCTCGAGGTCAGTCGCGACGACCGAGCGTTTACCGGTGCGGGCACCGCGCAACCGCATATCGAGGTTCTGCTCGCGCGGCTTCTCCTGCGGAGGACCGGCCGCCTCAAACTTGGCCAGGCGCGTTTGCGCCGCCCGATAGCGACTCGTTAACTCGTCGCTGCGCTTCGCGGCATCCCGTAGCGCCACCACGAGTTGCTTGAGCTTGAGGTGCTGCTCATCCCACCGGCGGCGCAGTTCTTCCAGTCGTTCCATCCGGGCATCGCGGGCCGCGTGATACGTGCCGAAGCCGCCACCGTGAATCCACGCTGTGCCACCCGTCGCCCCGACCTCGAGGGTCGCGATACGGTCGGCAGCGCGCGCGAGAAGTTCGCGGTCGTGCGACACCAACAGCACGGTCTTCTTTGTCTCGCGGAGTCGCTCTTCCAGCCACCGTTTGCCTGGTACATCGAGATAGTTGTCTGGTTCGTCGAGCAACAGCACTTCGTCGGGCCCGGCGAGCAGCGCTTCAAGCGCGAGCCGCTTTTGTTCGCCACCCGACAGCGTCGACAGCTCGCGATACTTCACCCGCTCGAACCCGGCACCGAGGGCGGCAGTCGCGACGCGATCCCACACCGTCTCATACTCGTAGCCGCCCGCATCTGCGTACTCAGCAATCGCTGAGGCATAGGCCATCTGGTTCCGCTCGCTGTCTTCATCGATGAGCGCGTTCTCCGTCGACTCAAGAGACCGAGCCGCGAGCCGAATGCGTTCTGGCGCCACATCGACGAGCAGTGTGTGCACCGTCGGCGGATTCGCCGGATCAGCATCACGGGCGTGCCCGATGAACTGATCCATCACGCCCAGACCACCGTTGATCGTGATTGCGCCATTGTCGGGCTTGAGCTCGCCGCGAATGATCCGCAACAGCGTCGTCTTGCCGGCCCCGTTCTCACCAATCAGCGCGGTCGTTTTGCCTTCGCCGACCCGAAAGGTGACGTCGTCGAGCAACGGCCGCCCGTCGGGCAGCGTGTATGACACACCATTGATGTCGATGAATCCCACGGGGCTCTTCCTCTCGGCCGCCGGCGGCGAGCCTTTCAGAATACCGGCATCACGCCAGCCCACGCACCACCGGCAACGGAAAAACGGAACCTCCCCTCGCGACGGCGAGGAGAGGTTCCGTTTCGTGAAGACTACTTGCGGTAGTTGGGAGCCTCGACGACGATCTGAACGTCGTGCGGGTGCGATTCTTTCAGACCGGCAGGCGTGATGCGCACGAACTTGCCCTTGGCCTTGAGCTCTTCGATCGTGCGAGCACCGACGTAGAACATCGACTGACGCAGGCCACCAACGAGCTGGTACGCGACGGCCGAAGCCGGGCCACGGTACGCAACCTGACCCTCGATGCCCTCGGGAATGAGCTTGTCGTCACTCGGCACGTCAGCCTGGAAATAGCGGTCCTTCGAGTACGACGTCTGCTTGCCACGCGTCTGCATTGCGCCGAGCGAGCCCATGCCGCGGTACTGCTTGAACTGCTTGCCGTTGACGAAGACAATCTCACCCGGTGACTCGTCGGTTCCGGCGAAGAGCGAGCCGATCATGACGGTGTCAGCACCGGCGACAAGAGCCTTCGCGATGTCACCCGAGTACTGCAGACCGCCGTCAGCGATAACCGGAACACCGGCCTCACGAGCAGCCTGGAAAGCCTCCCAAATCGCGGTAACCTGCGGCACGCCAACACCGGCGACAACGCGCGTGGTGCAGATCGAGCCCGGGCCAACGCCAACCTTGATCGCGTCAGCGCCAGCTTCGATGAGCGCCTGAGCGGCCTCACGCGTTGCGATGTTGCCACCGACGATGTCGATGTGAGCGAACGTCTCGTCAGCCTTGAGGCGCGTGATGAGGTCGATCACGCCGTACGAGTGGCCGTTAGCGGTGTCGACGACGATGACGTCGACACCTGCGTCACGCAGAGCCTCGGCACGCTGCCATGCGTCGCCAAAGAAGCCGATTGCCGCTCCAACGCGCAGACGGCCGAGTTCGTCCTTGGTTGCGAGGGGGTACTTCTCGCTCTTGTCAAAGTCTTTAATCGTGATGAGACCGGCGAGCTTGCCGTCTTCATCGAGCAGGGGCAGCTTCTCCACGCGGTTCTTGGCGAACAGCGCGATGACGTCTTCAGCGGCGATGCCAACCGGAGCGGTGATGAGGTTCTCGCTCGTCATGACGTCTTTTGCGAGCGTCGTCTTACGCTCGGCACCACGCACGAAACGCATGTCACGGTTAGTGACGATACCGACGAGGCGGCCCTCAGCGTCAACGACCGGCAGACCCGAAATGCGGTACTTCGCGCACATCGCGTCGACCTCTTCGATCGTCGTTTCCGGCGTCGTGGTGATTGGGTCGCTGATCATGCCCGACTCGCTGCGCTTTACGCGGTCAACGTGCGCGGCCTGGTCTTCGATCGACATGTTGCGGTGCAAAATGCCGATGCCACCCTGACGGGCGATGGCGATCGCCATGCGAGCCTCGGTCACGGTGTCCATAGCGGCCGATGCGAGGGGCGTCGCAACCATAATGCGCTTGGAGAAACGCGACGAGGTGTCCGCGTCGCTCGGAATGACATCCGTCGCACCGGGCAGCAACAGAACGTCGTCGTAGGTCAGGCCGGTGAAGCCGAAGGGGTCATTCTGTTCCATGGAAAAGTTTCCTCCTGCGCAGGTGGCGCGGTTTATCGCGGGGCGAGGGACGGCGGCGGCCTCAACGGATGGGTCGTCCGTGTGTATCAAGTGTAATTCGCAATGCGCACGATATATTCCAGCAAGTCAACGCGCGACACGCCCGGACTCACACGCCGGGGCCTGCTGATCACCCCAGCCCCGTGGCTCCGGAACCCCGTCACCGCCTAGAAAACATGGTTCCGTCGCGGATATTGCGCTGGTCACACGATGACAACGACTTGTTTTTCCCCTCCCGCTGGCGGCATTTTCGCAATAGGCTCACAATCCAGCCCGAATCACACTTGATCCGAGCCCACGCGTTTGCTGGAGATCCCAACAACAAGCGGAGGTTGTGTGTCCCTTTCATCGACCCGAACCCAGTACCGCCATCGCTGGCGTGTGCTCATGGTGTTGTTCGGATTCCTTCTTGCCGGGCTGGTGATCGTTGCGCCGTCACTGTCGACCGCCGCGAGCGCTGCCCCGGTGTCGGCCGCAACCGCCACATGTGACCCGCCTGATGAACAAGAAGAGACGGACTGGCGTTTCAGCGGCTTCATCAAGTTCAACGACGAACCTCTCCCCTGCGTCACTGTCACGATTGAGGGCAACGGCTTCAGCGCCACGACCGTCACAAACGACAAGGGTCGCTGGGAGCTGTTCGTTCCGGAGAAAGCCGAATACACGCTGACCGTTGACGAATCGACCCTGCCAGAGGGCGTCATTGTTGAGGGTGAATCGGCATCGCAAACGGTGACCTTTGACCTCACCGGCAAGAAGACTGTCAACCTCTTCCTCGGTGAGGGCGTGCGTGAGACCACGTCGTTTAGCGAGCAGCTGATGAACAGCCTGTTCCGCGGTGTGGTTTTTGGTCTCATGCTGGCGCTCGCCTCCATGGGTGCCGCATTGATCTACGGAACCACGGGACTCTCGAACTTCGCACACGGTGAGATGGTGTCGTGGGGTGCGATCGTGATGATGATCATCTCCACAATTTGGGATGCACCGCTGTGGATCGGCATCACCGCTGCCGTGCTCGCCGGTGTCGGCCTCGGGTTCGCGCTCGACGCGGGGCTGTGGCGGCCGCTCCGCCGCAAGGGTCTCGGCATCGTGCAGCTCCTCGTGGTGAGCATCGGTTTGGCGATCGCGTTGCGTTCGTTCTACCAAATCCTGATCAAGGGCAACGTGTACGAGGTTCCGGGGCAAAATGTTTCGGAGTTCCCGCTCGGGCCGATCAAGACGACCTACATCAACCTCATCATCGCCGGCGTCAGCATCGTGGTGATTCTCGGTGTCGCTTTCTTCCTCACCAGCACCCGACTCGGCAAGGCCACGCGCGCCATCAGCGACAACCCGTCGCTCGCGGCAGCGTCGGGCATCAACGTTGAGTCGGTCGTGCGCCTGGTGTGGATGCTGGCCGGTGGCCTCGCCGCCCTCGGCGGCGTGCTGTGGGCCTACTACCTGCGTGGTGTGAAGTTCGACATGGGTACCTCGATGCTGCTGTTGATCTTCGCAGCCATCACCCTGGGCGGCCTCGGCACCGCGTTCGGCGCACTCATTGGTTCCGTCATCATCGGCATCGTCGTTGAAGTGTCGCCGCTGTTCATTCCGTCCGACCTCAAGTTCGCTGGCGCTCTGCTCGCCCTGATTCTGATCCTGCTGGTGAGGCCGCAAGGCCTGCTCGGTCGCAAGGAAAGGTTGGGCTGACATGGATTTCATGGCTGTTTTGGCGGACTCGCTCCGCTTCCTGCTCTCCCCCACCACGATCGCGTTCGCGATTGCGGCAACAGGCCTGTCGGTGCACTTCGGTTACACCGGACTGCTGAACTTCGGTATGGCCGCGTTCATGGCCCTCGGCGCCTACGGCTACGCGATCGGCGTGCTCACGTTCGGTTTGCCCTGGTATGCCGCGATGGCGCTCGGTTTGATCGCCGCGGTGTTGTTCGCGTTCGTGTTGGGTATTCCGACTCTGCGATTGCGAGCTGACTACCTTGCCATCGTCACGATCGCAGCGGCTGAAATCGTACGCCTCGTGTTCAACACGGCCGCCTTCGACTCGGTCACCGGCTCGAACGATGGTCTCGACGGCTACAACGCGGGCTTCCAGGCCGCCAACCCGTGGGTGCTTATGGGCGGCGAAACCTCCGACAAGTGGGGCTTCTGGACCTGGACCTACACGAACGCCCGCTGGTGGATCATCCTGTTCGGCCTGATCCTGCTCGCGGTCTGCATCGTCGTCGTGTTCATGCTGATGCGCAGCCCGTGGGGGCGTGTCATCAAGGGCATCCGCGAAGATGAAGACGCCGTGCGCTCGCTCGGCAAGAACGTCTTCTCGTACAAGATGCAGGCGCTCATCATCGGTGGTGTCATGGGAGCGATGGGCGGCATCATCTACGCGTTGCCGTCCGCTGTCACACCAGGTTCTTACGTCACTGATATGACGTTCAACCTCTGGACGATCTTGCTCCTCGGTGGCGCGGCGACCGTCTTGGGTCCGACCCTCGGTGCGGTGCTGTTCTGGGTGGTCTACGCCTTCCTGGGGTCGGTCATTCCCCATCTCGGCCTCCCGATCAGCAACGCGCAGGGTGCCGCCTTCGTTCAGCTCCTCATGGGTATCGCCCTCATGCTGATTGTGATCTTCCGCCCACAAGGCATCCTCGGAGACAAGAGGGAGATGACCTTTGTCAAATAACCAGATTCCCCACGAAAGCGGCGCGAATGCGGAGCCCGTGGTTCCGCAGCACGTGACCGATGCTGGTGCCGACACTGTGGTTCCGGAACCAGTGACTGCGGCTGATGAAGCGGTGACGGAACCAGCGGGTGAGGTCCCCGCGCAGCAGGAAGACGTGCATGCCGCGTCGCCCGAAGAGGTCCTCGCGGAGCGTGAGGCGGCTGAGCCGGTTGCGGTGAAGCGTCAGAAGACAACCGGGCTCGCGAAGGGACCGGGAACGCCCGGCATCCCCAAGGTTGACCCGATTCTCGTCGTCAACAACGTCACCCGAAACTTCGGTGGAGTGTCGGCTGTTGACGTGAATCACCTGGAGATTCCGCGCCACGCGATTACGGCGCTGATCGGCCCGAATGGTGCCGGCAAGACGACGTTGTTCAACCTGCTGTGCGGCTTCGATAAGCCCAACACCGGATCGTGGACGTATGACGGCCACAACCTCGCGGGCGTGCCGTCGTTCAAGGTTGCGCGCATGGGGCAGGTGCGCACGTTCCAGCTGACGAAGGCGCTGTCGTTGCTGTCGGTGCTGGAGAACATGAAGCTCGGCGCCAAGGATCAAAAGGGTGAGGGTTTTTGGGCCTCGCTCATGCCGTGGCGCTGGCGCAAGCAGGAGGCGGAGATCACCGCGAAGGCGCGTGACCTGCTCACCCGCTTCAAGCTTGACGCCAAGGAGCAAGACTTCGCCGCGTCGCTTTCGGGTGGTCAGCGCAAGCTTCTCGACATGGCTCGCGCCCTCATGAACGACCCGAACCTCGTCATGCTCGATGAGCCGATGGCCGGTGTTAACCCCGCGCTCACGCAATCATTGCTTGACCACGTGCTTGATCTGAAAGACCGCGGCATGACCGTGCTGTTCGTGGAGCACGACATGCACATGGTGCGTCACATCGCCGACTGGGTGGTCGTGATGGCCGAGGGCAAGATCGTCGCCGAGGGCCCGCCCGAGACGGTGATGGAAGACCAGGCCGTGATCGACGCGTACCTCGGCGCGCACCAGGATGTTGACCTCGGTGTCGTCACCGGGCGCATCCCCACCATTGACACGAAGGAGTCGAAATGACCGACAGTGACGTCGTTGTCGAGATGACGGGCGTGCACGCCGGATACCTGCCGGGCATCAACATTCTGAACGGTGCGAACCTCATTGCCCGCCAGGGTGAGCTGATCGGCATCATCGGCCCGAACGGTGCCGGTAAGTCGACGTTGCTGAAGGCGATCTTCGGCATGGTCAGGGTGCGCGAGGGCGAGATCACCGTCAATGGCGAGAGCATCGTGGGCCTGAAAGCCGACAAGCTCGTGAAGCGCGGTGTGGCTTTTGTGCCGCAGACGAACAACGTGTTTCCGTCGCTGACGATCGCCGAGAACCTGCAGATGGGTGTCTTCCAGGCTCCCAAGAAGTATGCGGAACGCCTCGATTTCGTCACCGGCATCTTCGCTGAGCTCGGTGGCCGCCTCGGCCAACGTGCCGGGTCGCTGTCGGGTGGTGAGCGTCAGATGGTGGCGATGTGCCGCGCGCTCATGATGGACCCGAGCGTGCTGCTTCTCGATGAGCCCAGCGCTGGCCTCAGCCCGGTTCGACAGGACGACGCGTTCTTGCGCGTTTCCGAGATCAACAAGGCGGGCGTGACGACGATCATGGTGGAGCAGAACGCCCGCCGCTGTCTGCAGATCTGCGACCGCGGCTACGTGCTCGACCAAGGCCGCGACGCCTACGAGGGCACCGGCCGCGAACTGCTCAACGACCCGAAGGTCATCGGCCTCTACCTCGGAACCCTCGGCACCGAGGCCGCATAACCCCCTCACCGCTTTCGGAGCCGGGCCCCACTTCGGGGCCCGGCTCCTTCTTTCATGCCCCAGCCCCATGGTTCCGCCAGCCGCACGTCGGAGAAACTACTGCGCATCGCCTGAAACGGCGCTGGCGGGCCCCTGAGGCCGCGAAATCCCCGACGAGCGGCTCCGGGAACCACGGGTGCGGAACGAGACGCCCGCGGGCACGCGAAAGGGAGGGGCCCAGTGGACCCCTCCCTCGCAGTATTGCTACTTAGTCGGTACGGGTAGCGAGGTTGTCTGCCTCGTACTTGTAGGTACCGATGGCAGCGCCCTTCGGGTCGCCGTTCTCGTCGAACGTGACGTCGCCGGAGTAGCCGTCGTAGTCGATCGTCTTGCCGTCAGCGATGAGTGCGGCGCACTCGGCGAACGCGGTGCACTTCTCGCCACCGCCGGTGCCGCCCGAGATCTCAGCCATCTTGGCAGCCATGTCAGCGCCGTCGGTCGAGCCCGCAGCGAGAGCAGCCAGTGCGGTGAGGATGACACCGTCGTATGCCTCAGCGGCGTACGTGAAGTCCTTGACCTCGCTGTTGCCAGCGCCCGTCCATGCAGCCTGCAGGCGGTCGGTGAAGTCGTCTTCGAGCTTCGGGCCGGGGCGGGTGCCCTGAGCGCCGGTCAGGTCGATCGACATGTCGGCACCGTAGTTCGAGAGGTTGCCGTCAACCAGGTACATCTGGTCAGCGGTGATACCTGCCGAAACGAGTGCCGGCGCGAGCGCCTTGAACTCTTCGTACGAGACGATGGCGACAGCGTCGGGGTTCGCCGCGACGACAGCCTGAATCTGAGCGTCGAACTGCGTGTCACCGACGTTGAACGTCTGGTGCTCAACAACCTCGCCACCGGTACCTTCGAAGGTTTCGGTGATGGCCTTGTCGAGGCCCGAACCGTACGCGTCGTTCTGGTACAGAACGGCGAGCGTGGCGTGGCCGTCGTCGGCGATCAGGTTACCGAGAACTTCACCCTGCAGGAGGTCGCTCGGCGCGGTACGGAAGTACAGGCTGTTGTCCTTCCACGCGGTGAAGTCAGGCGAAGTGTTAGACGGCGAGATCTGCATGATGCCAGCTTCAACGTTGCCATCGAGAATGAGCTTAGAGACACCCGACGATGCGGCACCGATGAGGGCCGTGATGCCCTTACCGCGCAGGCTCTCGATGCTGGTCTCAAACACCTTGTTCTTCGTGTCACCCTCATCAGCGGGGGTGTAGTCGATCGTGATGCCAGCGTTGGCCGCGTTGACTTCCTCAACAGCGAGGAGAACGCCAGATTCCATGGGCGGGCCGAGGAACGACAGCGAACCGGTCTGGGGCAGAAGCGAGCCGAGCTTCAGCGTTAGTGCTTCGCCAGAAGGTGCGGAGGTTCCGGGGTCTGCGGAACCGGTGGGCTCGGTTGTCGGGTCTCCGCCGCCACCGCCGGTGCTACAACCAGCAAGTACGAGAGCACTAGCAGCAGCGAGGGCTACTCCAGCGAAAACCTTGCCCTTACGGGAGATCAGGGTTCCGTACATAAACGCATCCTAACGTTGGTCTGACCACGCCTTGTGCAGGTCAGTGTCACCACAATACGAGTTCAGACGCATTAACAAGGTCTCAGTGCGCTAACGTTTTCGCCGAATGCCGCTTTTTGACAAATCATCCGATGACATCTGCTACTCGACTAGGGGGTTGGCTCGACCGGCGGCACACTGGCACGCGCGCGTCGACCGGCGATCACCGAGTCGGTGATGAACACCGCAAGCGCCGCCCACACGACGCCGAACCCGATCCAACGCTCGAGCGGCATCGGCTCCCCCATGATCCACACGCCGGTCGCAAACTGCATCAGCGGGGTCAAGAACTGCAGAATACCGACGACGGTGAGGGTCGTGCGGCGCGTGGCTGCGGCGAAGAGGAGAAGCGGAACCGCGGTGGCGACACCAGCGAACATCAGCAGGAGCGTGTGGCTGGTACTGATATTTCCGAACGTGATGCCGACGGTTTCTCCCACCCAGATGAGCTGGGCAATGGCGATCGGCACGAGCCAGAGCGACTCCAGCGTCAGCCCGCTCAACGCGTCAACACGCGGGCCAATCTTCTTCTTAATGAGACCGTAGACACCGAAGCTGCCGGCCAGCAGTAGTGCAATCCACGGGAAGGCGCCGTACCCGACCACGATGACTACGACGGCAACGCCAACGAGGCCGACGGCCGCCCATTGCAGGGGGCGCAGGCGTTCGCGCATCACAAAGACGCCGAGCAGAATCGTGACGATCGGGTTGATGAAGTACCCGAGCGCTGTCTCGATAATGTGACCCGTCAGCGTCGCGAGCACGAACACTTGCCAATTGATGTAGATCAGTACACCGGCGAGCACCGTCAGCCAGATCGTGCGCTTGCTGGAGAAGATCGCCTGCAGTCGCCCCCACGAGCGCGTAACGGCAAGCAGAATGGCGCACAGCGCCAGCGAGAAGAAGATGCGCATTGCGACGATCTCCCACGGCCCGGTCGGGGCCAGCGTGAGAAAGTACAGCGGCAAAAATCCCCACAGTAGATACGCGAGCAGGCCGTAAATGAAGCCGAGTTTGCGCTCGCGCTGGTCGGGAGAAGTCACAGCTTCAGGGTATCGCCGCGAGCTGCCTCCGCGCGCACCGCAAGCCCATGGTTCCGCTGCCCCCATCCAGAGACAGCACAAGGCCCGTGTGACGAATCACACGGGCCTTGAAAAATGCTTTCGCAGTGCGCCTTAGCGAACGACGATGGCGAGCACGTCGCGGGTCGACAGCACGAGGAACTCCTCGCCGCCGAACTTCACTTCGGTGCCACCGTACTTGCTGTAGAGAACGCGGTCGCCCACAGCGACGTCGAGAGGCACGCGGTTGCCGTTGTCGTCAATACGACCGGGGCCAACTGCGACGACCTCGCCCTCCTGGGGCTTCTCCTTCGCGGTGTCCGGGATGACCAGGCCGCTAGCCGTGGTCTGCTCTGCCTCAACCTGCTTGATGACGATGCGGTCCTCGAGCGGCTTGATGGAAACCGACACGGTTTACCTCTTCCTTCTGGCGAATCAAGATTATTGGCACCCACACCTGGCGAGTGCTAATGCCAAGTCTACGACTGCAATTGGCACTCATGCAACGCGAGTGCCAACTTCGGCGCGGTTATCGCTTTGGGCGGAATGATGACGGAACCATGGGCTGCGTTTGCGGGGGTGGGCTGGCGAGCTGAACCACGGTGCGGCAAGTGTCGGCAAACTAGGCTGGCGGGATGGAGATGTCTGAACTCGTCACGCTGCTGTCGCACGAGGCACTGGAGCTCATCGACGAGGTCGGCCCGATTGCGTCGAGTGATGACGCGTTAAAAGCGGTGACGCGGATGCGTGCGGCCGGACACTCCCCCGATCTCACTTCGGCCGTCGTGACGCAGGCACGGTTGCGCACGCGCGCACAGGCGAAGTTTGGGCCGTTCGCGGCGCGCATGTTGTTTACGCAGGCGGGGCTTGAGCAGGCCACGCGCATGCCGGTCGCCGCCCGTCACGCGCGGCGGTTTGTCGCCGCAGGCATCGAATCGGTCGCTGATCTCGGGTGCGGTATCGGTGCCGACTCACTCGCGTTTGCCGGCGCCGGCCTGCGCGTACTGGCCGTTGATGCCGACGCCGTGACCGCGGGAATCACCGCCCACAACCTGGCACCGTTTGGCGACATGGCCGAAGTGCGCAACAGTTTCGCCGAAGACGTCGCCCTCGAAGGGATTGACGCCGCGTGGCTCGACCCGGCGCGGCGCACGAAGGGGCACAGCGAGACCAAGCGCGTCACCGCCGCCGACTACTCACCGCACCTGGACTGGGTATTCGGGCTGGCCGATCAGCTGCCGATCGGCGTGAAGCTCGGGCCCGCGCACGACCGCGACGCGCTCCCCGCAGACGCCGAGACTCAGTGGGTGAGCGTTGATGGCGACGTTGTTGAACTCGTGGTGTGGACAGGCAGGCTCGCTCGCCCCGGCGTGCGGCGTGCGGCCCTCGTCGTTCGCGGCGACCAAGCGCACGAACTGACCGCGCCGGCCGATGCTCCCGATGAGGAGCCCCGCGAACTCGGCGCGTTCTTGCACGAGCCCGATGGTGCCGTCATTCGCGCACGCCTGGTTGGGGAGGTGGCGCGATCGCTTCAGGCTGGCCCGGTCGCCGACGGCATCGCCTACCTCACGTCTGATGCGGCGTTGACAACTCCGTTTGTGTCATCGTTCCGCGTCCGCGAGGTGTTTCCGGCCGACGTGAAGACCCTCGCGAAAGCGCTGCGCGGCCTCGACATTGGCACGCTCGAGATCAAGAAGCGTGGCATGGACATTGACCCCGCCGTCTTCCGCAAGAAGCTCAACCTCAAGGGTTCGCAGTCAGCGACGTTGATCTTGACGCGTGCCGGAACCAAGCGGGTCGCGATTCTCGCGGATCGCGTCTGAACGCCGGTTCATCGAAGGCGCGCTGACCCGTGTGAGTTCAAGCGTGCCCGAGACACCCAGACGAGTGTCAGCTAACCGAACCAGTGCAGTTGAGTGCCGGCCCACCACAGCCAGCCCGCGCTGTAGATCGTGGCAAGCGCGCCGAGCGCGATGCCCCACGCGCCGAGGCGGATGCTCTCTTCGGGCTTGTGGATGGCAATGATGCCGAGCGTGATGCCAATGAGTGCGAGCGGGAACGCCCAGCCGACAAAGAACGAGGTAGCCAGGCCCGCGAGGGCGAACGAGACGGATGATCCGCCATAGCCCTTGCGAATCGATGCGACAGGCAGCCACCGCACCGATTTCGTGGTCGGCGTGGCACCGGTGTCGGTCGCGGCGTCGAGTTCGGTGCCGGTCTCGGTGGCGTCGACGTCGACGCCGTCAGCCGCAGCCGTGGTTCCGTCAGCCGTCGTCTCTGCGGGCGCAACCGACTCGGCCTCGTCGTTCGACGGGGCCTGACTGTTGCGGCGCAGGAATCCGGTCATACCGACTCGGCCACCTGAATTTCGGTGACAGGCAGGGTGGAGTCGGCACCGAACGCGAGGGTGGAGGGCTTGCGGCCGCTCATGACGAGTTCGGAGGCCAGCGCCGCGATCATCGCACCGTTGTCGGTGCAGAGTGACAGCGGTGGAATGCGCACCGTCACCCCCGCTTTCGCGGCGCGTTCGAGGGCAACTTCGCGCAGGCGCTTGTTCGCGATGACGCCGCCGCCGAGGAGCAGTCGGGGCACGCCGTATTGGGCACACGCGTCGAGCGCCTTCGTGACGAGTACGTCGACGACGGCCTCGCGAAAGGAGGCGGCGACATCGGCCTGGTTGTATTCATTGCCCTGCGCTTTTTGCTGTTCCATCCAGCGCGCGACGGCGGTCTTGAGGCCCGAGAACGAGAAGTCGTAGCGGTGCTTCGCCATGTCGGAGGCACGCGACAGTCCACGCGGGAAGCGGATCGCCTTGGGGTCGCCGCCAATGGCGGCCTTGTCGATTTGCGGACCCCCGGGGTACGGCAGGCCGAGGAGGCGGGCGACCTTGTCGAACGCTTCACCAGCGGCGTCGTCGACCGTCTCACCGAGGAGTTCAACGTCGGTCGTGAGGTCACGCACGAGCAAAAGCGACGTGTGTCCGCCCGAAACGAGCAGCGCGACGGTCGGGTATTCCAGCGGCTCAGCACCGGCGTCGAGAATATCGGCGGCGATGTGACCGACGAGGTGGTTCACGGCATAGAGCGGCTTGTCGAGGCCCACCGCAAGCGCCTTTGCCGCGCCAACGCCCACCATGAGCGCACCGGCAAGGCCGGGGCCGCTCGTGACGGCGACAGCATCGAGGTCGTTGAGCGTGACGCCCGCCTCGGCAAGCGCTGCCTCAATCGACGGCTGCAGTTCTTCGAGGTGCGCGCGGGCAGCGACTTCGGGCACGACGCCGCCGTAGCGGGCATGCTCGCCCATGCTGGAGGCGATCGTGTTGCTCAGCAGGGTGCGCCCGCGGACGATACCGATACCGGTCTCGTCACAGCTGGTTTCGATCCCCAGAATGAGGGGCTCTGCGGCACTCACGCGTTCTCCTTTGGTTTGAGGTGGCAACGCATCACAATCGCGTCGACGTCGTCGGGCTGGTAGTAGTGCGCTCGGCGCCCCAGCTCGACGAATCCTTCAGAAACATACAGGGCGTGGGCGACATCGTTATCGGCCCGCACCTCGAGAAAGATCTCACGGGCGCCGCGGTCCTGGCCCGCGTCGAGCAGCGCCCGCAACAGCGTACGGCCGAGTCCGAGACCCCGTGAGGCGGCCGCCATCGCAATGGTTTGGATGTCGCCTTCGTGCGAACCCTTGACGACGCGAACCCCGCCATAACCCAGCAACTCATCGCCACGTTCCGCAACGAGGTAGCGGCCGTGCGGCGAGACGAGCTCTTCGGCCATCATGTTTTCGCTCCACGCGTCGGTGGGAAAACTCGCACGCTCGAGCGCCATAATCGCGTCGAGGTCAGCCGCCGTCGCGTCGCGAAAAGTGACGTCGTGCGCGGCGGGCGCGCTCACACCTGCACCTTCGGTGCGGCAACGTCGGGCGAACGCAAGTACAGGGCGTCGTCGGGGCCAACGGTACGGTCAGCAACGATCGCGAGAGCGGCAACGCGGCCGAGCGCTCCGCCGGAGAGTTCGGTGGCGACGATGCGCTCCCCAGCCGTCAGCGTGTCTTCCGCTTCCGCGCGCGCGACGAGTGCTGGTTCCGTCAGCCGCTTGGGCAGGCCGTCGGCGTCGACGCCGTCGTACGTCGTCCAAGCGAGTTCGCGGCGGCGAGCGTCAGTTTCGATGATGAAGGTGCCGGTGGTGCCGTTGTCGAGGGCGGTGAGCGCGAGGGCGTCGTGGCTGACAACCGGAACCAGGTGGGCGCTGCGCGCGATCGCGAACGTACGCGCCGCGGCGATGCCGATGCGCAGGCCGGTGAAGGGTCCAGGGCCCATGCCTGCGGCGACGTGGGTGATCTCGGGGTTTCCGGCGGCGGTAAGCGCCTCCTGAATCAGTGTGCCGATGACCTCAGCGTGCCCGAGGTGGTTCTCGCTTGTCGCCTGTGCGCGCACGTCGCCGTCAAGAGTGACGACGGCGACAGCTGTTCCGAGGGAGGTGTCGACGGCAAGAATCATGGTTCCAGGTTATCCCGCCGCGTCTGAGGGCTGGCGGGTGATCGTCACGATGCGGGCGGCGTCACCGTCAAGGTCTTCGACCGCAACGTCATCGTCGACGCCGACAGGGCGGGCGATTTCAACGTCCCACCACTGCTCGGCGAGCCCATCGACCATGCCGCGACCCCACTCCACGATGACGACGGAACCATCGAAGTCGATGTCAAGGTCGTCAAGCTCCATGGCGGAGCCGAGGCGGTACGCGTCAACGTGCACGAGCGGGGCGCTGCCGACGAGCGACGGGTGGGTGCGGGCGATGACGAACGTCGGGCTCTGTACCGGGCCGCGCACGCCGAGACCTTCGGCTATGCCGCGAGTCAGCGTGGTTTTGCCAGCGCCGAGCGGGCCGGTCATGACGACGAGGTCGCCGGCCTTCAGAGTCTTACCGAATGCAATGCCGAGGTCGTGCATCGCATCGACGGTCGCGATGTCGTGGGTGCCAGTGACGCCGGTCATGACGAGACCGATCGACGGGTCACACGCGCACCGATGCGCGTGATGATTTCGTAGTTGATGGTGTCGGCAGCGGCGGCCCAGTCTTCGGCGGAGGGCACACCGAGCGTCGGGTCGCCGAACAGAACGGCTTCGTCGCCGATGTTCACCGGGTGGTCGCCGACATCGACGATGAACTGGTCCATCGCAATGCGCCCGGAAACGGTGAATTTCTTGCCAGCGATCATCACGGCTCCGCGGTTGGACGCGCTGCGGGGCACGCCGTCGGCGTAGCCGAACGGAACCAGGGCGAGGGTGGTTTCGCCCGTGGTGCGGTGCGTGTACCCGTAGGAGAGGCCAGTGCCGGCCGGCACGCGGCGCACGTTGGCGACCGCGGCGCGAAGAGTCATCGCGGGGCGCAGGCCCAGGTCGGCCGACGTGCGGTCATCGAACGGCGAGAGGCCATAGAGGCCGATGCCAATGCGCACCGCGTCGAGGCGCGCGGCGGGAAGTGCGAGGGCCGCGTTGGTGGCGGCGAGGTGGCGAATCTGCGGGTGTACGCCGAGGGACGCCGCGAGCGCGATGCCCTCGTTGAAGCGTTCAAGCGCCACGAGGTCGTCGGCGATCGTGGTGTTGGAGAGGTGCGAAAAGATGCCCTCGACGGTGACCTTGCCGAGGCGCTCCCAGCGGGCGGCTTCGGCAACGACGTGGTTCCAGTCTTCGGGTGCGATGCCGTTGCGGCTGAGACCGGTTTCCAGCTTGAGGTGGATGCGCGTGGGGCGGTCGGCGGCTGACGCTGCGGCCGCCGCCTGCAGCTGATCCATCGACGAAATGCCCAGCGCAACGTGAGCCGCTGCGGCTTCGTCAAACGTAGTTCCGGGAGCATGCAGCCACGCCAGAATCGGAGCCATCACGCCTGCGCGGCGCAATTCGAGTGCTTCGTTGATGTCGGCGACGCCGAGGCGCGTGGCACCGCCATCGAGGGCGGCGCGAGCGGCACGCACGGCACCGTGTCCGTACGCATCAGCCTTCACGACCGCAATGATGTCGGTCTCGGTGACGCGGGCGATGCGGCGGGTGTTGGCGGCGATCGCGCCAACGTCGATGAGGGCTTCGCGGGCTGTGCCGTTAGGCAGAGCGGACATTAAAGGTTCCCTCCGAGCGGGTGGATTCGGCGATAACGTACGCCGTTGCCATCCCGCCATCGTGTGACATCGATACGTGCAGGCCGGTGATGCCGCGGTTCACCACCGTGGCGGCCGTGGTGCCGCTGAGGGCAAACGATGGTTTGCCCTCAGCATCTTGCACCACGTCAATCTCGGACCAGTACACGCCATCGGAGCCGCCGAGCGCCTTAATCAGCGCCTCCTTGGCGGCGTATCGAGCGGCAAGAGAGCGCGCTGGCTTCTCCCGCTCAGCCGGCGTGAAAAGTCGCTCGCGCAGCTTCGGGGTACGCGCAATGGTCTCCTCGAAGCGTCGGATGTCGACGAGATCGACGCCGATTCCGATGATCACGATTACTCGACCGTCACCGACTTTGCGAGGTTGCGCGGCTGGTCGACGTCGAGGCCCTTGGCGGTGGCGAGTGCCATCGCAAAGATGTGCAGCGGAACCACGGCGAGCACCGGCTCGAACATGGGGCCGGCGACGGGAATGCGAAGCACCTCGTCGGCGTACGGCAGCACGGCGGCGTCGCCCTCTTCGGCGACCACGATCACGCGGGCGCCACGAGCGCGGATCTCCTGGATGTTGGAGACCACCTTGGAGTGGATGAGAGCCGACTCGCGCGGCGACGGCACGATCACGAAGACCGGCTGACCGGGCTCGATCAGGGCGATCGGGCCGTGCTTGAGCTCGCCAGCGGCGAAGCCTTCAGCGTGAATGTACGAAATCTCTTTGAGCTTGAGCGCGCCTTCAAGAGCGATCGGGAAGCCCACGTTACGACCCAGGAACAGCACCGAGCGGGTGTCAGCCATCCAGCGACCAAGCTGCTCGACGTGCGGCTGCTCCTCGTCGAGGATGCGCTGAATCTTGGCGGGCAGGGCCTCGAGTTCAGCGACGCTGGCAGCGCTCTCGGCGGCGCTCAACGAGCCACGAACGCGGCCGATGTGCAGGGCGAGGAGCTGCAGCGCCGTGATCTGCGCAACGAACGCCTTGGTCGATGCGACGGCAACTTCAGGGCCCGCGTGCGTGTAGACGATGGCGTCAGACTCACGCGGAATCGTGGCGCCCTGCGTGTTGCAGATCGACAGCGTCTTCGCGCCGCGCTCGCGCGCGTACTTGACGGCCATGAGGGTGTCCATGGTCTCACCCGACTGGCTGATCGACACCACAAGAGTGTTCGCACCGATGACTGGGTCGCGGTAGCGGAACTCGTGCGCGAGCTCGACATCGACGGGGATGCCTGCCCAACGCTCGAGCACATACTTGCCGACCGAACCGGCGTATGACGCGGTTCCGCATGCCGTGATGATGATGCGATCGATGCCGGTGAACAGTTCGTCCAGGCCCTCAAGCTCAGGAATGACAACCGCGCCGTCGCTGAGGCGACCACGGATCGTGTTGGCGACAGCTTCGGGCTCTTCCGAAACCTCCTTCGCCATGAACGACGACCAGCCACCCTTTTCGGCGGCAGCGGCGTCCCACGACACCTCGAACTCTTCGACCTCAACCGGGTTGCCATCGAAGTCGGTGACGGTGACCTGGTGCGGCTCGATCGCGACGATCTGGTCTTGGCCGATCGCGAGCGCACGGCGGGTGTGCTCGACGAAGGCCGCGACGTCGGAGCCGAGGAAGTTTTCGCCATCACCGAGACCGATGACGAGGGGCGAGTTGCGGCGGGCGCCGACGACGAGGTTCGGAACGTCCTGGTGCGTCGCGAGGATCGTGAACGCACCCTCGAGGCGGGCGACAACAGCCTGGAAAGCCTGGCGCAGGTCGCCGGTCTTGCGGAACTCACGGCCCAGCAGAGCGGCGGCGACTTCAGAGTCGGTCTCGCTACGGAACGTGTATCCCTCGGCTGCGAGCTCAGCCTTGAGCTCAGCGAAGTTTTCGATGATGCCGTTGTGAATCAGCGCGAGCTTGTCGTCATCGGCGAGGTGCGGGTGGGCGTTCTCGTCGGTGGGGCCACCGTGGGTTGCCCAGCGGGTGTGACCGATTCCGGTCGTTCCCTCCGCGAGCGGCGCTGCCGCAAGGTTGTCTTTCAAAACCTGGAGCTTGCCAGCACGCTTGCGCATGCCGAGGTGCCCCTCCGCGTCGATGACGGCCACTCCGGCGCTGTCATACCCGCGATATTCAAGCCGGGCGAGGCCGGCCAACAAAATGGGTTGGCTGTCGCGCGCACCCACATATCCAACGATTCCACACATGCGATCTATCCTACGGTTTCGCTCTCCCCCTCCTGCGCAGTCGAAGCACCGCGCACAGCGAGAACACAGCCGCCGCGGCGCGCGGGGGCGGGGTGCGGGAATCCGAGCCGACATTTCATCGCTCGCCCGATGTTCCGCCGCGACTGTACCCCTGGGCCCTCAGCACGAGATGGCGGAACCAGGGGTACAGATTTCAAGCCCGTAAAGGCCCGAAATGGGCCGCTGCGCATGGTGGGTTACTTGCCCATTCCGGCGGAGAGGCCGCGGATGAACTGGCGTTGGCCAATCAAGAACGCGACGACCACGGGCAACGCGGCCAACACGAGCCCGGCGAATAGCACCGGCCAGTCTGTCTGCAGCGCGCTCTTAAAGTCGAGCAGACCGACCGGCAGGGTCTTGAGTGAGGTGTCATTCAAGAAGATAAGCGCGAACGGGAACTCGTTCCAGGCCCAGAGGAAGTGCACGAGGCCGGCGCTGACGAGCACGGGCATACACATGGGCAGCACGATCCGCACGAACACCTGAATCTGGCTCGCGCCGTCGACGATCGCCGCCTCCAGCACACCGTCGTCGAGCGTGCTCATGTACGCCCGAATGAGGAAGATCATGAACGGCAACCGGTAGGCGACGTAGACGATGATGAGGCCCGCGTGCGTGTTGTACAGGTTGAGCGCCTGCAGCATCTGAAACAGCGGAATCATGATCATCGTCGGCGACACCATCAGCCCGCCGAGCAGGATGTACGTGAACAGCTTCGCTCCGCGAAAGCGGAACTTCGTGAGGCCGTATGCCGCCATGGCCGCGAGCGCGACGATCAGCACCAGGCTGACGCCGGTGACGATAACGCTGTTGAGCACGAACTCGAGAATGCCCTTGTCCCACGCTTCGACGTAGGCACGCGGGTCGAGGCCGCTGGGCAGCGACCAGGGCGACGCAAAGATCTCGGCGCTGGATTTGAAACCGCTCATCACCATCCACACGAGGGGATAGAGGGTTCCGATCACGATGACAATCAGTACCAGCCAGACGACACCGTTGCTGATGCGGCTGAATGTGCGGCCGCTGGCGGCGGCGCGCTTCTTGTCTTTCGCGTCGCGACGCTGACGATCGGTGGCATCAGCGAGCGTGATGGTGGTTGTGGTCGTCATTAGTACGTCACCTGCTTTCGTCCGGAGAGAATGACTTGGACGATGCCGATCACCACGGTGACGATCAGCACGACCGTTCCGAGGGCTGCGGCATAGCCCATGTCGTCATTGCGGAACGCATTTTGGTATATCAAGGTTCCGAGCACCTGCGTCGAGTTATTCGGCCCGCCGTTCGTCATCACCGTGACCTCGTTAAACACAAGGAACGCGTTGCTAATGACGGTGATGGACAGCACCGTGATCATGTCGCGAGAAAGCGGAACCGTGATGGTGAAGAATTGCCGGATGCGGCCCGCGCCATCGAGCGACGAGGCTTCGTAGTACTCCCGCGGAATGCGCTGAATAGCCACGAGCAACAGGATCGCGTTGTATCCGGTCCATTGCCACTGACTCATCGCGATCACGGCACCCATTGCCGTGGTCGGATCCCCGAGCCACACGTGCTTAAGCCCCTCCAGCCCGAGGAAGTCCAAGGCACTGTTCAGAATGCCGACTTCGGGGTGGTAGATGAACGTGAACAGCACGCTCGTAATCGTGATCGACAGCGTCGCAGGCAAGAAGTAGACGCTACGAAAGAAACCTTGAAAGCGGCGCGCAATGAACTGATCGAGCACGGCCGCAAGTGCGAGTGCCACGCCGATCTGAAAGATGAGCGAGACGATGGCGTAGGCGACGTTATTGAGAAGCGCCGTCCAGAACACCGGGTCGGCGACCGCACGCACGTAGTTTTCGAGGCCGATGAAGACCTCGTCGGGAGCAAAAACGCTCCACGTGTGAAAGCTGAGTCTCACGTTCTGCACGAGGGGATAGATCAGAATCCCCACCACAGCGATGAGCGCCGGCAATGTCCATAGCAATCCAGCTAAGCGATATCGACGCGTGTGCATAAGCGGTCCTGTCGTTTGATGCCGGGCGGGAGGGGGGCTCCCGCCCGGCACAGTGGGGGTATTACTTCACCGAATCTGATGCAGCCTTCACCGACGCGATGATGTCTTCGGGAGAGACGGAACCATCGATGGCGGCTTGTCCTGCGGCGAGCCATGCGGCGCCGACCTGCGGGTCAGTGGCGGTGTCGAGCCAGATGTTGAACGTGTCGGTTTCATCCAGCACCGTCAGTGCGCGCTCGAGCTGCGGAAGCACGTCGGCGACGCCCTCTTCAGCACCGATCACGGCCGACGGACGGTCACGCATCTCCAGCAGCAGCGCACCCGATTCCTTCGTGGTGATGTAGCGCAGGAACTTCTCTGCGGCTTCCTTGTTCTCGCTCTTGGAGTTGATGACGAAGCCGTCGGGAGCACCGGTCAGGGAGTCCTGGTCGCCGGCTGCACCTTCGATGTCAGGGAAGGCAAAGAAGTCCCAGTCGGCGGCAACCTCGGCGGTCGCCCCGTTGGACTCACGGAACATCGAGAAGATGTTGCTCTCGCCGTAGTACATCGGTACAACGCCGGTCTGAATCTCGGCCTTCGCGCTGTCGTTGCTGATGCCGTTCGCGCCGGGAGTGAAGCACTTGTCAGCGAGCTCGGTGAGCGTCTCAATCGCCTTCACGTAGCCCGGGTCGGTGAACGTCGCCGTTGCCGGGTCGAAGTCTTTCAGCATCTCGTCTTGCGGCACGTACTTGCCGATCAGCGTGGTCAGGTAGTGCACGCCGGGCCACATGGCGTTGTTGCCCATCGAGATGGGCGTGATGCCCTCTGCCTGGAACGCCTCGCACGCCTGGATGAGGTCGTCGTAGGTCTGCGGAACCTCGATACCGGCATCAGCGAACATGGCGGTGTTGTAGGTGAAGAACTTGCCAGACATGCTGACCGGAACTGCGTAGATCTTGCCGTCGTGCGTGTAGGCATCGATGGCGGGAGCGACGAGCGAGTCGGCCCAGCCGTCGCTCATCGGTTCGGTGAGATCTTCCACCAGGCCGGCGTCGAAGAACTGCTCGCCGAAGGCTCCGGGCCAGACGAAGAACACGTCGGGCAGCGAGTTCGACCCGGTCAGCACACGGATGCGTTCCTTGTACGGGTCGTCCTGCACGGCGGTCGCTTCGACAGTAATTCCGGTTTCAGCTTCGAAATCCGCAATGATCTTCTCAAAGTATTCAGCGTGCGCGCCCTCGGGCCACTTGTGCAGAACCGTGAGTACCTGGTTGCCGTCACCCGTGGTTCCGCCATCGCCCGAAGACGAATCTGACGAACAACCTGAGACGGCGAGTGCGGCAGCGGCGAGACCGGCAACGGCGACGGACATGCGAGTGCTGTTCTTACTCATTTCAACTCATTTCTGTGATTAGTTATGTGTCTTGATGGGGGTGTAAAGCGGGATGGGGCGGCCGAAACCGCCGTCGGTGCGGCACGTCGCCGCTGCGTGTTTCGTCGCGCGAACGAGCGATTCCTCGACCGTGAGGCCAGCGAACTGACCGACCAAGAACGTCGCGATGAGGGTGTCACCGGCACCCAGAGTGTCAACGACGTCAATAGGCAGGCCGGGAACAGCAACGGGCGCCTGCTGGCCGCTCCAGAAGAGCGCCCCGGCCGCCCCGCGCGAGACGAGAACGTTCTTCGCGCCCGCGTTCAGAGCGGTGTACGCGAGGGCTTCGCACTGCTCGAGGGCGAGGTCGCCGCCGGAGAAAGTCGCGTAGGTCACGTGGGGCGCGATCTCCGAGATGTATTCGGCGCTGTGACGGTCCGAAAAATCGAAGGAGACCGGAACCACGGAACTTACGTATTTGACGTCGTCCTCCATCCGACCCGAGTAGGCCATGTGCGCGACGTCAAAGCCGTGGACCTTGCGCAGCAGATCATCGTCAACCCGAAATAGGCTCACTCCCTTGTCGGATTCAATGAACGACCGGTCTCCGTCGGTACGTTTAATTTTGCACCACGCGGTGGCGCCGTCACGCACGGTGACACCGCTGGTGTCGACGTTCTCAGCGGCCAAAGCCGCCAGAACGTCGACACCGCGCTCATCGGTTCCGACGACGCCGAAATACGCCGCCTGCTCGGCACCCGCCCGCTTTGCATACACGGCAACGTTCACACAGTTGCCGCCGACGAAGCTGGTGCCTTCGGCGATGTAGAGGTCGATGACATTGTCACCGATGGTTGCGATCTTCATTGTTAGTAAGCGACTTTGCCCATGTATCGACGGGTGGACAGGTCGTGGTTGTTCAGGATCGCGTACTGTGCAGCGAGGCGACCGGTCAGCGTGAACAGAACGTGCGGAGCGGCAAGGTAGCGGTACTCCTCATCGAAGCCTTCGAGCTCGAAGTCCTTGGAGTCGAAGGTGACGACCTTGGAGGAGCGCTGCACCGCGAAGTCGCGCACGCGCTCAGCGAGCGGACGCGTCGAGTCTTCGCCGAGGAACACGAACACCGGAACATCGTCTTCGACGATTTCAACCGCACCGTGGAAGAACTCAGCAGCGTTGAAGAAGCCCGAGTTCATCCACTGCATCTCCATCAGGTAGCACATGGAGAGGTTGTAGGCCGCGGCCTGCCCGGGGCCGGATCCAACGACATAAGTGACGTTCTCGGTGTGATACTTCTTGGCAAGCTCACCGTATTCGGCGTCGACCTTCTCGTGGATCTGCTTGATGGCGGGGCCAAGCTTTGCGTAGTTGCGCTCGATGGCTTCGAAGTCGAGGTCGGCGCCGGCGGTCTTCAGCACCGCGTAAGCGAACACAGCGGTGAACAGTTGCTTGGCGTCACCCGTGGTGGTCTTCGAGTCGTACGACCAGAAGTTCGGCGATGCGGCGCCCAGAGCGGTGTCGGCGTTCGAGCAGTATGCGAGTACTGTCGCACCACGCTTCTTCGCGAACTCAACAGATGCCACTGTCTCTTTGGTTCCGCCGGTGTGGGATCCAGCGATCACGATCGCGTCGGCGTTTACGCCGAGCGGCTCGCGAGCGAGGAACTCGCCACTGGTGATGTGGTGCACGGTGACGTCGGCGAGGTGCTTCTCCAGCAGGTATGCCGCGTTGAAGTTGGCGAGGTAGGAGCCGCCGCTACCGACCAGGTAGACGCGCTTGGCGCCCTTGTCGAAGGCATCGCGAAGCACAGCTTCGATCGACTCGCGCTGAGCGAGGATGCGGTCAAACGTTTCAACGAGATCTACCGGACTCGGGCGAAGCGGAACTGCCTCGATTGCCTGGGTTGACACTGATACTCCTTCAAAAATGGGAACGTTCCCTGGTTCGTTTCGAATCATCTTGCACGCAATTGGGAACAGTGTCAATATGTTTTCGGGAACGATCCCAATTTCTAATCAAACCACCCGCCACTCTCCACCGATACGATGACGGGAATCACAGTGAGGAGCACCATGTCGCGAAAAGGGTCGCCGGCGACGATCATCGATGTGGCCAAGGCTGCTGGCGTATCCAAGTCGGCAGCCGCGCGGGTGTTATCAAATAACGGATCGGCCAGTGCGCGCACGCGAATGGCTGTGCTGGATGCCGCGGCCCGGTTGGGGTACCGCCCCAACCAACTGGCGAAGGCGATGAAAGCCGGCACTACACAGTCCATCGGCATCGTGGTTCCGGATGTTGCCAACCCGTTCTTCTCCTCCGTGCTCAGCGGATTCAGCGCCGCGGCACGCTCAGCCGGCTTCGAAGTCATCGTGATGAGCACCGATAACACCGCTGACATTGAGGCGCGATCGCTCGAACTGCTAGCAGAAAAGCGCGTGGATGGCATCGCCGTCGCTCCCGCGCTGACCGACGCCTCCCCCACGATCGAGCAGCTGCGCTCTGAAGGGCTTCCGCTGGTGCTGATCGACCGACGCCTGCCCAACCTGGGTGCGATCCCCCTGGTCAGCATGGATCATGCTGCCGCCACGGAGCTGGCGACCCAGGCGCTGATTACCTCCGGCCACTCCGATATCGCGATCGTCACCGAGGCCCGCGCGACGGCGAGTGAGATCACTGAGCTGCTGGATCTCGACGATCACGCCACGTCGCTGTTACGCCCATCGATGCAACGTCTCGTCGGCCACGCTCGCGCACTACGGGCGCACGATATTGCCTTCGACGAGAGCCTCGTCGTGACCGCGCCCTATGATCGCGAACAGGCCGCCGTGGTCGTCGCAGACTTTCTTCGCACAGATCACCATGCCACGGCGATCCACGGTACCAATGCGATTCTCTCGTACGCCAGCTACCGCGCCTTCAAGCAGTTGGGCGTCGTCATACCCGATGATTTGTCTTTCGTCGGCTTCGACGACCAGGACTGGATGCTGCTCGTGCACCCGGCTGTGACCGTGGTCGGCCAGGCCGCCCGGGAGCTAGGCGAAGCCGCCGCACAGACGTTGATTCAGCGCATCGCGCAAGACACCGACGTTCACGATGTGTTTCTGTCGGCCCGGCTCATCGAGCGTGGCTCGATTCGCGAGGTCAACCCCGCGTGAGGATTGCGGAGCGTATGGCGGCGGCGAAATCCGTCGAAGCGTCAGACAAGCGCCGATGACCGGCCGAATGGAACAACTCCCTAAGACGCGCGCCACGGTGACCCCTGCGGTTCCGCACCCGCGTGATCCCCGTGGTTCCATCCCTCAACCGTGGTTCCGTCATTTCTCACTGCCTGGTTTTAACTCGCGCACATCTCACGCGCAGTGGCGCACCGAGCATCGGCTTCAGTAACAAGAAGGGCTAGAGCTTGCGCAGCGAGACGCGCTCGACCGAGTGGTCTGCACCCTTGCGCAAAACCAGGGTCGCGCGGTGCTTGGTCGGCATGACGTTTTCGACGAGGTTGGGCATGTTGATGTCATTCCAGTAGCCCATAGCCGTCGTTTCGGCCTCATCGTCGGTGAGGTGTGCGAAGACATTGAAGTAGGAGTGCGGGTTGCTGAATGAGCCCTTGCGCAGCGCGAGGAACCGGTCGACATACCACTTCTGAATGTGCTCGACGTCGGCGTCGACGAAGACGGAGAAGTCGAAGAGGTCGCTCACGGCAACGTCGTTGGGCGTTGCGGCCGGTTGCAGCACGTTGAGGCCTTCGACGATGACGACGTCGGGGCGGCGTACGACGACGTGCGCGTCGGGCACGATGTCGTATCGCATGTGCGAGTAAAACGGCGCGCGGGCCTCGGGGGCTCCTGACTTCACTTCGGTGAGAAATTCAATCAGCGCGCGGCGGTCGTATGACTCGGGAAAACCTTTGCGGTCCATCAGACCGCGGCGCTCCAGCTCAGCGTTCGAGTAGAGAAAACCGTCGGTCGTCACGAGTTCGACGCGCGGAGTGTCTGCCCAGCGGCTCATCAGCTCACGAAGTAGTCGAGCGATCGTGGACTTACCGACGGCGACGGAGCCAGCAACGGCGACGACAAAAGGCGTCGTGGTGTCTTCCTCCTGGAGGAATGCGCTCGTGGCCTCACCGAGGCGTTTCGTCGACTTCGCGTACAGGCTGAGGAGCCGACTCAGCGGAAGGTAAACCTCACGCACCTCATCAATGTCGAGGCGGTCACCGATACCGCGCAGCTGCACGATCTCGGTTTCGGCGAGCGGCTGCGTCATGCCGGCGGCCAGGCGCGCCCAATCCGCACGATCGATGTCGCGGTATTGGCTCAGCGCTGCAGGGGCGGCAACTTCATCAGACACTCCGTCATGTTATCGCCCTTCACGGGCGTGGTTCGCGCGCGTGAGCTGTGGTGCGGGGCGAGCGGAACCACGTGGAGGGGGCGAGCGGAACCACCTGGTGGGGTGCAAGCGGAACCACCTGTCGGGATTCGGCTCGGCGAGATGCCCGCGGCGCGCTACTGTTTTTAGGTGCGACTCGGCGTCATCGATATTGGTTCCAACACGGTGCATCTGCTGATTGCAGATGTTCACCCCGGCGGGCGACCCCTCGGCGCCACTAGCGACCGCTCGGTCGTGCGCCTCATGCGCTTTCTGGAAGCCGATGGTTCCATTTCCCCCGAAGGCGTGACGGCCCTCGTTGATGCGGTGACGCGTGCGCGCGAGATTGTGGCGACCGAGAAGGTCGACAAAGTGCTGGCGACCGCGACCAGCGCGGTGCGTGAAGCGACGAACGGCCCGGCGGTTATTGCGGTGATTGAGGCGGCGCTCGGCCAGCCGCTCACCGTGCTGGAGGGTGAGGCTGAAGCGCATCTGACGTTTTTGGCGCAGCGCCGTTGGTTCGGCTGGTCGGCCGGCCAAATTCTCGGATTTGACATCGGCGGCGGCTCACTCGAGCTCGCGTGCGGTAGCGAAGAGGTGCCCGACATTGCGTTGTCGATGCCGCTCGGTGCCGGCCGCATGACGATTGACTTCATGCCCGATGACCCGCCCGGTGAAGCCGCGGTTGAGCGTCTGCGCGAGCATGCTCGGGCCGTTTTGGAGCCGGCCGCGCTCGTGTTTGCGGAGCAGTCGACACCGGATCACGTGGTGGGGTCGTCCAAGACGATTCGTTCGCTCGCACGACTCGCGGGTGACGTGCACTCGGGGTGGGCAGGTTCTGACCGTGTGACGCTGTCGCGTTCAGCGCTGGGGTCGTGGATTCCGCGTCTCGCGAAGCTGCCGATCGCGTCGCGCGAGCTGTTGCCCGGCATCACCCCCGACCGCGCCCGCCAGATTGTCGCCGGTGCTGTCGTGTTGCACGAGGCCATGACGGCGCTCAAGGTTTCCGAGCTCGAAGCGTCGCCCTGGGCACTCCGCGAAGGCGTGCTCTTGCGCTTCACCGAGCTCAATGCCTGGGACCCGGCGGCCCTAAACTCGTAGGCTTCCCTCCCACCGCGCGGGGCTAGCGCGCGAAACCCGCCCCGTGGTTCCGCAACCCGTGGTTCCGCAACCCATGGTTCCACCAACCCAAGGTTCCGCAACCCGCTTGCCAACGACCGTTACGCACGACTCAAACGGGTACGCACGCAAAAGGTGCCGCACCAGCCACTCCAGCCCCACCAGTCACACCCCATCGTGCATAACGGTTGTTGAAGGTGCTGCGTGTGACCGTTCTGCAGAATTCAAAACGATCCGCAGGATAAACAAGCCCCTAATCGAGGCAATTGGCAACGAAATCCTGCAGAACGGTCACCTCGCGCGGGCGCGCATGGGCTTCCGGAACCACGGGTCGGCACGGCGTGAAATAACACGGCTCCGGAACCACGGGGCGGCATGACGAGGAATCACCTGGTTCCGGCACCCGTGATTCCCGCACCCCGTGGTTCCCTCACCCGTACTGCCGCCCCCGCGCGGCGAACGACGAAGGGCCCGTGCCGAAGCACGGGCCCTTCACACGCAAAACCCTTAGGCCAGCGCGAGTTGTTCTTTCACCACGGCGGCGAGCTTGCTCGCGTGTGCGGTGGCGGTTGCCTTGTCAGCAGCTTCAACCATGACGCGCACGATCGGCTCGGTTCCCGACGGGCGTAGCAGCACGCGGCCGGTGTCGCCCAGCTCGGCTTCAACCGCGCTAATCGCGTCGGCGATAACCGTGTTGCCTGCAACGCCGTCGCGGTCGACGCCGCGCACGTTGATCATGATCTGCGGGTAGATCTTCATGATGCCCGCGAGCTCAGCCATCGACTTCTTCTGGCGTGCCATCTCAGCGACGATGTGGAGTCCGGTGAGGATTCCGTCGCCGGTGGTGGCGTACTTGGCCATGATGACGTGGCCCGACTGTTCGCCGCCGAGGCCGAAGCCGCCGCGGTTCATCTCTTCGAGCACATAGCGGTCGCCAACGCCGGTTTGCTTCACCACGATGCCGCGTTCGCCCATGGCGCGGTGCAGGCCGAGGTTGCTCATCACGGTTGCGACGAGGGTGTCTTCGGGCAGGATGCCACGCTCGTGCATCGAGGCGGCGAGGATCGCCATGATCTGGTCACCGTCGATGATCTTGCCGTTAGCGTCCACAGCGAGGCAGCGGTCAGCGTCGCCATCGTGGGCGATTCCGACGTCGGCGCCGTGTGCGATCACAGCGTCAGCAAGGTTTTCGAGGTGCGTCGAACCGACACCGTCGTTGATGTTCAGACCATCCGGGTCAGCACCAATAACGGTCACGCGGGCGCCTGCATCGCGGAACGTCTCGGGTGAGACACCAGCGGCGGCACCGTGCGCACAGTCGAGAACGACGTGCAGGCCATCGAGCTTGTGCGGCAGCGACTGCAGCAGGTGCACGACATAGCGGTCTTCAGCGTCGGCAAAGCGACGAATGCGACCGACTTCGCCACCGGTCGGCTGCAACTTCGGACCGGTCATCGCGGCTTCAATGCGCGCTTCGACCTCGTCCGGGAGCTTGACGCCGCCGTGTGCGAAAATCTTGATCCCGTTGTCGGGAGCGGGGTTGTGCGACGCCGAGACCATGACACCAAAGTCGGCGTCAATGTCAGCCACCAGGAAGGCGAGCGCGGGCGTCGGAATCACACCGGCGTCGAGCACGTCGACGCCAGAGGAGGCGAGACCGGCGGCAACAGCTGCGGCAATGAACTCGCCGGAAATGCGCGGGTCTCGGGCAATAACGGCAGTCAGGCGCTTGCCTGTCTGCCGACGTGCCTCGGCGGAACGGCCTTGGCCCAGGACGACAGCAGTCGCCTGGGCCAAGGACAGCGCCAGATCAGCGGTGAGGGAACCATTTGCGAGTCCCCGCACGCCATCGGTGCCAAAAAGCGGCATAGTAACCGAAACGCTTCTTAACGCTTCGAGTACTGAGGAGCCTTGCGGGCCTTCTTGAGACCGGCCTTCTTGCGTTCCTTGACGCGTGCGTCGCGGGACAAGAAGCCAGCCTTCTTCAGGGTTGCGCGGTTGTTCTCAACGTCAACCTCGTTTAGCGCACGAGCAATGCCGAGACGCAGAGCGCCGGCCTGGCCCGAGTCGCCACCACCCGAGATACGAGCGATGACGTCGTATGCACCCTGAAGGTTCAGAGCGGTGAACGGGTCGTTGATGAGCTGCTGGTGCAGCTTGTTCGGGAAGTAGTCCTCGAGCGTACGGCCGTTGACCGTGATGGTGCCCGAGCCGGGAACGATGCGCACGCGAGCAATAGCCTGCTTGCGACGACCGACGGCGCCACCGGAGACGGTGAGAACCGGGCGCACTGCTGCGACCGCGGTCTCGTCAACGGGGGTCGACGTCGAGTATTCCTGCGGAGTTTCGATGGAGTCAGAGATCTTCGCCACGAGTGTGTCCTTAGTCAATCGGCGCTTACTGGGCGACCTGGTCGAAAACGTACGTCTTAGGCAGCTGAGCGGCGTGCGGGTGCTCAGCACCTGCGTATACCTTCAGCTTGCTGAGCTGGTTGCGGCCCAGGGTGTTCTTGGGGAGCATGCCGCGAACGGCCTTCTCCACGGCGCGAACCGGGTTCTTCTCGAGAAGCTCGGCGTACGAGACAGCCGTGAGGCCACCCGGGTAACCCGAGTGGCGGTAGGCCATCTTCTTCTGGAGCTTCTGACCGGTCAGTGCGACCTTGTCAGCGTTGATGATGATGACAAAGTCACCCATGTCCATGTGCGGAGCAAAGGTGGCCTTGTGCTTGCCGCGAAGGAGCGTTGCGGCGTGCGAAGCGAGGCGACCGAGAACGACGTCAGTCGCGTCGATAACCAGCCACTCGCGCTGGGCTTCGCCAGCCTTCGGCGTGAAAGTGCGCGTCATGATTGAGCTGCTTTCTTGTGGATCGAACGGAGAGGTTCGTGAATCCCACTCCGGGAGGGTTCGCTCAGTTGCCTGATTGAACACATCGGTGGAGGGCTCACGTTCGGATGCGCACGAGCAGTCGCACGCACCAATGAAATAGCTTACGTTACCGGCCGCCAATCACCAAACCGAGGTTTGCCGCAAGTCTCTTACGCGAGACGGAACCGTTCGCAGCACGAGAAAGGAATGGTTCCGGAACCACGGGGTGCGGGTTAGACGATGGCAGCGTGAGGGACGCGGCCGGGAAGGGTGGCGTCGATCTGGATCGGCAAGTGGTCGCTGGATCCTTGCGGGAGGGTCGTGATGTCGTCGATGCGGAAGCCGATCGACGTCGCGAAGTCGTAGTAGCCCTTGAAGAAGCGGTATCGGGTGTAGGTGCGGCTGTCACTCATGGAGAGTTCGAACCCCACCTCGCGCATGCGTTGCGACAGGTTCTCTTTGAAGACGGGGTAGTTGTAGTCGCCGACCATGAGAATCGGCAGGCCTTCGCCGAGCTGGCCGAGCTCCGAGAGCGCAACCTTGATTTGGTGCCGGCGCAGCGAGTTGAGTGCGGTCAGCGGCGCGGCGTGAAACGACGCCACAATGAAGTCACGATTGTCGTCGATATCGTGCAGACGCACGCCCAGCACACGCTCGTGCGCCGGTCGCAGCACGCGGTCATGCAGTGACTTCTTCAACGCCAGCGAGACGGTCGCACCAACGCGGTAGGCGCTTGCGCGTGCGTAGACGGCGAGGCCGAGGCGGTTCATTCGTGTCGCGTCAGCGAGCTTGAGACCGGCGATTTCATCGGGAATATCGGTGGTGTCGCACTCCTGCAGACACAACACGTCGACGCCTCGGGCGGTAACCAGTTCATGCAACTCGTCCACCGCGCGATGCTTGCGCAGGTTGTACGAAATGACTCTCATCACTGCCACACTACGCCCGTCTGGGGTGTGCTGGCGCAGGTTCTGCGGACTAGTCGAGTTCTCGTCGCGCTCGCGTTTGTTCGGCACGCGCAGCGAGCAAATCATCGGCCGGATAACCGACTTCAGACAGCGTCAAACCGCGTGCCGCGAGCACCTTGAACGCGCTCGTGCGCTCCCCCGCCTCGCGCAGAGTGACGACGTCGTCAGGCTCGAGTCGGCCCTCGCCGACAGCCGCACACGCACCGACCAAAGCACGCACCATCGAGTGACAAAACGCGTCAGCCTTGAGGTGCGCGACTAGCACGCCCGCATCATCGCGGCGCCAGTCAAACTCCAGCAGCGTGCGAATCGTTGTGGCCTCTTCACGCGGCTTGCAGTAGGCCGCGAAGTCGTGCAGACCGATGAGGCGTGACGCCGCTTCGTTCATCGCGTCAACATCGAGGCTCGCCTTGTGAAACGTCGTGAACGCACGCGTCAACGGGTGGTAGCCCGACACCTCGTCGGCCAACCGGTACTCGTACCGACGCCACACCGCCGAAAAACGCGCGTCAAAACCCTCCGGCGCCCGCGTCGTCAACATCACGTCAACGTCGCTGTATGCGCCGACAACCCCGCGAATGCGCCTGGCAATCTGCGACACCGCGTCTTCACCCGGCGCCGTGCGCCGCTGCATGATGCGCTCGACCTGATCCTCATCGAGGTCGACGTGAGCAACCTGACCCGACGCATGCACCCCGGCATCCGTGCGTCCGGCGACAACCAGCCGAATGGTTCCGCCCGCAATGCGCTCCAGCGCCGCCTGCAACGTGCCCTGCACGGTGCGCAGGCCGGGCTGCGTCGCCCACCCACGAAAATGGGTACCGTCGTACGCAATATCGAGGCGGATCCGCATGAATCCAGCCTAGCGGTGCGGCAGGTTGCGCCTCACGCGCACGCTCCCGCGAGCGGGTGAGCGGAACCACGTAGCTGAGCCCGGAACCACGGGGCTCAGCCACGGAATCAGTTACGCCGTGCGGCGGCGGCGCTGAGCCTGGCGCTGCTTCTCTTCAAACCAGCGCGGGTACAACTCGGCGCTGACGCGGCGGGCCGCGACCAGCACAAGCGGAATAAGCGGCTGAATCGTGAGGTTCTGACCGGCGAGCGCGATGGCGGCGACGGGGCCGTCCGGGCCCATGATGGGCGCGGCGACGGAGTTCACCTTCGTCCACTCGAGGCCACCCTGAATCGCGGCGACACCGGAGCGACGGCGCGCGATTGCAACGGCCGAACGCACCTCACCCATCTCGATGTCAGCCTCTTCTTCGCGGTGCGTCAAGATAGCGTCAGCCGTTTCCGGGTCGAGCGTCGACAGAATCGACCGACCCGCTGCGGTGCGCTCAACCGGGTACCGGAACCCGACGCGCGACGGCGGAAAGCTCACACCCTTCATCGAACCAATGCGGTCGAGGTAGTGGATGAGGCTCGTTCCCTCCATGACACCGAGGTGCACGAACAGCCCGGTGGCTTCGTGCAGATCCTGGAGGGTCTGGGCCGAAGCTTCGCGAATCAGCCCGTGGTTCCCGTGGTTTTTACCGACGGCGATCATGCGCTGACCCAGGCGGTACCCGCGGCGGTCGCGCTGCACCCAGCCGACATCGACGAGCTGCGTCAGCAGGCGGAAGGCGGTGGAGCGCGGCAGCCCGGTCATGTCGGTGAGGTCGCTCAGTAGCAGTCGATCGGGGCTCTTACTGAAGGCGTCCAGAATGTCAGAGACGCGCTCGATAACGCTTGAGCGCGAGTCGGCATGAGTATCGTCCAGCTCGACGTCTTCGTCGAAAGGCAGGGTGCGCTGGTTCATCAGATTCTCCTGTACTCAGTTACGGGTTGTGCCGGCGAGGGTGCCGGCGGGGGTGTTGCGGTGTGCCGCTACGGATGCGGCCGCAAGCTGCCGTGCGGCAGCCTTGTCGACCTTTCCGAGCGGGGTCTTGGGGAGCGCGTCGACGAACACGACGTGCTTGGGCGCGTGCACTTTGCCGCGGCGTTCACGCACCGCCTCGATGAGCGCGGTGGTGTCGATGGTGGCGAGTGGAACCACGAGTGCGGTGACAGCCTCGCCCCAGTACTCGTCGGGTACGCCGACGACGGCGACGTCAGCCACGTTCGGCAGCGTCGCAATGACGGATTCAACTTCGGCGGAGTACACGTTGAATCCGCCGGAGATAATGACGTCTTTCGAGCGGTCAACGAGGGTGAGGAATCCGTTGTCGTCGAAGCGGCCGAGGTCGCCGGTGTGCAGCCAGCCATCGCGGAACGTCTCTGCGGTCTGCTCGGGGCGCTTCCAATAGCCCTGCGCGACGAGTGGTCCGCGCACGCACACTTCGCCGACCTCACCGGCTGGCACGCGGTTACCGTCAGCATCAAGCAGGGCAACGTCGAGCCAGGGCACCGGCCGCCCACACGTCGTGAGGTTTGCGACGTTGTGCTCATCGCGCTTCAGCACGGCGATCGTCATGCCGCACTCGGTCTGGCCGTAGAACTGGAAGAACACCGGGCCGAAGCGCTCGATCGCGGCAGCAAGGCGGGCGGGCAGAATCGGCGCGGCACCGTAGTAGACCGTCTTGAGCGACGACGTGTCGAACTTGCCAGGTGCGTCGAGGAGCGCGTACAGCATGGTCGGCACAACAAACATGGTGTCGACGCGCTCGCGTTCGATCGTCTCAAGAACCGTCGCGGCGTTGAATGTCGGAAGCACGATGACCCGGCCACCACGCAACAGCGCGGGCAGAACGAAGGTGCCACCCGCGTGCGTAAGCGGCGTTGCCAGCAACAGGGTCGGCCGGTTCGGCCACTCCCACTCGCTCATCTGAATCTGAATCAACGTCGCGGCCGACCTGAAGGTTCCGATCACGCCCTTCGGGCGCCCCGTGGTTCCGCCCGTGTACGCAATCGAGCTCATGTTTTCGGGGCCGCGTCCCGCGAATTCCAGCGGCGCCGCAGTGTGCGCGAGCGAAGCGTGTGCGACGTCGTCACCGACAGCGGCGGCGCCAAGCGTCAGAATCTGGCAGCGCTCGCGGTGGTTCCATTCGAGTGTGGCAATCGTGTCACCGAAGGCGGCCGCGTCAACGACGAGCACCTCGATCTCAGCGTCGTCGAGGATGAAAGCGAGGTCTTCGGGCGATGCCGAAGCCGACAGCAGTGTGAGGCGTGCGCCCCGCATTTGCGCCGCGAATTGCGCGAGCAGGGCGTCGGCCGTGCTCTTGGTGAGGAGCGCAACCGGGGTGCCGGGAACGATGCCGCGGGCGGCAAACTCCTGCGCGTATTGGCTGATGCGCCGCGCCATATCAGCACGCGTGAGGCTGATCTCACCGATCGTGAGCGCGATGGAATCACCATCGTGGCTCAGTGCACGGATGAGAAGCTCGGCAGTCGTTGCGTGCTCGTGAAGAGCGGAGTGCGGAGCTGAAAAGGGAGTCGGAGGCGTCGTTGCCACGCGACTAATCTAGCACTTGCTTGGTTAACGTCAAATCGTTAAGTTACCTGTGAATTCTGCACGGTGCGAGCATGTGCTCACGCGCGACAAACGCGGCCGAATGTCAAAGCGAAGCGACCGGGGGTCGGAAGAATTGCGCCAGAACAGCACAACCGGCGTGGTGCCCGCTTTGCCGCACGATTTCCCCGACCTCCGGTTGCTCGCGCTCGGTCACGGTGAGCCGCCGAAGCACTTAAACCAACCGGTCCTCCGGGGTCACGACGAGCAGTGGATCCTTGCGAATGACCTTGCCCGTTGCGTTGCGCAGCAGCGGCTCGTCACGCAACCGAATGAAGGCCGGGCGCTTGTACCGCGCGAGGCGCTCTTCGAGGTGCGCCGCGATGTCGGCAATCGTGAGCGTCGATTCGGGCGCCAGCACGATGATCGCGGCGACCTCCTGCCCCCACTCCTCGTCGTCGACACCGAAGACGATCGACTCCTCGATCTCCGGGTGCGTGGCCAGCGCGTTCTCAACCTCGGCCGGGTACACGTTCTGCGCACCGCGGATGATGAGGTCAGAACGGCGGCTGCGCAGGCGCAGTTCGCCACCCTCCATGCGACCGATGTCGCCGGTGCCAAACCACCCGTTCTCGTCGACGCCACCGCGTTCGCCCATACCGTAGTAGCCGATCATGACCAGCGGACCACGCAAGAAAACTTCGCCTTCGACGCCATCCGGCACGACGGTTCCGTCGTCGCCACGAATCTCAATCTCCATCGTGACGATGGGGGTACCGACCGACTCCGGGTCGGCCTCGAGCATCGCCGGCGTGCCGACGGTCGCCGCCGATGACGACTCGGTGAGCCCGTACGTCGTGCTGAACGAGCCCGCGAGCCACGGGAACCGCTCGCGGAACGCGGCCTTCAACGTCGGGCTCGACGGCGCCGAGTTGACGGTCAGCGTGCGCAGTGACGTGAGGTCGTAGGTAGAGGTGTCTTCGGCGAGCACGCGCGCGATCATGGTCGGCACGGCGCCCCAGTTCGTGATTTTCTCGGCCTCGATGAGGGCGAGAATGTTCGGCACCGAGAACTTGCCGAGGCTCATGACCACCTTGTCGCCAGTCACCATGCGCACGATCGCGAGGTTGTGCAGCGACGCGATGTGAAACAGCGGCGAGACGAGCAGGTAGGTGCGGTGCGGGCGTTCCAGCCCCATCGCACGAATCGTGGCGTCGCTGAACAGGTGGAACCACGTGGCCGTCGCGACGTTGCGGTGCGAGTGCACAGAACCCTTCGGGCGACCGGTGGTGCCCGACGTGAAGATGACGACGGCGGGGTCATCGAGCGCGACATCCGCTTCGATCGCCGGAGCATCGGGATACTGCGCGATAGCGTCGGCGACGGTCTGCTCGAGCGAAACCACGCGGTCGTGGTCGACGGCGCACGTCGCGAGGCGCTCCTGCAGGTCGCGATCGGCGAGCACGACAACGGGGTCGGTGAGGGTGATCTGGTGCTCCAGCTCGCCCCCGACACCCATCGAGTTTCCGGCAACCGCAATCGCACCGAGCGACGTGATCGCCCAGAACGCGAGCAGCCAATCGGCAGAGTTGTGGCCCAGAATCATGACGCGATCGCCGTGCTTGACACCGTACGTGTCGCGCAGCAGTGCAGCCGTAGCACGCGCGCGGTTGCGGTGTTCGGCGTACGTGAGGCGCAGGTCGCCCGCGACGAGGTACTCCTCGTTGCCGAAGCGAATCGACTCCTCCAGCATTTCGCCGAGCGTCATGGTCTGGTTGTGAAAGATGTTGGCCGGGTGGCCGAGCACAGTCTCGGTGCGCACTTCGAAGAACTCACCGGGCGCGGTGAGGTCGGCGAAGATCTGTTCCTTCGTGCGGGGTGACGTCATCGTCGTTCCTTGCATAGTCATCGAATGGTGAGCTGTCCGCCGTCGACGTTCCACGACTGCCCCGTGATCCAGCTGGCGTTGTCGCTCAGCAGAAACAGGGCGGCCTCAGCAATGTCGTCGGGCGTGCCCATGCGACCCATCGGGATGGTGGCGGCAACGTAGTCAGCCCACTGTTCGGGTGTGCGGTCGCCGAGGCGTGACGTGTCGACGACACCCGGGCAGATCGCGTTGACGCGAATGTTGCGTGAACCGAGTTCTTTCGCCATCGATGACGTGAGCGATTGAATCGCTGCTTTCGACGCCGAGTACGCGGCGGTGAACGGGCCCGAAAGCTTGCCACCGATGGAGGAGATGTTGATGATGCCTGCCGGGGCGGACTGCGGAACCAGGCGTGCGAATGCACGGCTCATCAGGAAGGTGCCGCGCACGTTGACACGCATCACGGTGTCCCATTCCGAAACGTCGAGCTCGGTGACCGTCACGCGGTCAGAGCCGCGTGACGCTGCCGCGTTGTTCACCAGAATTGTGGGCGCACTCCCCCACTCCGCAACGACGGTGTCGAAGATTTCGTTGACCGATGCTTCGTCGGAGATGTCGCCCGTGATCGTGAGCGCACGGGCACCGGCGGCACGAACGTCGTCGGCAACCGATTCAATGTCGCGCCAGCCAGCGGCGATTTCCGCGTCACCGCGGGCGGCGTCACGGCCGGTACCGACGAGCACAACGTCAACGCCAGCGGCCGCAAGCTGCTGTGCGATGCCGCGGCCGATCGAACGCATACGCCCGGCACCGGTCACGATCGCGATGCGGCCGGCAAGACCCGCCGTCATCGTGCACGCTCGATCAGGGTGCCGGCAGCCATCGCGCCACCAGCGCACGTGAGGATCATGCCGTAGCGGCCACCGCGACGCTCGAGCTCGTCGAGCACGTTGGCGATGAGGCGAATGCCGGTCGAGCCGACCGGGTGGCCGAGGGCGATCGCACCACCGTTGACGTTGAGGCGGTCGTGGTCGATGCCGTGCACCTTCGCGACCGACATCGGTACCGCGGCGAAGGCTTCGTTGACCTCAAAAATGTCGATGTCGTCAATGCTCAGGCCCGACTGCTGCAGCAGGCGTTCGGCCGCCTGTACCGGGCCATCGAGCAGGTATTCCGGCTCGCCACCGACAAGGCACTGCGCCAGAATGTAGCCACGCGGCTGGAGGCCGGCAGCGTTGGCACGCACCTCGCTCATGAGAATTGCGGCGGTTGCGCCGTCAGAAAGCTGTGACGAGGTTCCGGCGGTGTGGAAGCCACCCTCGCGGATCGTCTTGAGTCCGCTCAGACCCTCGATGCTGCTTTCGCGGAGTCCGCCGTCACGCGACACCACGGTTCCGTCTTCCAGCGTCACCGGCACGACCTGGCGGTCAAAGTATCCGGCTTCCCAAGCGGCGGCGGCACGCTGGTGTGAGCGCACACCAAACTCGTCGAGCTGCTCGCGCGTGAAGCCGCGGCGGGCAGCAATGCGGTCGGCGCCCTCGTACTGTGCGGGCAGGTTGACCGACCACGCCGGCGGACGAGGGTAGCCAAACTGACCGTCGGCGAGGTTCGACTGCAGCGGCACACGGCTCATAACTTCAACACCGCACGCGAGACCGACTTCGGTCATGCCCGCGGCGATCTGCGCGGCCACGAGGTGAACGGCCTGCTGGCCAGAACCACACTGCGCGTCAATCGTGGTGCCACCGATCGCGGTCGGGAAGCCAGCGTTGAGCCACGCGAAGCGCGCGATGTTGTTCGACTGTTCGCCGGCCTGCGTCACGCAGCCGCCGATGACCTCGTCGATCTCATCGGGTGCGAGGCCAACGCGGTCAAGCGCTGCCTTCTGGATCGTGGAGAGAAGGTCGACGGCGTGAACGCCGCTGAGCTGGCCTCCGCGCTTGCCGTAGGGCGAACGAATTGCGTCGATGATTACCGGGCGCGACATGGAACCTCCTTGTGCCGTGTATTGCTGATTCACGATAGGCACCGGCCTTGAGCACCCATGGCGGAGTTCTCAACTGGTGGGAGCAATCGCGCGAATGCGTCAGGCGAGCACCACGATGAAGGGAGCAGAGGAGCTTTCATGTGGGTATCACTGACGATTGACGACGATGTTGCGCTGGTGCGGCTCGACCGCCCGGCCGCCCTCAACGCAATGACCGCCGAGTTCGGTGACGAGTTTCGCGCGGCCGTCGAGTCTGCGGTCGGGGCGGGCGTTCGCGCGATCGTCGTGGCCGGATCAGACCGCGCGTTCAGCGTTGGCGCCGACCGCGCCGTTTTCACCCAGCCGTCGGCACCGCGCACGGCGCCGTCGGGGTGGCTGTGCTTGCGCGACATCGGCGTGCCGTCGATTGCGGCCGTCTCGGGTCACGCGATCGGCGGCGGCTTCGAACTCGCGCTCACGTGCGACCTCATCATCGCCGACCCGAGCGCCCGCTTCTCCCTGCCCGAAGTCTCGCTCGGCATCATTCCGGGCATGGGCGGAGTGCAGGGAGTGGCACGGGCGGGCGGAACCCTGGTGGCGCGCGACATGGTGCTCACGGGTCGCGTCGTGGGTGCGGCAGAAGCGGCGACGCTCGGCCTGATTTCCCGCGTGACGGAGCCCGGTGCGCTTGTTGCTACCGCTCTTGAGGCAGCCCGACGCATCGCCCAGCAACCGGTTGCCGCGGTCGCCGCGGCCCGTGAGGCCGTGACTCTCGTTGACCTGCCGCTGCCCAACGCGCTCCGCGCAGAACAGGCACTCCTCGCGCAGCTACGCACTGGTTCCGCTCGGCCGCAGTAGCGCACTCAACAGACGCAAGAACCCCGCCCCAAACACATTCTGGTCGGCGAGACACCACCGCGGAGCGGGGGTCTCGCCGACCAGAATGTGTTTCGGCGTTAGGCCGGGAGCAGAGCGGCGCGGCCGTGCGTCAGGAACTCTGACACGAGTGTGGCCTTGTCGTCGGGCGACATGAGGCGGTACTCGGCGGTGCGGCCGACGCGCATGTACACGTCGTCGTCGGACTGCCACGCGGCACGGCGCAGCGGCGCCTTGTCGAGCTTGCCACTGCCGGTGAGGGGCAGCTGCTGCACGATGCGCACGAACGCGGGCCACCATTTGGCGCCCATGTCAGGCTGTGCAGCCAAGAACGACGCGAACTCATCGGCGTCAAACGTGGCGCCCGCCTCCATCTCGACGCCACACATCACGAGGTCACCCGTGCGCGGGTCGGCGATCGCGAACGACGGGGCCGACAGCACGCCGGGGGCGCGCTGCAGTACGCGTTCGACCTGAGCCGAGGCGAAGTTTTCGCCGTCAACGCGAATCCAGTCGGACGAACGGCCAGCAAAGTAGAACCAGCCATCCGCGTCGCGGTATCCGAGGTCGCCCGACCAGAAGTCAGCACCGCGCACGCGATCGGCGACGGCCTGGGGGTTGTGGTAGTACCCCTCAAACAGGTGCGCGAGCCCAACGGCGACCATCTGGCCCACCGCTTCGGGGTTCGCGAGGCGACCATCGGCGGTGAATTCCGCGCGCGGGCACTCTTCGCCCGTGTTCTCATCCATGACCCGCACGTCGGTCCCCTCTTGGGGGCGGCCGAGGGAGCCGGGAGGCGTGTCGGGCGTGCGCCCAATACGGAACACACCTTCGGTGAGGCCGTAGCCCTCCATCACGACGCAACCGAAGCGCTCACCAAAGCGACGGATGTCTGCTTCAGAAGCCTCGGTTCCGTACGCCAATTCCAGCGTCGAGTCAGCGTCGCGCGGGTCGGCGGGGTGGTTCAGCACGTACGACAGCGCGCGGCCGACGTAGTTGAGGTAGGTGACGCCGTAGTGGTGAATGTCGCCGGCGAAACGCGTCGCACTGAACTTGCGTGCGAGCGTCACGGTGGCGCCGATGACGAGTGCGGGCGCGAGGTTCATGATGATCGCGTTGCCGTGGAACAACGGCATGCACAGGTACGTCACACTGTCGCGACGCAGCGAAATGCGGTCGACGATCTTCGTGACCAGTGTGCCGAGGCGCTCCTGCCCGACGATGACGGCCTTCGGGGTTCCGGTGGTTCCGGAACTGAAGAGCAACAGGGCGATGTCGGTGCCCTGCGGTGTCTCGGTCGGCAGCCCCGCTCCCGCGTGTGCACCGAGCCATGCGGCATGGGTGTCGCTGTCGATCGTGCTGACCCGGTCGGCGGCGATGTCTGCGTCAACCAGCAGGTGACGCAGGCGCTCTTCGGTGACGATGACGTCGATGTCGGCGTTGTCAATATCAGCCGCCAACTCCGCAGCCGAACGCGACGCGTTCAAACCGACAACCGTGGTTCCGTTCATCGCTCCGGCTAGCAACCAGAACACGTAGTCGGGCACGTTCTCCAGCAGAATGCCGAGGTGGCGCTGGCGCCCCTCCGGCACCGGCACCACGCGCGACAGGGCGGCGGCGCGAACGCACGCTTCGGCGACAACCTCACGCCACGTCCATGAGCGGTCTTCAAAAACGAGACCGACCTTGTCATCTTCGGCGCGTGCGCGCACAACATCGGCGAACAGCGTCATGCGTTCATCAACTCCCGGGCGTAGTGGCAGGCAATCTGGTGGTCCGGCGCGATGGTTTCGAGGGCGGGCTCTTCAGCCGCGCACTTTTCGGTCGCGAACGGGCAGCGGGTGCGGAAGCGGCAGCCGCTGGGCGGGTTAAGCGGCGAGGGCAGTTCGCCCGCCGGAACCGGCACGTCGTCTTCCGCACCGGGCACCGACGAAAGCAACAGCTTCGTGTAGGGGTGCACGGCTTCGGTGACGAGGGTGTCAGACGGAACCACTTCACACACCTTGCCGAGGTACATGATCATCACGCGGTCGCTGATGTTCTTGACGACGGCGAGGTCGTGCGCGATGAAGACCATGCTGAGGTTGTGCTCGCTCTTGGCGTCTTCGAGCAGGTTCAGAATCTGCGCCTGCACGGACACATCGAGGCTCGAGACCGGCTCGTCGCAGATCATGAGGCGCGGGCGCATCATGAGCGCACGCGCAATGCAGACGCGCTGGCACTGGCCACCGCTGAGCTCATGCGGGCGGCGATCCCACACCGTGTCGGGGTCGAGGCCGACCTCGCTGAGCAGCTGACGAATTTCGGCGTCGGTGACCTTTTCGCCACGGATGTGGCGGCCCTCGGCAACGAGATCCTTGACCTTGCGGCGCGGGTTCAGCGACGACACCGGATCTTGGAAAATCATCTGCATCGCCGCGCGATCGGTGCGCAGCTGCTTGCGGGTGAGGCCGGTGAGCTCCTTGCCGTCGAGGCGGACGGAACCAGAGGTCGGCGAGGGAATTTGCATCACGGCACGGCCGGCGCTGGATTTACCGCAGCCCGACTCACCGAGGATGCCGAGGGTCTCACCCTCGCGCACTTCGAACGTGATGTCAGCGACGGCGCTGACCTGGCCGCCGCGCACCGGGAAGGTGACGACGAGGTTATCGACGGCGAGAACGGGCTCGCGGCCACCGTTGTCGAGAACGCTCTGGGTGGTGGATTCTGTCAACGGCATGATTACCTCACCGGATTCACGCACGCCCACTGGTGGGTGCGCTGGTCGGTCAATAGTTCAAGCGGGTTGCTGCATTCGGGCTGCACAGCCTTGCATCGGGCGGCGAAGCGGCAGCCGGTCGGCGGCGTGACCATGTTCGGCGGCGTGCCAGCGATCGCGTCGAGGCGCGTATGCGGCGCGTCTGCGAGCTGCGGAATCGCGTGCAGCAGGGCGTTCGTGTAGCGGTGGCGCGGCGCGTCGAAGAGCTCTTCCGCCTCCGCGGTTTCGACGAAGCGGCCGCCGTACATGACGGCAACGAGGTCAGCGCGACCGGACACAACGCCGAGGTTGTGGCTCACGAGGATCGTGGCCATCCCCATTTCCTCTTGGAGCTCATCGAGCAGGTCAAGAATCTGCCGCTGCACCGTGACGTCGAGCGCCGTCGTGGGCTCATCGGCAATCAGCAGCTTCGGCTTGTTAACGAGGGCCATCGCGATAACGACGCGCTGGCGCATACCGCCCGACATTTCGTGCGGAAACTGGTCGAAGCGACGCTCGGGTGCTGGAATACCGACACGGGCCAGCATGTCGAGCGCCACGGTGCGGGCTTCGGCCTTGCTCATGCCTTGGTGCTTACGCAAGCCCTCGGTGAGGTGCGGCCCAATCTTCTTGACCGGGTTCAGCGCCGTCATTGGGTCTTGGAAGACCATGCCGATCTTGCTACCCCAAATTGAGCGCAGCTGCTTCGGTGACATGTTGTGAATGTTTTCGCCGTCCAGCAGCACACTGCCGGTGACTTCAGACGTCGCGCTGGAGGCAATGAGGCCCATGATGGTGCGCCCCAGCACGCTCTTACCCGAGCCCGATTCACCCACGACTCCGAGGGTTTCACCGGCCTTGAGGGTGAACGAGACACCGTCGACCGCGCGCAGCATGCCGCGTGCCGTCTGTAGCTTTGTGTGCAGGTCGTTGACCTGGAGGAGTTCGGTCATGTCAGCTCCTAGACCTTGGCCTTGCGGGAGTCGAAGTGCGCACGCGCCTTCTCCCCGAGCATGTTGAACGAGAACACCGTCAGGAACAGCGTGATGCCGGGCACGAGCACGATGTGCGGGTGCTTCTGGAAGGTCAGGCCCTCACCCTCGGCGATCATGTTTCCCCATGTGGGCGTGGGCGGCGGAGTACCGAGGCCAAGGAAGCTGAGCGACGCTTCGGCCACGATCAGCACCGAGACCATCACCATGCCGTACGACGCGAGCGGCAAGAACACGTTCGGCAGCAGCTCCTTGAACATCAGGCGCCAGTTGGAGGCACCCATAGAGCGGCCCGCGAGCACGAACTCACGCTGTGCGAAGGTGAGCGTGTTGGCGCGCGCAATGCGCACCATGCTGGGCAGCGCCATCAGCATGAGGGCGAATGACAGGTTCCAAATGTTCGGCTCCAGCACCGTCGCGAGCGCGATGAGCAGGATAAGCGGCGGAACCGCGAGCAGCGAGTTGGTGAGGATCGAAATGACGCGGTCGGGCAACTTGCGGTAGAAGCCAGCGATGATGCCGAGCAGGCCACCGATGAGCATGCCGAGACCGACAGCGATCAGCGCGACGACGAGCGAAATGCGGGCACCGTAAACGATGCGGGCCAGCATGTCGAGGCCGAGGTTGTTGGTACCGAGCAGGTTGGGCGACAGCAGGTCGGGGCGTGCCATGACCGGGTCGTCCAGCGTGGCGGATGAGTCTTCGAACTCACCGAACGGCAGGATCGGGGCGAATGCTGCCGCACCGATAAGCAACACGAGCCACGCAGTGCAGAGCCACAGCGAAGCATCAAACCCGTTGCCGCGCCACGCACGACCGAGGTACGCGAACGCCTGGAACAGCAGAATCGCCGTCAGCAGGTAGCCGCCCGCCTGTAGCCAACCTTGGCCCTGCAGGTTGAACGTGGAGATGATGCCCGCGACGATGCCGGCGACGGCAAGAATGCCACCGATGATGACATTGACGGTGCGGGGCCGGGGCGTGCGCTTGTTCTTCAGTCGCACAACCTCGGTGCGCGGCGGCGTGGGCCGCGGCGGGGTGGCTTTGGTCAGTGACTCAGACATGTGCCCTCCGGATGCGGGGGTCGAGGCGACCGTACGAGAAGTCGATCAGAAGGTTGGTGAGCACGTAGATCACGGCGATCACCATGACGGCGCCCTGGATCGTGACCACGTCGCCGTTGCTGGCCGCGCTAATGACAAGGGATCCCATGCCGGGGAGCGCGAACAGGTACTCCACGATGACCGTGGAACCAATGAGGCGACCCAGCGAGATGCCCACGATCGTGACCATAGAGAGGGATGCGGGGCGCAGGGCATCGCTCAGCATGATGCGAAGCGGCGACATGCCCTTGGCCTTGGCCGCGAGGATGTAGTCCTCTTGCAGCGTCATGATGAGGTCGTTGCGCAGGATACGCGTGAAGGTCGCCGTCTCCCCCAGTGCGATCACGAGCGCGGGGAGAAGAGCGTGATAGAGGTTCAGACCAAAGTCATCGGTGATGCGCACCCATTCGGCGCGAGGGAACCAACCGAGCCAGTTCGCGAAGACCATGATGACGATGAGGCCGAGCAGGAAGCTCGGGATCGACAGCATGCCGAAGGCACCGGCGCTGATCATGCGGTCCAGTCGACCACCGGCGAAGTAGGCCGAGATCATGGCGAGCGGAATAGCGAGCAGCAGGGCGATACCAATGCCCATGATGGCGAGCTGCACACTGACCGGCAGCGCGGAGGCGATGCGCTCGGTGACCGGCGCGTACGGCGGCATCATCTGCGTGCCGAGGTCGCCTGTGAAGACGCTACCGAGCCACGAGAAGTAGCGGACGATGGCGGGGTCGTAATACCCCAGCTCGATACGAATCTTCTCGTATTCTTCCTCAGGGTAGCCCTCACCCAAGATGGCGATCGCTGGGTCTGAACCCATCAGGTTCACCAGAAGGAAGGTTCCGAGGCTCACCACCAAAAGCACAATGATGAGGTCTACGAGAGTGTTCGTTACCCGGCGCCAGGCCATGGTACGTCTCCGTTCTCCGCTCCGTTACGGATAAGGTGTGGTGCCGCCGGCCGCAAGACCGACGGCACCACAGAGGTATTACTTCGAGTCGACCCAAGCGTCGTCGAGGAGAACCATCGACGCGCTCGATCCCTTGACACCGTGCAGGTCGTCCGACCAGGTGAAGACCTCGGTGAACTTTGCCCACGGGATGAATGGGATGTCCTTGTTCATCTGCTGCTGGATCTTGTCAACGACCTCCAGCTGCTCGTCCTTGGTTCCGGCGACCTGGAAGCTCTCAATGAGGGCGTCCATTTCGGGCGACGTGTACGTCTGGTACGTCTGGGTGCCGGTGGAGTGCATGTTCGAGACCATACGCGGCAGCGGGTCAGCCTCGCGGAGGTTGATGCTCCATGCCGAGATGTCGTAGTCCTTGTCAACCGAGATGCGCTTGATGCGGTCAGCGATCGTGCGCGTCAGTTCCAGGGTGACAGTGAATCCGACAGCTTCGAGCTGTGCCTGAAGCGCCGTTGCGCGGTTGCGGCTGGTGGGGTCGTTGCTGTCGAGGTATTCGAGGTGACCGTCATAGCCGTCTGCCATGGCAGCTGCCAGGAGTTCCTTCGCCTTCTCGCGGTTAAGCTCAGCTGCGCGGGTGTCGGTCTCCCAGACCGAGCCGGCAGCGAACAGCGAGTTGTCTCCCTCGACGACACCGTCGAATGCGCGGTCCATCAGAACCTTGGCGTCGACCGCCAGCTGGATGGCCTGACGCACACGGATGTCTTCACCGGGGAAGCCGGGCTGTGCGTTGATGAGGGTGATCGTGCCACCGTTCACACCAGAAGCGAGGCCGTTGTATCCAGCGTCGAGCACCTGCTGTACGTAGTTCGACTGGAGCACGAACGTTGCGTCAACGGAACCAGCGGCGAGGGAGTCGAGGGATGCCTGCGGGTCCGGGAGGAAGACGCCGGTGACCGACTCGAGGTTCGGCGTACCGCCCCAGTAGTCTTCACGTGCGTCGAGCGTGATGGATTCCGCGGCCTTCCACTCACCGAGTGTGAAGGGGCCAGCACCGATCGGCTTGAAGGTTTCGCCAACGCCAGCTGCGGCGGCAACAATCATGCCGGGGCCGGTCGACAGGATCGAGCGGAAGCCAGGCCACGGCTTGTTGAGCGTGTACTTGATCGTCAGCGGGTCGACGACCTCAATCGCGGTGACGTTCGACTTCCACATACCGGCTTCCGGCGCAGGCATCGAGGCGTAACGCTCCTGGCTGGCTTTAACGGCTGCAGCGTCGTAGGCGCTGCCGTCCGAGAACGTGATGCCCTCATTGAGGGTGACGGTCCACTCGTCGAAGGTGTCGTTCGACTCAACGCTCGTTGCGGTCTGCGGAACGAATTCGCCCTTCTCAACGTCCCAGCGGGTGATCGAGTCGAAGATGTTGAGCATCTCGACACCACCGGTGCTGGCTGCAACGATCGTGACGCCCGGGTCGAGTGAGCGCGGCTCGGCGTACGCTGCCCAGCGCAGTTCGCCGCCGGGGACCGGGTCGCCGCCTTCGTCTGCCTTGAGCAGGCCGTCCTTCATCTCAGGAACGGTTGCGGGGTAGGTGTTCTGGGCCGGGGCTTCGGTTGCGTTACCGCTACCGCCACCGCCTGCCGGGGGCTGGGTCGCTGTGTTGGAGCATCCGGTAGCCACCAGCGCGCTGATTGCGAGAGCCGCAATCACCATGCCTGTACGGGTCTGTGACTTCATGTGAATCTGTCCTCCTGGGGGTGGGCTTCATTGCCTCTCGCCGGAGTCGGCGCGCGGCCAGCGTATGAAGGTTCGGATAGGCGGTTCAACGCCGATGCCATTGGGTGAGACTTAAACGTCAATCGTGATGAAAAGGCCCCGCGCAGTGACGGCTTTGACACCGTCGTGAATGATCTCGGCGTCGACCCAGTGCTTGCGCCCGTCGACCTCCGAAAGGCGCGCGACGATCTCAATGTCCGCGTCCAACGGCAGGCGCTGGCGATACTTCATGTCGAGCTGCGCGGTGACGGCGCGGATGCCGAGCGCCTGAATCATGACGCCGGCAACAACGTCGATCAGGAAGGCGCTGATGCCGCCGTGCACGCTGTTGGGCGGCCCTTCTTCGAAGGCTGAGGAGCGCCAGTTCGCGATTACGCGGTCGTCTTCAAAGCGCATCACCGGCTGCGGATAGACCGGGTTGAATCCGGTCGGAAACCAGCGGCCCTCTGCTCCGCGCTCGCGCTCGCGTTGCACGGCGTCAAACGGGCGACGCAGCAGGCGTTCGCGTGACGGTTCGCCGAGGAGGTCGTGCACGGCCTCGATGGCCTCGATGACCTCGGCCGATTTCTGTTCAGAGATGTCGACGAGCGAGGCGCGCTCCAGTAGGTCGCGCGCGGCTGACATGAGTGCCGAGTAGGGGTGAGTGTTCACCGTGGGTGCTGTCATGGCAGAGCGAGTACCTTTCGCGCGATGATGCCAAGTTGAATGTCGGGAGTTCCGCCGCCCATGAGAACGGCGGGCAGGCCGAGGTGGTCGAGCACGTCGCCCGCGGTGTCGGTGGCGGTGAGTGCCGCTTGACCCGGGGTGCTGTGGTCGATGAAGGCCATCAGGTCGGTCGAGCCTTCGCGTTGCGCGATGATGTTCGCGACCTTGAGCACGCTCGTCTCGCTGTCGGCGTTGCGGCCCTGTAGGCGTTGCAGGGCACCGCGCACGGTCAGGGCGGCGAGCACGGCTTCGCGGGCTGCCGCGCGCCCGAGGGCGGCACGGGCGAGAGCACGCGTGTCGTCGTCGGGGGCGTTAGCGATGACGGCACGGAACCGTGCCGAGTCGCCGTGGCCGAGAGCTTCACCCATGCGCAGGCGTTCGTTCGCAAGAGTCGTGGTCGCCAGCTTCCAGCCCTCCCCCGGCTCACCTACGACGCAGTCGTCGGGCACGAAGACATTGTCGAGAAAGACTTCGCAGAACTCGGCAAGTCCCGTCGCCTGGCGAATCGGGCGCACCGTGATGCCTTCCGACGCCATGTCGATGAGGAAGTAGCTGAGGCCCTTGTGCTTCGCGACCGTGGTGTCGGTGCGCACGAGAGCGGCACCCCACTGGGCGACGTCGGCGAGCGAGTTCCAAACCTTTTGGCCGCTGAGTCGCCAGCCGCCGTCAACCCGCACGGCACGCGTGGCGACGCTCGCGAGGTCGGAACCAGCACCCGGCTCTGAAAAGAGCTGGCACCAGAGAATTTCTCCGCTGAGCGTGGGCGCGACGAACCGTTCACTTTGCGCGGCGGTGCCGTGGGTGATGATCGTGGGCAGCACCCAGTTGCCGATGACGATGTCGGGTGGCACGATGCCAGCGCGCCGGAATTCGGCGGCGATAACGTCTTGCTCGCTTGGGTCCGCGCCGCGGCCGTACGGCGCGGGCAGGTGCGGTGAGACGAGCCCCGCGTCGGCAAGCTTCTGCTGCCACGCGATGTCGCTCGCTTTCAGCCACGCGTGCGAGCTGTCACGCTGTTCGCGATTGCCGGTCGCCGCAAGAACCGCCGAAACCTCGGCACGAAGCTCGGGGTGGGCACTGTCATCAGTGAGGCGCACGTCACGCTTGTCGGTTTCGGCAAGCTGACCGAGCCGCACTTGCCACGCGGCCGTCGAGCGGTCGATCGCGGCGTTCGCGAGCGCGCGGCGCCACAGCAGGTGGGCGTCGTTCTCCCACGTGAAGCCCATCGCACCGAGCGTCACAACAAGTTCGACCGCATTCTCGATTGCGGCGGGGACGGTCGTGACGGCGGCTGCCGCGACGGCGAGGTCGCGCTGGTCGGTGTCGAGCGCGTTGATCGCGTCCCACGCTGCCGCGCGGGCGCTTTCGGCACGCACCTGCATGAGCGAGAGTCGCTGCTGCATCGATTGGAACGAGCTGAGTGTGCGACCGAACTGCTCACGCAGACGGGCGTGCTCGACGGCGAGCGTGACGCAGCGTCCGGCCACGCCAGCAGACTCGGCCGCGGCGAGTGCGACGATGATCGCGCGAGCCTGCTCAAGGTCAATTCCGGTGAGCACGGTGTTCGAGACGACGTTGTCGAGGGCCACATCGGCAACGCCGCGCGTGATGTCGGTGTGCGCGACGGGGGTGACGGTGGCGCCTGTCGTGACGATCCAGATGAGGTCGTCGCCGTGACGTGCTGACAGCACCACGTGCTCAGCCTGCGCTGCCCCGACAACGGCTCTGATGGTTCCGTTCAACACCCAGCCGTCGGCATGCGGCTCTGCCGTGATGCCCGACGCGACCGAGACCGCGCCCGTCGCACCCGCGGCGAATGCCGCGAGCGTCTCGGCAGCCGCAGCCGTTGGTTCCGCCGCCGCGCAAACCGCGCTCGCGGAGATCGTGGCGAGCACCGGCCCGGGGTGGAGGTGTGCGGCGAGCTGTTCGAGCACGACCGCAGCGTCGAGGAGGGTGCCGCCTGCGCCATCCGCGCTCTCGGGGAGGTGGATGGCGTGGAGGCCCTGCTCGACGATCGTCTGCCACTCGGCGCCAGCGGGCGCGTCAGCCCACGGCTTTTCGCGCACGTCACCGGCCGTGGTGGCGAAGCGTTCGGCAACGCTCGCCACCATCTCGGCGATCTCCTGTTGTTCGTCGGAGAGGCCGATTGTGGCCGTCATGAGATGCCGTCGGTGCGCAGCACGAGAGCCGAGTGCGGAACGGCGGTACCACCCGTGACGAGCACGTTTTCGACGCGCTTGTTCGGCTGGTTGACGCTCGTGCCGCGAATGAGGCGCACGCCCTCCGCGACGCCGTTGACGCCGTGAATGTACGCTTCGCCGAGCTGGCCGCCGTGCGTATTGACCGGCAGGCGTCCGTCGAGTTCGAGGTTGCCGTCGCGGATGAACGCGGGAGCCTCACCACGGCCGCAGAACCCGTACTCTTCGAGCTGCAGCAGCACCATCGGGGTGAACGCGTCGTAGAGAATGGCGGCGTCGATGTCGTTCGGCGTGATTCCGGCCTGCTGCCACAGTTGGCGGGCAACGAGCTCAACCTCAGGCATCGAGACGATGTCGCGGCGCGAGTAGCTGCTCATCGAGATCTGCTGCGGGCCGATGCCCTGCGCGGCTGCCACGATGACGGCGGGGTTCGGAACCAGGTCGCGAGCACGCTCGACGCTCGTGACGACGATGGCCTGGCCGCCGTCGCTCTCCTGGCAGCAGTCGAGCAGACGCAGCGGGTCGGCGATCATGGCCGAGTTCTGGTGGTCGTCGAGCGTGATCGGACGCTCGTAGAACCACGCCTTCGGGTTGTTCGCGGCGTGCTTGCGGCTCAGCACCGAGACGCGACCGAAGTCTTCGCTCGTTGCGCCGTACTGCCACATGTAGCGGCGGGCAAACATGGCCTCCTGCTGTGCGGGCGTGAGCAGACCGTAGGGGTTGATCCAGTTGCGGTATTCCTGGTCGGTGGTCGTCACGTACGCGAAGGGGGGCGGGCCGGAACCAAAGCGGTGGCCGGAGCGCTCGTTGAGTGCGCGGTACACGACGACGACCTCAGCGATACCGGTGGCGATCGCGATGGCGGCCTGCTGCAGCGGGGCAGCGGCTGCGCCACCACCGTGCGGGATGCGGCTGAAGAACTTGAGCTCCGGAATGCCGAGCGCACGAGCGACGGCAATTTCGGGGTTGTTCTCCATCGTGAACAGCACCATGCCGTCAACGTCGCTCGGCGTGAGGCCGGCATCTTGCAACGCGAGGTTCACACACTCGGCGGCGAGGCGCCATTCGCTGCGTCCGGAGTCTTTCGAGAATTCGGTGGCGCCGATGCCAACAACGGCTGCCTGTCCGCTAAACGACTTCATTCTGTGACCTCCTGCGCGATGCGAACCGACGGCAACATGGTTCCGTGCACGTGTTCGCGAATGACAATTTCCATGGGCGCACCCTCGACGAGCGCGGCGTGGTCGCTGTCGAAGACGTCGGCGACGATGCGTACGCCCTCTTCGAGGTCAACCAGGGCGATCGCGTGCGGGTACTCGAACGCGGAGTCTTGCGGGCGGTGCGCGATCGTGTAGCTGTACAGCGTGCCGCGCATGGCGCACGTCACGGTGTCCCACTCGAACGACTGGCACGACGCGCAGCACGGTGCCGGCGGGTGACGCAACTCGGTGCACTGCGTGCAACGCTGCACTTCGAGCCGGCCCGCGGCCGCTGCCTCGAAGAAGAACGAGTTGTCTTGCGTGATGATGGGCTTGGGCACGCCCGTCGCTTGCGCGTTCATATCTCTCCCACACCGTTGTGAAGGGCCGCCGAGTGCGGCCGAGTCCAGCAGACCACAGCGCGAATGCGGGATTCGGGTCGGTTTCAGCCACCGGGACTGTTGCGTGAAGAAAGTTGGCGAGCGGAACCACGAGGGCAGTGTGCGGCCCGGTGCCACTCAGTAGGAGCGGCATCGCGGCGGTGCCGCGGATTTCTTACTTTGTAGTCACAAGCAAAGGAGCTCCATGTCTACGTCTTCTCTTCCGCTCGCCGATCGCGTTGCTATCGTGACGGGCGCTGCCGCTGGTCTCGGTCGTGCTGAAGCCGTCGCGCTCGCTGAGCGTGGCGCTGACGTTGTCGTCACCGATCTGGGTGACATGACCGAGACCATTGCTCAAATTGAGGCACTCGGTCGCCGGGCCGTCGCCGTATCTGGCGACATCAGCGATTGGGATCTCTCGGACACCCTCGTTGAGACCGCGGTGTCAACGTTTGGTCGCCTCGACATTGTCGTGAACAACGCGGGCATCACGCGTGACGGCATGCTGTTTTCGATGTCGCAGAAGCAGTGGGACGACGTGCTCAACGTGCACGCCCGCGGTCACGCGGCGCTCGGCCGTGCTGCCGGTGCGTACTGGCGCGAACTCGCGAAGTCGACGGGTGGCACCACCTATGGCCGCATCATCAACACGGCTTCGGAAGCTGCTCTCACCGGCAGCGCGGGTCAACCCAACTATGCTGCCGCGAAGTCCGCGATCGTGTCGCTGACCGTCGCTGAGGCCCGTAGCCTCGGCAAGTATGGCGTCACTGCGAACGCGATCGCCCCGCGCGCCCGCACCGCTATGACCGCCGGTGTCTTTGGCGAGTCCGATGCCGAAGGCTTCGACCCTCTCGACCCCGCCTGTGTCGCACGATTCGTGGCGTACCTCGCTTCGCCGCGTGCTGGTTCCGTCACCGGCCGCACGTTTGTGGCGTACGGCGCGATGGTCGCCCTCGTCGCCCGTCCCTCGATCGAACACGTCTTCACCGCCGGCGGCGCCGCGTTCGACGACGACTCCTTGGCTGACGCGATCGACGCTTACGAGGCTCCCGCCGCCCCCACGCTCGCCGACGAGCTCGCAGCGCTCGAAATCGCCGCCGGCCTGCGCTCGTAGGGGCCGTCGCACTTCTGTCACGCTGCCCCGCAAACGTCGAACGCCCTGGCCGATAATCTCGGCCAGGGCGTTCGTGTCGGGCGCTCGAGGCACCTAGGGAAGCTGTACGACCGCGGTTCCTGCGGCGTGCACGCCACGTGAGTTCTCGCAGCGCACCGAGACTTCGCACACACCGTCGTCGGTGATGCTGACGACGGAGCCGGTGCAGGTCATGGTGTCGCCGGGGTAGTTCGGCGCGCCGAGACGCAGCGCCAGGCGGCGCAAGACAGCGCCCTCCCCCGCCCATTCGCGGACGAATCGTTCGGCGAAGCCGTTCGACGTGAGGATGTTCATGAAGATGTCTTCCGACCCGCGCTCGCGTGCGAGTTCGGGGTCGTGGTGCACGTCTTGGTAGTCGCGGCTCGCGATGGCGGTGGCGACGATGAGCGTGCGGCTGAGCGGAACCACGAGTTCGGGCAGCTGTTCGCCGACAGTCACATCGGTACGCGCGGTCATGCTGCCACCTCGCCGGGGATCAGTACGCCGGAGAGGGCCTCAAGATCCGTCTCCACATTGCCGAGCGTCAGCGCGAACTGGCGGCCCCACAGGAAGAAGCGGTGAATCGGGTAGTCCACGTCGACGCCGATGCCGCCGTGAACGTGCTGGCAGCGGTAGACGGTGTCTTCGGCCGACGTGCGGCCCCACCAGCTGGCGACCAGCGCGGCCGACTCGTTTTCTGGTTCCGTCAGCGCCTGCGCGAGCACGAGCTCCGCGGCGTCGATCGCAATCGACGAGTCAGCGAGCTGGTGCTGCAGCGACTGGAACGACCCAATCGGGCGACCAAACTGCTCGCGCTCCGAAACGTAACCCGACGTCAGCTTGAGCGCACCGCGCGCGATGCCGACGAGCACTGCCGCCAGCGCAATGCGCGATTCGCGCACGAGCGCCGCGAGCTCAGCGTCAGCACCAATCGCAACACCAGCGACCGATGCCAGTTCCAGGCGGCCGATCTTGCCGCGCGACGTGACGGCGGAGTGCGTCCACGTCACGCCGTCGGCGGCAGCGTCGATCAAGAACACGCGGGCTCCGTTCGGCGTCGCAGCCGACACCAGCACGTGCGTAGCCGTGTCGCTGTACGGAACGGCAATCTTGGTTCCGTTGAGCACCCAGCCGTCGCCCTCAGCAACAGCCGTAACCGTCGGTGTAAACAGATCGGCGCCGGCGCGCTCCTCAAGAGCAATCGTCGTACGAACCTCACCGGTCGCCGCACCCTCGAGCAGCGTCATGAACGTGTCCAGGTCATTCTCGGCGAGACGGCGGTGCGCGATCATGCTCGTCCACAGCGGCAGCGGCGCCACGTGGTAGCCCTGCTCGCGCAGCACCACGGCAATCGCGGTCAGGTCAAAGCCCATGCCACCGACCTCGGCGGGCAGCGCCACCGACGTGACACCCGACTGCGCGAGCTCAGCCCACAGCGCGTCGTCGTGCGACTGACCGCGCGACTCGAGCGTGACCAAACGTGCCGGCGTGGTCGCCGACTTCATGATCATGCAGGCGAGCTGACGGAGTTCATTCAGATCTTCGTCGATCAGGTGATCCATGAGTCAGCCTTCTTTCGGCGTGGTCGGAGCGGGAGCGGAACCGTCAGTTGCGGTGCCAGAGTAGGAACCAGCGCTCGCCTTGGGACGGAAACGGAGGGTGCGCCACACCTGACGGGCGACGACCTCACCTGCTTCGTCGGTGTAGGTCTTGGTGGTGGTGACGAAGCGTCCGACGCCGAGGCCGGTGGTCTTTTCGTCAGAGATCGCGTCAACGACTTCGGTGTAGCTCACGCGGTCGCCCGGAACCAATTCGCGCTCAAACGTGAAGTCGGAGTCGGTCGCGACAACGGAGGTGTATCCGCACGCGTCGAGGGCGGCGATGAGGTCGGCGAATCCGTCGACGGGAGCCTTCGCCGGATCGACCGTCGCCGCGTATCCGCGCATGACCCAGGCCTGAGTCATGGCGGCCGGTGCCACGACCGACGAGCGGCCGGTGGCTGCGGCGGCGTCAGCGTCGAGGTGAATGGCCGACGGCATGTTCATCGCCTCAACCCAGTGGCGGATCATCGGCACGTTGACCTCGTCAACACCCGGACGGTTGTCGATCAGCGTCGCGCCGACGAAGGAGAGCAGGTGCTCGGTAGCGGTGTCAGTCATGTCGTTCAACGCTTTCCGCGCGGCAGACCGAGCACGCCGGTTGCCACCATGTCACGCAGCACGTCGTTCACGCCACCACCGAAGGTGTTGACGATGCCCTGACGCGACAGCTGTTCGACCTCGCCGTGCATGACGTCGAAGGGTTCGTTCGGACGAATCGTGACCTCGGGCCCGAGAATGCGCGACAGCGTGCGCTGCACCTCAATGTGAGTCTCGGTTCCGTAGACCTTCGCGGCACCAGCGGCCGCACCGGTGAGGCGGTCTTCCGCGACCGCGTCAACGAGCTGCCAGTTCAGCAGGCGCATCGCTTCCAAACGTGCGTACAGTCGGGCAAACTCCCGACGCACCCACGGCTGCTCAATGGTTCCGTTCTCCTGCGCGTGCGCGAGAGCCGTTTCGTACAGCTGAATCGAGCGGCCGCCGAGCGCGGCGAGAGCCAGGCGCTCGTGGTTGAGCTGCGATGTGATGAGCCCCCAGCCGCCGTTGAGCTCGCCGACGAGATCAGCCTTGGTGGCGACGATGTCTTGGTAGAACGTCGAGGTCGTGTTGAGTCCGCTGACCGTGTTGATCGGCGTGACCGAGAAGCCGGGGTCACTACACGGCACGATGAAGATGCTGATGCCCTCGTGCTTGCGCACGTCGGGGTCGGTGCGGCATGCGAGCCACACGTAGTCAGACGTGTCGCCACCGGTCGTGAAGACCTTGGAACCGTTGATGACCCAGTTGTCCCCGTCGGCCACAGCCTTCGTCGACACAGCCGCGAGGTCGGTACCGGCCGAGGGCTCGGTGTAGCCGATCGCGAAGATGATTTCGCCGCGGAGCATGCCGGGCAGGTACTTCTGCTTTTGCTCTTCGGTGCCGAACTTCATCAGCATCGGGCCGACGGTGTTGACCGTCACGAGCGGGAAAGGAACGCCCGCACGCTGCACCTCGTCGTAGAAGATGAACTGCTCGTGGTCGCTCATGCCGCGGCCGCCGTACTCGGTCGGCCAGCCGACGCCGAGCCAGCCGTCACGACCCAGCATGCGCACGATCTCGCGGAAACGCGGCCCACTCGCACCCTGCGAACCGGCCAGACGACGCTCGTCGTCGGGCAGCAGTGACGCGAAGTAGCTTCGAAGTTCTTGACGCAGCTGTGTCTGCGCTTCAGTTTCTCTCAGTTGCATCGGTAATCCTCGTTGATCGTGCAGCTATGCGGCCATACGGCTCCGAGTCCCAGACAACCCCGGGGTTGTCTGGGCGTCAACGAGCGCTCCCATTGCGTGGCACAAATCGGCACCGGGGTGTTTCGCTCAGCCACAATCGAGTGACGAGGTTAGGGAGGATTGCGCATGGCCATGCACCTGCACAACATTGGTGAGCAGTATCGCGACGGATCATTCACGTGGGTTGCCGACGATGCGATGCTTTACGCGGTCGCCGTGGGCGCTGGTGCGACCGACGCTGGTCTCCCCTTCACGACCGAGAACTCGATCGATGTCGAGCTGCACACCCTGCCGCTGTTCGCCGTCATTCTGTCGGCGCGCGTCGGTGGGCCGTCTCTCACACGTGCCGGCGATTTTCCGATGAGCTCGGTTTTGCACGTCGGAACCACGGTGCGGCTAAGTGAGGAACTCCCCTGCGCCGGTGCTGGTTACGGGGTGCGGTCGATCCAGTCGATCAGCGACACCGGCAAGCACGCCGTCGTCGCGATGGACACCGCGCTGCACGACGCTGACACCGACGCCGTGCTCGCGACCGTCACGACGACAACCCTCATTCGCGGCGAAGGTGGCTTCGGCGGCGAGGCTCCGGCGCGGGCTCCCGAGCAACCGCACGAGCGCCCGCACGGCACGCTGCACTACGCCACCCGGCCCGACCAGGCGCTGCTCTATCGCCTCACCGGTGACCGCAACCCGTTGCACTCTGACCCGACGCTGGCCGCGAAAGTTGGCTTTGACCGACCCATTCTGCACGGCCTCGCGACCCTCGGTATCGCCGCCGCGCAACTTCAGTTGCACCGCGATCAGACCCGCCCCGTGCGCGAGGTGACCGCGGAGTTCAGCTCTCCCGTGGTTGCGGGCGACGCCCTGCGCACCGAGTACTGGATCACCCCCGACGCCACCCACTTTAAGGTGTGGGTCGAGGATCGCGTCGTCGTGAAGAACGCGGCGATCTCGTACGCGTAAGCGCTACAGCTCGACAACGAGCGCGACCTCAACGTCGGTCGCGGTGAACCCCATGCCCTCGTACAGGGTGTTGGCTCCGGTCGGGCTTGATGAGTCCACGTCGAGCGTCGCTTTCGCGAGGCCATCAGCACGCGCGCGACGCAGCGCCTCAGCGATGAGAGCGGGGGCAAGCTTCTGGCCACGGCGGTCGCGCACGACGCCGATCAGGTCGATGTACGACGCGCGGTAGCCCTGCAGTTCGGTGTCGTCTTCGTTGACCGAGCTGAGCGTGAATGCGATGACGATGGTCGTGCCGCGTTCGACGGCAACAACCGACAGGTCGGGGCGGAAGATCTCACCGGTCGTGAAGCGCTCCCACTTTTCGGGCGACGAGGGCTGGCTCCCCCAGTGATCACGGAACGCATCGTTGCGGGCCAGGCGCGTCGCTTCGCGGAGCTCCGGCGTGAAGGTGACGATCTCAACGTCGTCGCCGATGGCGAGGTCGGGAATATCGGCGGCGAGGTCGCGCTCCATCGTGTGGAAGTAGCGTTCGACGGTGAATCCCGCGTCGAGCCCGATCGCAATGGCGTCGGTGGTGCGCTCCTGCGCGTACATCGCGATCCACGCTGGGAGGGTTTCTTCGCGGGTCGCGAGATGCTGGGTCGCACGGGCCTTCGCCCACGCCAGCAGCATGGTTCCGATGCCCTGCCCGCGCACCTCGGGGTGCACGATGCCGTTCGTGTAGACCTGCACGCGCGTGTCGGCGCTGGAGGCCGGCATGATGCTCGCAAACGCGAGTGCGCGGCCGTCGGCGGCGAATCCGATGAGGGTGTCGACGGTGGCGTCGATCCCCGGGCCTTCGAGGAGGTCTTCGACCTCTTCGCGCGGTGACGCCCACGACGGGTGGTCGATGGCCTCGGCGGCGTGCGTCAACACGATGAGGGCCTCAAGGTCGGCCATCGTTGCGGGGCGCACCTCGGCCAGCGCCGGGTGTTCGACGGCGGGCAGGTTGGCGGGCGCCTGAATGCGGCGCGACAACGGCTCGAGTTCACTCATGCGCCCAGTTTATCGGCAGCCATTCGCTCGCCGGTGCCGCTTTCTGCGCCGCACCTGATGGTTCCGGAACCCCCGGTGCTCGTGTCGCAGAAATATTGCGTTTCTGGGGTGCCCCGGAAAACGCACGAGGCCCTCCTCCCGAAGGAAAAGGGCCTCGTGATGAAGCGAACTACTTAGCGTCGCCCTCAGCTGCGTCAGCAGCTTCGGTCTCGACAGCCTCGACGGGAGCCTCAACGGTCTCCTCGACGGGAGCCTCTACGGTCTCCTCGACGGCCTCAGCAGGTGCTTCTTCCTTTGCAGGAGCAGCAGCTGCCTTCTTGGCCGGCTTTGCAGCGGCCTTCTTGGCGACGGGCTCGAGAACGAGCTCGATGACAGCCATGGGAGCGTTGTCGCCCTTGCGGTTGCCAATCTTGGTGATGCGCGTGTAACCACCCGGGCGGTCAGCAACGAGCGGAGCGATCTCAGCAAACAGGACGTGCGTAGCGTCCTGGTTGCGGAGGATGCTCAGCACGCGACGACGTGCGTGCAGGTCGCCGCGCTTTGCGAACGTGACGAGACGCTCAGCGACCGGACGCAGGCGCTTTGCCTTGGTCTCGGTGGTCTGAATCGACTTGTGGGTGAACAGCGCGACAGCGAGGTTTGCAAGCAGCAGACGCTCGTGTGCGGGGCCGCCTCCGAGGCGGGGTCCCTTTGCAGGCTTTGGCATATCTCTTTACTCCAGGGAAATTTCTGAAAAGAAGTCGTGCGACTTAGTCTTCGTAGCCGTCGTAGAAGTGGGCGCCGTCGAAACCGGGCACCGAGTCCTTCAGCGACAGACCAAGCGAGGTGAGCTTGTCGCGAACCTCATCAACCGACTTCTGACCGAAGTTGCGGATGTTCATCAGCTGGGTCTCGCTGAGAGCAACAAGCTCCGAGACCGTGTTGATGCCTTCGCGCTTCAGGCAGTTGTAGGAACGAACCGACAGGTCGAGGTCTTCGATCGGCATCGACAGCTCGTTGCTGAGAACGGTCTCAACCGGCGCCGGGCCGATTTCGATACCTTCAGCTTCGACGTTCAGCTCGCGAGCGAGACCGAACAGTTCGACAAGCGTGCGACCAGCCGAAGCAACCGCGTCACGCGGAGCAATCGACGGCTTTGCCTCGACGTCCAGGATCAGTTTGTCGAAGTCGGTGCGCTCACCAGCACGGGTGGCGTCGACACGGTAGCTGACCTTGAGAACCGGCGAGTAGATCGAGTCGATCGGAATCTGGCCAGCTTCAGCGAACTCGTTGCGGTTCTGCGTTGCCGAAACGTAGCCACGGCCACGCTCGATCGTCAGTTCCAGCTCGAACTTCGCGGTGTCGTTGAGCGTCGCGATAACGAGCTCGGGGTTGTGAACCTCGACACCGGCCGGAGCCGAAATGTCAGCGGCGGTCACTTCACCCGCACCCGTCTTGCGCAGGTAAGCCGTGATGGGCTCGTCGCGCTCGCTCGAGAGAACCAGCTGCTTGATGTTCAGGATGATCTCGGTGACATCTTCCTTCACACCCGGGATCGTGCTGAACTCGTGCGAAACACCATCGAAACGAACGCTCGTGACTGCTGCGCCCGGGATGGACGAAAGCAGGCTGCGGCGCAGTGCGTTTCCGATGGTGTAACCGAATCCGGGCTCCAGCGGCTCAATGATGAACCGGCTGCGGAACTCCGCGATCTTCTCCTCGGTAAGAGTGGGACGCTGTGCAATAAGCACTATGTGTTCCTTTCAATCAAGTGCCCGCTATATGACACTTGCGGTTGAGGTTTTAAGTTGACCGGCTCGCGCCGGGATGGGAACCGCGCCAGCCGAAGCTGGCGCGGCAAAAAACCATCAGACGCGGCGGCGCTTCGGCGGACGGCATCCGTTGTGGGCCTGGGGCGTCACATCCTGGATCGAACCGACCTCGAGGCCTGCGGCCTGCAGCGAACGGATTGCAGTCTCGCGACCCGAACCCGGGCCCTTGACCATAACGTCAACCTTCTTCACGCCGTGCTCCTGAGCGCCCTTAGCGGCCGCTTCAGCTGCCATACCAGCAGCGTACGGAGTCGACTTACGCGAGCCCTTGAAGCCCACGCCACCCGACGATGCCCAGCTGATGACAGCGCCGGACGGGTCGGTGATCGAAACGATCGTGTTGTTGAAGGTCGACTTGATGTGTGCAACACCGAGCGCGATGTTCTTCTTTTCCTTGCGACGCGGCTTACGCGCAGCAGACTTAGGTGCAGCCATTGCTCTTTCCTAATCCTTCCGGGCGGCCTAGCGGCCGGCCTTCTTCTTGCCTGCGACGGTCTTCTTCGGACCCTTGCGCGTGCGTGCGTTGGTCTTGGTGCGCTGACCGCGAACCGGAAGGCCGCGACGGTGGCGGATACCTTCGTAGGATCCGACCTCAACCTTGCGGCGGATGTCAGCTGCCACCTCGCGGCGAAGGTCACCCTCCACCTTGTAGGTTGCGTCGATGTAGTCACGAAGCGTGACGAGCTGCTCGTCCGAAAGGTCCTTAACGCGGATCGACTCGTCGATCTCGGTGGCCTTGAGGATCTCGACCGAACGGGTACGGCCGATGCCGTAGATGTACGTGAGGGCGATCACCACGCGCTTGTCGCGCGGGATGTCTACGCCGGCAAGACGTGCCATGCGGTTCTCCTGTGGAGTATGTGGAGGTATGGGGCAACATCCATTCCCGAGCCTCCACCCGGGGTGTCCTCCGCGAACGGAATCCGATGCTACCTATGACAAATATTTAGTTATGAAGCGGAACGAACCGCGCAGGTCTTAGCCCTGGCGCTGCTTGTGACGCGGGTTGCTCTTGCAGATCACCATGACGCGTCCGTGACGACGGATCACGCGGCAGTGGTCGCAAATGGGCTTTACTGAGGGGTTAACCTTCATGATTTTCCTGTTTCGCTGTCTTCACTTCGGCAAGCCGAAGCGTTACTTCTCGACCGGTTTAGCGGTAGCGGTAAACGATGCGACCGCGGGTGAGGTCGTACGGGCTGAGCTCGACGACAACACGGTCTTCGGGGATGATGCGGATGTAGTTCTGCCGCATCTTTCCGGAGATCGTTGCAAGCACCTTGTGCCCGTTGGTCAGCTCAACGCGGAACATCGCGTTGGGCAGAGCCTCGGAAATTGTGCCTTCAATCTCGATGACACCGTCTTTTTTAGCCATAGCCTCGCTACCAATGTGCAAACCGGTCGGTCTGCGTGGATGTGAATTCGATACCCTGCCGATTCGGACACGCCGAAATCAAGGCACATGGCACCAAAGATCTATACTAGACGCCGTCAGGGCATCTCGGCAAACCGAGATGCCCTGACGTACCTGTGTTTTTGGTGTGTTATGCCGTACGACGCACGCGTGCGATGAGCATGAACGCCACGCCGGCGAACAGAACGGCGAGTGCGCCGCTGATCAGAGGCGTCGAAACGGACGAACCGGTGAAGGCCAGGTCGTCGCCGTTTGCACCTGCTTCTGCGTTCGCAGAGGTTCCGGAACCATTGGCTCCGTTGCCAGCAGCGGCAGCGGTTGCGCCGCTCGCGTTGCCCGAAGCACCCGACGCTGCTGTGGCGGTTGCCGAAGCGGTAGCGGGAGGGGTAGCGGTGTACCGTTCCCTTGCGCAATTCAACCGGCGCGCCCCCGCATTTCTGGTTCCGCTCCCCCGCCTCCGCGATCCGCAGGTCACCGTTGTCGCCAGAACCAGAAAATGTCGCGATGGAAAACCCATCCCCCGCCCAGAGGCCCCAGAGCCGAAGCCCGAGAACCGAAAGCGTTACTCGCTCTTGGCTGCGCCGCCGAACATGTCTGTGAAGAACGTCGGGGTCAGCGTGCTGAGCTGCGTGTATTCGTCGTTAATCAAGACGGTGGGCGTGTAAAGGCCCTGGTCTTGCGGGTTGCGCGGCATGTTGTTGCGCGTCTGCTTGGTGACGAAGTCAGCGAACGTCTGATCGGTCTGGCAGGCCTTGATGTCAACGCCGAGGCCCGAAGCGAGTTCGATGAGACGCTCGTCCGACAGACCGGTCGTGCCTTCAGCCGGCTGCTTAGCGAAGAGCGCGTCCATGTAGCTCATGGTGAGCTCAGGCTTCTCCTCAGCGACGCAGTAGAACGCGTTCGCGGCACGGGTCGAGTATTTCGTACCCTTCGACGCGTTGTCGAGGATGCTCACGGCATGAATGCCGAGCGAGATGTTGTCGCTCTTCGCGAGGTCGCGCAGGTCACCGCCGAAGTTCGTCTCGAAGTTCTTGCAGTTCGGGCACATGAAGTCGACGAACACCGAAACGGTGTCTTCGCCGTTTCCGATCGTGACCGCACCGGTCTCGGTGTCGACTGCAGCCGGGATGTTCTCAGCCGGCAGCTTGTTCGCGGCCTGGTTGCTGAACACAACCACCACCGCGATCGCTACAACGGCGACAACCACACCAATGCTCGTCCAGATCGCGAACCAGTTCGTCTTCTTTACAGCGGGCTTAGCCATGTCTCTCCCTAGCTAATCGGAGTCGGGGTAATACCAAACGGAGCGAGTCCTGCGGCACCGCCATCGGCCGCAGTCAGTACCCAAATACCATTCTCGTGCACAGCGACACTGTGTTCCCAGTGCGAACCCATGGATCCATCAATAGTTGTTACCGTCCACTCGTCGTCTTCAACGAAGGTGGCTTCGGAACCACTGGTCACCATGGGCTCGATTGCCAGCACCAGACCAGGCTTAACAACCTCGCCACGCTCAGGCGTGCGGTAGTTGAAGACGGTCGGCGCCTCGTGCATCTTGCGGCCGATGCCGTGGCCGACATACTCGCGCAGAATGCCGAACGGCTTACCTGTGCGGGAGAACGGACGCGCGACGATGTAGTCCTCGATCGCAGCCGAGATCTCGCCGATGCGATCGGCCGTCGCCATCGCGGCAATGCCGGCCCACAGCGACCCTTCGGTCACATCAGACAACTCCTGGCGCTCGGCGACGTCTTGCACGTTCGCCTCGCCCGGCACGATGAACGTGCGGGCTGAGTCGCCGCTCCAGCCGTTGAACTGTGCACCGCAGTCAATCGACACGATGTCGCCAGCCTGCAACACGCGATCGGTGGGAATGCCGTGTACCACCTGGTCATTGACCGAAGCGCAGACAGTGTGGAAATAACCCGGAACCAACATGAAGTTGGGTTCTGCACCGCGGAGGCGAATGACCGCTTCAGCAGCGGCATCCAGCTCGAGAGTCGTAACGCCCGGGCGGATCATCTCCGCGACAGCATCCAGCGCTGCCGCGGTGATGAGGCCAGGTTCTACCATTGCCCGCAGCTGGGCGGACGACTTGTAGATGGACTTTCGGAACACGGGTTACGCGTCAGCGTCAGCGGACGCGGTCAGGCCGCGAGCAGCAAGAGCAGCAAAGATGCGCTCGGTGATCTCGTCGAGCGAGCCCACACCGTCGATCGTGTCGACGATGCCGCGCACGCCGTACACCTCGAGAATCGGAGCGGTCTCCTTCTCGTAGATGTCGAGGCGCTTTGCGATGGCGTCAGGAGTGTCGTCTTCACGACCCTGCTCAGCCGCACGCAGTGCGATACGAGCGATCGACTCTTCACGCGGAACGGCGAGCTCGATGACGGCGTCAAGCGCTTCACCACGGCCGCCGAGGAACTCGTCGAGGTCACCAACCTGAGCGCGGTTGCGCGGGTAGCCATCGAGCAGGAAGCCCGTCGCAGCGTCATCTTCCGACAGACGGTCGCGAACCAGGTCACCGGTCAGCTCGTCAGACACGAGGTCGCCGCGCGCGGTGATCTCCTGAACCTTCTTGCCGAGCTCCGTGCCGCCCTTGATGTTGGCGCGGAAGATGTCGCCCGTCGAAACCACCGGAATACCGAAAGCTTCGGCGATACGAATGCCCTGGGTGCCCTTGCCGGAACCTTGCGGGCCAACAATCAAAAAGCGTGCGGAAGCGGTGGTCATCGCAGAAGCCCTTCGTAGTGACGCTGTTGCAGCTGTGCATCGATCTGCTTAACGGTCTCGAGACCGACACCAACCATGATCAGGATCGACGCGCCACCGAACGGGAAGTTCTGGTTAGCGCCAACCGTCGCGAGGGCGATGAACGGGATGAGAGCCACGATGCCGAGGTAGATGGAACCAGGGAAAGTGATGCGCGTGAGTACGTACTCGAGGTACTCAGCGGTCGGACGACCTGCGCGGATACCCGGGATGAAGCCGCCGTACTTCTTCATGTTGTCAGCAACCTCAACAGGGTTGAACGTGATGGCAACGTAGAAGTAGGTGAAGCCGACGATCAGCAGGAAGTAGACAGCCATGTACAGCGGGCTGTCACCCGTCGTCAGGTACTGCGCGATGAACGTCACCCACGGTGCCGGCTCTTCACCCGGAGCAGGCTGGTTGAACTGCGCGATAAGCGCGGGGATGTACAGCAGCGACGATGCGAAGATGACAGGCACAACACCGGCCATGTTCACCTTGATCGGGATGTACGTGTTGGTGCCGCCAACGGTGCGGCGGCCAACCATGCGCTTCGCGTACTGCACCGGAATGCGGCGCTGCGACTGCTCAACGAAGACGACGAGCGCGACGATCAGGACGCCGACGAGGATGACGAGCAGGAAGGTCTCGAAGCCCTTGGTTGCCCAGATGACACCCATGGCGCCGGGGAACGTGGCTGCGATCGACGTGAAGATGAGCAGCGACATACCGTTACCGATACCGCGCTCCGTCACGAGCTCTGCGAACCACATAATCAGACCGGTACCGGCCGTCAGCGTGATGATCATCATCAGCTGGGCGTACCACTCCTGGTTCGTGAGCAGCTCTGCGCACGGACCACCAGCGTTACCGAAGAGTTGGCCGGTGCGGGCGACGGTGATAAGCGTCGTCGACTGCAGCAGCGCGAGGGCGATGGTCAGGTAACGCGTGTACTGCGTCAGCTTGGTCTGACCCGCCTGACCCTCCTTGTGGAGAGCCTCAAAGTGTGGGATGACCACACGCAGAAGCTGCGTGATGATCGTTGCCGTGATGTACGGCATCACACCCAGCGCGAAGATCGACAGCTGGAGCAGGGCTCCGCCGGAGAACATGTTCACGATGGACATGAGGTTTACCGGACCACCCTCACCGGAGGTGCCGGAGTTCAGGGCAATACAGTCCTGAACGTTTGCGTAGTCGACGAATGGCGCAGGAATGTGCGCACCCAGTCGATAGATGGCGATGATCGCCAGGGTGAAACCGATCTTCCGACGAAGGTCGGGCGTACGGAAGATCCGCGCGATGGCGCTAAACAAAAGCATTCCTCCTGACGAGCAAGGCGGTGGCAGTGCGGGCGGTCGGAGTCTGGAGACTCCGACCGCCCGTCACTCAGCGTAAGCCATGAGGCTTAGGCTACCGAACCACCTGCAGCAACAATCTTCTGCTCAGCCGAGCTCGAGACCTTGTCTACCTGGACATTCAGCTTAACGGTGATGTCGCCGTTGCCGAGGACCTTCACCTTCTCGTTCTTGCGAACAGCACCCTTTGCGACCAGGTCAGCAATGGTGACGTCGCCACCGTTGGGGTACAGCTCCGTGAGCTTGTCCAGGTTTACAACCTGGTACTCAACACGGAACGGGTTCTTGAAGCCGCGCAGCTTAGGCGTACGCATGTGGAGCGGCATCTGGCCACCCTCGAACCCAACCTTGACCTGGTAACGAGCCTTCGTACCCTTGGTACCACGGCCGGCCGTCTTACCCTTCGAGCCCTCACCGCGACCAACACGGGTCTTTGCGGTGTGTGCTCCGGGAACGGGGCGGAGGTGGTGAACCTTGAGCACGCCGGGGCGCGAGGCCGTAGCCTCAGCCTTGGCAGCAGGCTTCTTCGCGGCAGGCTTCTTAGCCGCCGTCTTCTTGGCGGGGGCCTCGACCGTTGCTACGGTCTCGTCCTTCTTTTCAGCCATTAGTCGATCTCCTCAACCTTGACGAGGTGAGCAACAGTGCGCACGTAGCCGCGCGTCTGAGCGTCGTCCGGACGAACGACCGAGTCGCCGATCCGCTTGAGGCCCAGCGAACGCAGCGTGTCGCGCTGGTTCTGCTTCTCGCTCACCTTGGACTTAACCTGGGTCACCTTAAGACGTGCAGCCATCAGGCACCTACCTTTGCTTCCGCAGCAGCCTTAGCAACGCGTGCTTCGATCTTGAGGATCTTGGCGGGAACAACCTGGTCGTAGTCGAGACCACGACGAGCTGCGACAGCGCGCGGCTCTTCCAGCTGCTTCAGTGCGTCAACCGTTGCGTGAACGATGTTGATCGTGTTCGACGAACCGAGCGACTTCGACAGAACGTCGTGGACGCCTGCGCACTCGAGGACGGCGCGAACCGGACCACCGGCGATAACACCGGTACCAGCTGCTGCCGGGCGGAGCAGGACAACGCCTGCTGCTGCCTCACCCTGGACGGGGTGCGGGATCGACGATGCTACGCGAGGAACGCGGAAGAAGTTGCGCTTGGCGTCTTCCACACCCTTCGAGATAGCAAGAGGAACTTCGCGTGCCTTGCCGTATCCGACGCCGACAACACCGTTGCCGTCACCGACAACGACGAGAGCGGTGAAGCTAAAGCGACGACCACCCTTGACGACCTTCGAAACGCGGTTGATGGTGACAACACGCTCGAGGAACTGGCTTTCGGCACGGTCACGCGAACCGCGGTCACGGTTCGGGTTACGCTCGCGACCGCCGCGGCGAGCCTCACGGGGCTCACGCTCGGTCGTCGCCTCGGCTGCTGCAACCTCGGTTGCTGCTGCCTGAGTGACTTCAGTCACTTCGGTCTCCTTGTTTTCGCTCACAGGTTCAACCCTCCCTCGCGGGCGCCGTCTGCAATTGCTGCAACGCGGCCGGCGTAGCGGTTACCGCCACGGTCGAACACAACTGCCTCGATACCGGCAGCCTTTGCGCGCTCGGCGAGGAGTTCCCCAACCTTGCGTGCCTTTGCGGTCTTGTCACCGTCGTTTGCACGAAGGTCGGTCTCGAGCGTCGATGCCGAAACGAGGGTGTGACCCTTGCTGTCGTCGACGATCTGGACGAACACGTGACGTGCCGAACGGGTTACAACGAGGCGCGGACGCTCTGCCGTACCAACGATGTGCTTGCGAAGACGCGCGTGACGACGTGCACGTGCGACTGACTTCGACTTCACAGCCATGGTTACTTACCAGCCTTTCCGGCCTTGCGACGAACGACCTCGCCTGCGTAACGCACACCCTTGCCCTTGTAGGGCTCAGGCTTACGGATCTTGCGAATGTTCGCTGCAGCTTCACCGACGGCCTGCTTCGAGATGCCGGTGACGGTGAGCTTGTTGTTGCCCTCAACCGTGAGCGTGATGCCCGCGGGTGCCTCAACGATGACCGGGTGCGAGAAGCCGAGGGCGAACTCTACCGAGGTGCCCTTCTGAGCGACGCGGTAACCGGTTCCGACAACCTCAAGGCCCTTGGAGTAACCCTCGGTGACGCCGATGATGTCGTTGTGAATCAGGGTGCGGGTCAGGCCGTGCAGCGAACGCGACTCGCGCTCGTCGTCGGGGCGCGAAACCACAACCTGGTTGTCCTCGACCGAGACCTCGATGGGGCTAGCTACGTTGAGAACGAGCTCGCCCTTCGGGCCCTTAACCGAGACTGCCGAGCCGTCGACCGAAACGGTCACTCCGGCCGGAATGCTAATGGGAAGACGTCCGATACGTGACATAAGTGATCACCAAACGTAGGCGAGGACTTCCCCACCTACACCCTTGTTCTCAGCCTGGCGGTCCGTGAGGAGGCCAGAGGAGGTGGACAGAATGGCGATACCGAGGCCACCGAGAACCTTGGGAAGTTCGGTCGACTTTGCGTAAACGCGAAGACCGGGCTTCGAAACGCGCTTGATACCAACGATCGAGCGCTCACGGTTCTGGCCGTACTTCAGCGTCAGCGTGAGGTTCTTACCAACGCGTGCGTCAGAAACCTCCCACCCTGCGATGAAACCCTCAGACTTGAGGATATCGGCAACGTGCGTCTTGAGCTTGCTCGACGGCATGGTCACTGAGTCGTGGTGCGCCGAGTTCGCGTTGCGCAGACGGGTCAGCATATCTGCGACCGGGTCTGTCATTGTCATGTGTTATTTCCTTTGTTCACCAGGTTTCGACGCCGCGTTACACGCGAGCCGACCTGTGGTGGTGGATACCAAAGATCTATCCTCTCATGCCGGTTGCCCACGTTGTGACACGTGGGCAACCGGTGAGAGTAATCTTCGGCGTTTAAACCGAGCTAATTACGCCTGAGCGTCGTCAGCGCGGAAGGGGAATCCGAGGTGACGCAGCAGAGCGCGACCCTCGTCATCCGTCTTCGCCGTGGTCACGACAGTGATGTCGAAACCGCGAACGCGGTCGATCTTGTCCTGGTCGATCTCGTGGAAGACCGACTGCTCCTGCAGACCGAACGTGTAGTTACCGTTGCCGTCGAACTGCTTGCCCGAGAGACCGCGGAAGTCGCGGATACGGGGCAGTGCGAGCGAAACCAGGCGGTCGACAAATTCCCATGCACGGTCGCCACGGAGCGTGACGTGTGCACCAATTGCCTGACCTTCGCGCAGCTTGAACTGTGCGATGGACTTCTTTGCCTTGGTGACGATCGGCTTCTGACCGGTGATTGCGGTCAGGTCGGCGACAGCACCATCGATGACCTTAGAGTCACGAGCGGCTTCACCAACACCGGTATTTACAACAACCTTGACCAGGCCGGGAATCTGCATGACGTTTTCGTAGCCGAATTCGTCCTGCATCGCCTTCTTGATCTCGGCGTTGTACTTCTGCTTGAGGCGCGGCTGGATCTTGCCAGCAGTCGCAGCAGTTGCGTTGCTCATCAGAGGTCCTTACCGCTCTTCTTTGCGAAACGCACGCGAACCGTGCGCTTGACGCCGTCCTTCGTCTGCTCCTCAACGCGGTGTCCGACCTTGGTGGTCTTCTTCGTCGAGGGGTCAACGAGGGCAACGTTCGAAATGTGGATGGGTGCTTCCATCGTTTCGATGCCACCGGTCTTGGTGCCGCGCTGCGACTGACCAACACGCGAGTGCTTCGTGATGTAGTTCACGCCTTCAACGATGATGCGGTTCTGCTCGGTGAAGATCTCGAGGACCTTACCCTGCTTGCCGCGGTCGCCGCCGCGCTCGGGCTTAGCGCCCGTGATGACCTGAACGAGGTCACCCTTCTTGATCTTCGCCATGATCAGATAACCTCCGGTGCCAGCGAGACGATCTTCATGAACTTCTTGTCACGAAGCTCGCGACCGACCGGTCCGAAGATACGGGTGCCGCGGGGCTCCCCGTCGTTCTTCAGGATGACGGCAGCGTTCTCGTCGAACTTGATGTACGAGCCGTCCTGACGGCGCGTGTGCTTCTTCGTGCGGACGACGACCGCCTTAACGACGTCACCCTTCTTCACGTTTCCGCCGGGGATTGCGTCCTTGACCGTAGCGACGATGACGTCACCCAGGCCCGCGTAACGACGGCCGGAGCCACCGAGAACACGGATCGTGAGCAGTTCCTTCGCACCGGTGTTGTCGGCGACCTTGAGGCGGGATTCAGTCTGAATCACTTGTTACTCCCTTATTCCAAGCAGGCCCGAAGGCTTACTTGGCCTTCTCGAGGATCTCGACGAGACGCCACCGCTTGGTAGCGCTCAGGGGGCGGGTCTCGTTGATGAGAACGAGGTCGCCGATGCCGGCGCTGTTCGTCTCGTCGTGAGCCTTAACCTTCGACGTGCGACGGATGACCTTGCCGTAGAGCGGGTGCTTAACGCGGTCCTCAACCTCTACAACGATGGTTTTGTCCATCTTGTCGCTGACAACGTAGCCACGACGTGACTTGCGGTCACCGCGCACAACGGCTTCAGCCTGTACGGCTTCGTCCTTAGCAGCCATTACTCTGCATCCTCCTTCGCGACCTCAGCTTCATCAGCCTTCTTCGCCTTAGCCTTCTTCGCCTTGGGAGCCGCCTCGACGGGTGCGGGCGTGGCACGAATGCCCAGCTCGCGCTCGCGGATAACGGTGTACAGGCGTGCAATGTCGCGCTTGACGGCGCGGATGCGACCGTGGCTCTCGAGCTGGCCCGTTGCCGACTGGAAGCGCAGGTTAAACAGCTCTTCCTTGGCCTTACGGACCTCCTCGAGGAGGCGCTGGTCTTCGAACGTGTCCAGCTCGCTCGGGGCGAGCGTCTTGGTGCCGATCGCCATTATGCGTCGCCTTCCTCGCGCTTGATGATGCGTGCCTTGAGCGGCAGCTTATGGATGGCACGGGTCATGGCTTCGCGAGCAAGCTCCTCGCTAACACCGGCGACCTCGAAGAGGACGCGACCCGGCTTGACGTTTGCGACCCACCACTCGGGCGAACCCTTACCGGAACCCATGCGGGTTTCGGCCGGCTTCTTCGTCAGCGGACGGTCGGGGTAGATGTTGATCCACACCTTTCCACCACGCTTGATGTGACGGGTCATTGCGATACGAGCGGACTCGATCTGACGGTTGGTGACGTATGCGGGAGTCAGGGCCTGAATGCCGTACTCGCCGAACGAAACCTTGGTTCCGCCGGTAGCTGCACCATCACGCTTGGGGTGGTGCTGCTTGCGGAACTTAACCTTACGAGGGATAAGCATTACGCCGATGCTCCTTCCGAAACCGGTGCCTCAGCGTTGTTACGCGGGGCACGACGGCGGTCGCCGCCACGGTCATCACGGCCACGCGACTTGGGCGCGTTAGCCTGCTCGCGAGCGAGTTCCTTGTTGGTCAGGTCGCCCTTGTAGATCCATACCTTCACACCGATGCGGCCGAAGGTGGTCTTTGCCTCGTAGAAGCCGTAGTCGATGTTCGCACGAAGCGTGTGCAGCGGCACGCGACCTTCGCGGTAGAACTCCGAGCGGCTCATCTCGGCGCCGCCGAGGCGGCCGGAGACCTGGATACGAATACCCTTAGCGCCTGCACGCTGAGCACCCTGGAGGCCCTTACGCATCGCGCGGCGGAATGCCACGCGAGCGGTGAGCTGCTCTGCGATGCCCTGTGCAACCAACTGAGCGTCAGCCTCGGGGTTACGAACCTCGAGGATGTTCAGCTGGATCTGCTTGCCGGTGAGCTTCTCAAGGTCAGCGCGGATGCGCTCAGCCTCAGCACCACGGCGACCGATGACGATACCCGGGCGAGCCGTGTGGATGTCCACACGAACGCGGTCACGGGTGCGCTCGATCTCGATGTTGCTGACACCGGCACGATCCAGCTGCGTCTGCAGCAGCTGACGGATCTTGATGTCCTCGGCGACGTAGTCAGCGTAACGCTGGCCGGGCTTCGTCGAGTCCGAGAACCAACGTGACACGTGGTCCGTCGTAATACCGAGGCGGAAGCCGTACGGGTTAACCTTCTGTCCCATTACTTGCTCGCCTTCTTCTTAGCCGCAGGAGCAGCAACAGCTGCCTCCGGCGTCGAAAGCACGACCGTGATGTGGCTCGTGCGCTTCTTGATCTGGAATGCGCGACCCTGTGCACGGGGCCGGAAACGCTTCAGCGTCGTGCCCTCATCCACATATGCGTTCGATACGAACAGGTCCGACTCGTCCAGCGGTTCACCGTTCTTGTCCGCGGTAACGCGGGCATTGGCGATGGCCGAGTGGACCAGCTTGTAGATCGGCTCCGAAGCTGCCTGCTGCGCGAACTTCAGGATTGCGAGGGCTTCTTCAGCCTGCTTTCCCTTGATCAGCGCAACGACGCGACGAGCCTTCTGAGGGGTCACGCGGATGTGTCGCACGCGTGCGATGGACTCCACCATTTCTTCTCCTCTGCGCCCCCGCTTAGCGGCGGCGGCCCTTCTTGTCGTCCTTCACGTGGCCGCGGAAGGTGCGGGTGGGCGCGAACTCGCCCAGCTTGTGGCCAACCATCGTCTCCGTAACAAATACGGGGATGTGCTTGCGACCGTCGTGAACGGCGATCGTGTGTCCGAGCATGGACGGCACGATCATCGATCGGCGCGACCAGGTCTTGATGACGTTCTTCGTTCCCGCTTCGTTTTGCGAGCTGACCTTGCGAAGCAGGTGCTCGTCGACGAAGGGGCCCTTCTTCAGACTGCGTGGCATCTTCTTGACTCCTACTTACGCTTCTTGCCAGCGGTACGGCGACGCACGATGTACTTGTCGCTTTCCTTGTTTGCGTGACGGGTACGGCCCTCGGCCTGGCCCCACGGGGAAACAGGGTGACGACCACCAGAGGTCTTACCCTCACCACCACCGTGCGGGTGGTCAACCGGGTTCATAGCGACACCACGAACGGTCGGGCGAACGCCCTTCCAGCGCATGCGGCCAGCCTTACCCCAGTTGATGTTCGACTGCTCGGCGTTGCCGACCTCGCCGATCGTTGCGCGGCAACGAGCGTCGACGTTGCGGATTTCGCCAGACGGCATGCGCAGCTGCGCGAAGTTGCCGTCCTTTGCAACCAGACGAACCGAGACACCAGCCGAGCGAGCGATCTTTGCGCCGCCACCGGGGCGAAGCTCGATTGCGTGAATAACAGTACCCGTGGGGATGTTCTTCAGCGGCAGGTTGTTACCCGGCTTGATGTCGGCGCTTGCGCCCGACTCAATGATGTCGCCCTGCTTGGTCTTGTTCGGAGCCAGGATGTAGCGCTTGGTTCCGTCGACGTAGTGCAGGAGCGCAATGCGTGCCGTGCGGTTGGGGTCGTACTCGATGTGAGCAACGGTTGCGTTGACGCCGTCCTTGTCGTTACGACGGAAGTCGATAACGCGGTACTGGCGCTTGTGGCCACCACCGATGTGACGGGTCGTGATGCGACCCTGGTTGTTACGACCACCGGTCTTCGACAGCGGACGCAGCAGCGACTTCTCAGGCGTGGAACGCGTGATTTCAGCGAAGTCGGCAACCGACGAGCCGCGACGACCAGGCGTCGTGGGCTTGTACTTACGAATAGCCATGTTTCTCGTCCTCTTTCCGCTTAGCCGACCGACGTGAAGATGTCGATCGAGCCCGACTTCAGAGCAACAATGGCGCGCTTGGTGTCCTTGCGCTTGCCCATGCCGAAGCGGGTGCGGCGTACCTTGCCGACGCGGTTGATGGTGTTAACAGACGCGACCTTGACGCCGAAGATCTTCTCGATAGCGAGCTTGATTTCGGTCTTCGTTGCGCGGGGGTCCACCTCGAAGGTGTACTTGCCCTCGTCGATGAGTCCGTAGGACTTCTCCGAGACAACCGGCTTGAAGATGATGTCGCGCGGGTCCTTGTTTACGGTCATGCCGAAACCTCCTCAGCGCCAGTCTTCGCTGCGACGAACGCGTCGAAGGCTGCCTTGGTGAAGACGATGTCGTCGGAGACGAGCACGTCGTAAGCGTTCAGCTGGTCAACAGCGAGAACGTGAAGGTTCTCGAGGTTGCGCACGCTGAGCAGGCTCACCTCGTCGTCGCGCGTAAGCACAACGAGGACGTTCTTGCCCGGGAACGACTTCAGCAGAGCCGAAGCCTTCTTGGTCGAGGGCGTGCCCTCGATGCCGAAGGAGTCGATAACGTGCAGACGCTCGCCACGAACACGGTCGCTCAGTGCACCCAGGAGGGCAGCGGCGATCATCTTCTTGGGGGTGCGCTGCGAGTAGTCGCGCGGCTTCGGGCCGTGAACAATGCCACCACCGGTCATGTGCGGTGCACGGATCGAGCCCTGACGAGCGTTACCCGTACCCTTCTGCTTGAACGGCTTGCGACCAGCACCGGAAACCTCACCGCGACGCTTGGTCGAGTGGGTACCCTGGCGAGCTGCTGCCTGCTGGGCAACAACAACCTGGTGGATCAGCGGGACGTTCGTTGCGACGTCGAAGATTGCGGCGGGCAGTTCGACCGAACCGGCCTTCTTGCCACCAGCACCCTGAACGTCGAGCGTAAGCGTGGAGTCAGCCATGATAATTAGGCACCCTTCACTGCGTTGCGGACGAAGACGATGCGGCCACGTGCACCGGGAACTGCGCCCTTAACGAGCATGAGTCCCTTTTCGGTGTCGATGGAGTGCACCGTGAGGTTAAGAACGGTCACGCGCTCGTTACCCATACGACCAGCCATGCGCATGCCCTTGAAGACGCGCGACGGGGTCGACGAAGCACCGATAGAACCGGGCTTACGGTGGTTGCGGTGTGCACCGTGCGAAGCCGAAACACCAGCGAAGTTGTGGCGCTTCATGACACCAGCGGTGCCCTTACCCTTGCTCGTGCCGACAACGTCGACGAGCTGGCCGGCTTCGAAGGTTCCGTCAACCGTGAGCTCCTGGCCGAGCGAGTAGTCGCCGGCGTCAGCGGTGCGGATCTCCGTTACGTGGCGGCGGGGCGTAACGCCTGCTGCCTCGAAGTGAGCCGTGAGGGGCTTGTTCACCTTGCGGGGGTCGATCTGACCGTAAGCGATCTGAACAGCGTTGTAGCCGTCGCGCTCGGGGGTACGGATCTGCGTAACCACGTTCGGTGCCAGCTCGATAACCGTTACCGGGATGAGCTTGCCGTTTTCGTTCCAGACCTGGGTCATGCCGAGCTTCGTGCCGAGCAGACCCTTGGAAACCTTGTTGTTGATATCAACCATTCTGATCCCCGCCCTTACAGCTTGATCTCGATGTTGACATCGGCAGGAAGGTCGAGGCGCATCAGCGAGTCGACAGCCTTAGGCGTCGGGTCGATGATGTCGATGAGGCGCTTGTGGGTGCGCATCTCGAAGTGCTCGCGGCTGTCCTTGTACTTGTGCGGTGAACGGATGACTGCCACCACGTTCTTTTCCGTCGGAAGGGGCACGGGGCCCACAACGGTCGCGCCCGCACGGGTCACGGTGTCGACGATCTTACGAGCCGACGAATCGATGACCTCGTGGTCATACGACTTCAGTCGGATGCGGATCTTTTGTCCCGCCATCTCTTTTTCTCTCTTTCCGCGTCATACCTCTCGGGCATTGGACGCACTGGGCGCAGCAATCTCATCTGCGCCTGGCACTTTCGTGTCACTCACGTGACTCGATGCTGCACCACTATTTTGATATCAGACCAGGGATTTCTCCCCAGCGCCTCCCCTGTTCTGGCGGCATGCCGACAGTCATTCGGTTTGGCTTGTGGTGTTCTCCGACCCGCGGCCTAGATCTCTGCGTTTTCACGCCGCCTATGCACTGCCCTGGTGGTGATTCGCACGCACGCAAAAGGCGCCGTCGAAATGTGGAACCTACCTAGTCTGACAGACGCAGAACCATGCCGCAAACCCGGGCGTGTCGCGCTCAGCCGATCCCCAGCCTCGCACAAGTAAATACGGGTTCCGGAACCATGACTGCGGTTCCGGAACCCGTAATGAAGGGGGGGTGGCGGGGAAGGGGTCCGAGCTCCTCCCCCGCCACCATCAGACGCCCGGGTCGTCGCGGGCGTCTGTGTGGAGGGCGGGTGCGACCCGCCCTCCGTGTGCCTCACAGTTTCGCACGCACCTCCCAGCGTCGGCGAGAACTGATCAGCAACGTCTTACTCCTGTACTCCTTGTCGGTTGCGACGGGTCACCATCAGCACCAGGCCGGCGATGAGGGCGAATCCACCGAGCAGACCCCACGGGAGGACGTTGGCGGTACCCGTCGCGGGAAGCGGCGGCTTGGGCGCGGCTGGCGGCGTCGGCACGTTGTGCTCGGTCGAGCAGCTGTCAACGCAGCCACCACCCGGGGTTCCGGCCGGTGTCACGACGTTCTTGATCACAACACCCGCGGCGTCAGCCTTGACCGTCACGATGTAGCTGACCGTTGCGGTTGCCCCGACCTCCAGGCTCGGAATCTCCCACGACAGCGTCTGATCGCTCAGCGTGAGCCCAGCCGGCAGGTCGCCGGCGAGGGTGGCGTGAGCCAAGACGCCGCTCAGGTCGTCAATCGCGATCGCTCCCGTGAGCACACCGTCGCCAGTGTTCGTCGCCGACAGCGTGTACGTGATCGTCTCGCCCGGCTTGACCGTTGCGCCCGATGCGGGGTCGCTGGTCTTCGTCAGGGTCCACGCCGGAACCAGGTGCTCAGTGGTGCAGGCACCCTCACACTCACCGCCCGGTGTCGTCGGCACGACCACGTTGCGCAGCGTCGCTCCGCGGGCGTCATCGTGAACGAGAACCGTGTAGCTCACCGAAACCGAATCGCCAACGCCGATGGTTCCGGCGTTCCACGTGAGGGTCACACCATCAAGCTCCAAGCCTGCGGGCAGCTCTCCGACGAGATCAGCGTGCGCCAAGACCTCGGCGAGGTCGTCGCTTGCGGCCGCGTCAACCGGAACCGGTCCGGTGTTCGCGATCGTCAGCGTGTAGGTGATCTCCTGGCCAGGCAGCACCGACGAGCCCGTTGCCGGGTCGCTGGTCTTGGTGAGCGACCAGGCCGGAACCGGGTGCTCGGTCGTGCAGGCTTCGACACACTCGCCGCCGGGGCTCGTCGGCACAACCACGTTGCGCAGGGTCTCGCCCAACGCATCGGACTGCACGAGCACGGTGTAGCTGACCGATACCGACTCACCCACCGCAACGGTTCCGGCGTTCCACGTGAGGGTGGTGCCGTCGAGCGTGAGACCGGCGGGCAGTTCGCCGACCAGGTCGGCGTGCGCAAGCACGTCGGTCAGGTCGTCCGATGCGGTCGGCTGCACAGCAACCGGGCCCGTGTTGGTGATCGTGAGCGTGTAGGTGACCTCGTCACCGGGCAGCACGGTCGATCCCGATGCCGGGTCGCTCGACTTGCTCAGAGACCAGGCCGGAACGGGGTTCTCGGTCGTGCACGACTCTTCGCACTCGCCGCCGGGGCTCGTCGGAACCACGACATTGCGCAGGGTCACGCCGCGCGCGTTGTCGTGCACGGTCACCGTGTAGCTCACCGATACCGACTCGCCCACGCCGATCGCACCCGTCGTCCAGGTGAGGTTCATGCCGTCACGTTCGAGACCGGCCGGCAGCTCTCCGACCAGGTCGGCGTGCTCCAGTACCGCGGTGAGGTCATCGACGGCAGTTGCCGAATCGATGGCCACGGGGCCGGTGTTGGTGATCGTGAGCGTGTACGTCACATCCTGGCCGGGAACCACAGCGGATCCGGAGGCCGGGTTGCTCGATTTGGTCAACGACCACGCGGGAACCGGGTGCTCGGTGGTGCACTGCTCGACGCATTCACCACCGGGGCTGGCCGGAACCACGACGTTTCGCAGGGTCACGCCGCGCGCATCGTCGTGCACAACCACGGTGTAGCTCACCGACACCGACTCACCAACGCCGACGGCTGCGGCGTTCCAGGTCAGGGTCGTCCCGTCCAGGACCAACCCGGCGGGCAGGTCGCCCACGATGTCGGCGTGCGCGAGCATGTCGGTCAGGTCGTCCTCTGCGGTCGCTCCCGCGAGCACCACCGGTCCGGTGTTGTTGATCGTCAACGTGTACGTCACTTCGTCACCAGGAAGCACGGTGGTTCCGGAGACCGGATCACTCGACTTCGCGAGGGTCCACGCGGGAGTCAAGTGTGTCGTGGTGCAGCTCTCAACACACTCTCCGCCGTCGCCCGGCTCAACCGAGTTGACCAGCGTCACGCCGTCGAATCCGTCGAGCACGGTGACCGCGTAGCTCACGCTCGCCGACTCGTTCGGTGCCAGCGTCGGAATTGCCCACGTCAGCACGTCGCCGGACCGAGTGAGGCCCGCCGGCGGGTCGCCCAGCGTCGCGTAGGTGAGCACGCCGGCGAGGTCATCGGTGGCGATCGCACCGTCAACGATGGCGTTCTCTGTCGTGTTGCGTGCCGTCAATGTGTAGGTGATGACGTCACCGGCGACAACGGCAGATCCGCTTGCCGGATCGGCAGTCTTGGAGATCTCCCATGCCGGCGTGTAGTGCACCGTCGAGCATTGCTCACAGTCCGTCGGCGGGTTCTCGCCCGTCGTCGTCACGCTGTTGCGCAGTTCAACGCCCCACTGATCGTCGTTCACCGTCACCTGGTAAACCAGGGTGAGCGGCTCGCCCACGTTCACGCGTCCGATGGTCCATACCAGGGAGTCAGACGTGACACTGGTGGTGCCGCGGGATGCGGTGATCGATGCCTCGTCGAGAGTCGCGTGCGGCAAGACAGCGGTGAGGTTGTCGGTCACGACAACGTCATCGACGAAACCAGCCGCACCCGGGGTGACCGTGACGGTGTAGGTGATGACGTCGCCTGGCTCCACGGTGCTTCCGCTGGCCGGGTCAGACTCCTTCATCACGGTGTAGCTCCCCATTTCACGGGTGAGCGTGTTCGTCGCGGTGACAAGAATCGGCACGTCGGTGGTTGCCGGCATCTCGAAGACCATCGTTGCGCCGTCGGCGGTACCGGTGGTTCCGCTGATCGACATGGCCGTCGACCAGGTGTAGGACGGGTCGTTCACAGCCGGCAGCGTGGTCTCGGTGACCTCACATTCACTACCGACCGGGATCGAGATGTCCTCGTCAGTCGGGCTCCACACTCCGCCCGCGGTGATCGCGAACGTGTTCGTTGCACCACCGGCCGGGAAGACATCGCCGTTGTCGGCGACACACTGCCATTCGAAGGAGTAGAACGGGTCGGCATCGGTGAGACCCGAGGCGTCACCCTCGAAGGCCTTCGTCACGGAGAAATCTCCGGTCAGACGCGCCACCGTGTTGGTCACGGTGGCGGTCGCAACATCGGGGTTCGCCTTCAGCGTGACGGGGCTGCTGAATGAGTGGCCAGTCCAGACATACGATGTGTCGCCAGGAACGGGAGCCGACGGTGCGTTCTCACTCATGATCGCGCACTCGGTGCCGACGTAGTAGTCGCGGGGAGCCGTAAAGGTTCCGGCACCCGTGATTGTCCATTCTTCGGGTGCATCGGCCACACCGCCGTACGAGCATTGGTACGTGCCGGAGTATTCAATACCGGGCGACGGAACCAGGTCGCCGACGCCGACACCACGGTTGATCACCTTGGTGATGGCGTACGTGCCGTAGACGCGCTCGACCGTGTTCGTGAAGGTCATCGTGGCAGCCTCGTCGGCCACCTCGATGTCAACGACCTGCATCTCGGGGTGTGCACCCCAGGCGTACGAGTCGTCGATGAACACCTCGGTGTCGAAGGTGTCCTCCCGCGCACGACACTCGGCAGTTAGCGGAATCTGCGGGTTCTCCGGATCAAGCACGGCCGCGTCACCGGTTGCGGGCGCCGTCCAGCGACCCGTGGCAACCTCGTCGCCCGCGTACTCACAGACCCAGCTACCGCTCACCGTCTGCGACGGGTTGCTGAAGCCTGAGCCCAGGGGCGCGTCGAGCTGCTTCGTGATCGCAAGCGTGCCGTACACGCGCTGCGGCGTGTTCGTTACGGTGAAGGCGGCCGGGCCGTTCGCCGTGACGGTGGTTGCCTGAGCGGTTACGTTCGGGGTCGCCCACGTCCAGGAGACGTCAACGAGACGATCGTTACTTGGCGTCTGCTCGGTGACATCACACACGGTTCCGAGCGGCAGCTCGGTGTCACCGTCGAGGGTGGCAGCGCCAGCACCCGTCACCGACCAGGTTCCGCCGAAGCTTTCTTCGCGCGCGGTGCCCTCGTCGTACACGCAGCTGTAGGCGCCGGTGTACTCGGTTCCGTCCAACACCGCGTGGTCGAGACCTTCGGCGATCTGCTTGGTGATCTCGATGCCACCGGTGACGCGAACGATGTTGTTGTCGACAACAACCGCGCGGGGCGATTCGCCGATCGTGAGCGTCTCGGTGTCGTCCCCATCGATCGTGATGGAGTGATCTCCCCACGCGTACGAGGAGTCGTAGAGACCGCCGGTGAAGGCGCTCTCGTGAACCTTACATGTCCAGCCCCGCGGCACATCAGAGATGAGCGGAACGGCTGCTTCGTTCGGGAACACCATCGTCGAGCCCGTCATGCGGTTGATCGCATCAGGGTTGTCGATGTCGCTTGCGTTCAGTGCGCACACCGCGCCCACCGGGAAGCCGGCGAAGTCGGTTGCGTCGAAGCCGTCAGCACCCGAGAGCGTCTTGGCGACCGTGACCGAACCGGTGTGACGAGCAACCTCGTTGGTCACCGTCATGCGGTTCTCCGTGGTCGTTTGGCTCACCGAAGTGACGCCAACAAGAACCGGGTCCAGCCAGTAGAAGGAGCTGTCAGTCGCGCTCGGCGCCGCCAGGGCGTCTTCTGTCACGGTGCAAGACGAGGTCAGCAGAACCTGGGTTGCGGAGCCGGTGGTTGCCGTTAGCGTTGCCGGGGTTCCGGCAGACGATCCGGTTCCCGTCCAGGTTCCGGCAGCGACGGTGGCGGAACCATACGCGCAGGCCCACGTGCCCGAGTAGGTGCGGTCGGTTGGCACGACGCCGGCGTAACCGCCGTCGTCGAACAGCTTGTCGATCGTGACCTCGCCGTAGACGCGAGTCATCGAGTTGGTCACGGTCATCACGGGGGTGTCGCTTTCTGCGACCGTGACGCCGTCATCGTGGCTGTAGTCCGGAGCGGCCCACGCGAACGAGGCATCCTTCAGACCACCGGAGATGGCGCCTTCCTGCACGGAACACACGGCCCCGATCGGAATACCGCTCCACTCTGCTTTGCCGTCGGCGGCGATCGTCTGGGTGGCGCCGAACTGTGCTGCGTTGCCCGTGGCCGGGTTGGTGCAGGTGAGCGTCATCGGGAAGAGCTCCGCCGTTCCGCCAGTGAATCCGTCGGGGAGCGGGGTGACTTCCTTCTCGACGGTCACGCTACCGGTGCGAGCGGAGATGCTGTTCGTCGCCGAGACGGCAACGGTTGCGCCGTCGGCCGGCGTCGTGAACTCGATGCCGTTCGTCACCGGCGTTCCGTCGGCTCCCGTGGTCGAGAAGGTCACGCCGTCCCAACGGAACGGGTCAACGGGCGCGGGCAATTCGCTGCCCATGCGCTCGGTGACGGTGCAGACCGAGCCGGCCGGGATTCCGTCGGGGCCGTTGCCTGTCGCACCCGATGCCACCGGAATGGTTCCGGTGATCTCGGCGCCGCTCGGCGGAGCACACACGTAGTCGAACTGGAACGGCGTGGTTGCAAACTGCTGACCGGCCGTGCCACCCGTGACGCTCTTCGCGATCGAGAACGATCCCGTGGTGCGGGAGATCGTGTTGGTGACCGTCGCGTTCGTGCCGTCAACCGTGACCGGGAGAATGTTCGACGGCAACGCGATAGCCCAGCTGTACGAGTTGTCACCCGGAACGGGGTTTGCCGGAGCATCCTCGGTCACGCTGCAGACGCTGCCGACCAGGAGGGCTGCGTAGTTGCCTGCGATGTTGGTGAGGGTAGCGGCGCCACCATCAGCCGCAACCGTCCAGGTTCCGTTGGCGTGCGGTTCACCGGCGAAGACACAGCTCCACGTGCCCGTGAACGGCTCCGTGAGGCTCACCGATGCATTGTTAACAACGTTCTTCGTCACGCTCAGCGCGCCGTAGACACGGGTGATGTCGTTGATGACCGTGACGGCCGCGGGGGTCGTCGTTGCCGGAACCGTGACGGCTCCGTCGGTTAGACCAACGTAGGTGGGTGCAACCGCCCAGGTGTACGACGAGCCGGGCAGGTTGTCGCTGCCGACAGGCAGGTCGGTTTCCGCGACCGTGCACGAGGTACCGATCGGCAGGTAGGGCGTCTGCTGAGCGGAGCCGAGCGGCGTCGTGAAGGTGAACACTCCGGTGTAGTTGGAGGCTTGGCCCTGTGCCGGCTGGTCACACGCAACGGTGACGTCAAACGTCGTTCCGGGCGTGACCTGGCTCGCGAAATTCTCGATCTGCTTGGTCACCGAGATGCGGTTGTATCCGATGGTGGTCGGGTTCGTTACCGTCACCGTCGCTGGCTGCGCGATCGTTGCCGTGACGGAACCGTTGGTGAGACCCGCGTAGGTCGGGTCTTGCCATACGTATCCAGCGGCCAGCCCCGGGCGGTCTGCCGTCTCGACGACGGTACACGCGACAGCGGAGGGCACCTGCACAACCTGAGACTCACCGTGGGCGAGCACGACGCTACCGCTGACGGCGCTGTCGCCCTGTCCACACGCGTAGTTGATCGTGAAGTCGCCACCCGTGTAGCCATCGCGGTCAACGACCTTCGCGATCGTGAGGCTGGCCATGTCACGGGTGAAGTAGTTCACAACGGCGCCAGCAGACTGGCCGTTTGTCGTGATCACGGCAGGCTGGGTGAAGCTCGTGCCATCCCAACGGTACGACGCGTCGACGAAGTCGCCGGAGGCGGGGGTCAGCGTCTCGCTGAGAATACAGACCGACGTTGCCGGAATACCGGTCACAGTTGCCGAGCCACCGGCAGCGATATCGCGCGTACCGGAGGCTGTTGTCGAGCCACCGATCGAGCAGGTGTAGCCGATGGCGAAGGTACGGTCACCGCCGGTGTATCCCGTGCTGGGAACGCCGTCGCGCGCAACGACCTGCTTGGTAATAACGAGCGATCCCGTGTTCTGCGAGACCGGGTTGGTCAGGTTCACACGCACGGCGCTGTTTGCCGTGATCTGCACCGCAGCGCCCGGGGTCGTCGTCGGGGCTCCCCACACAAACGAACCGTTGCTGAGGTCGGTCGACGTACCCGTGGGAGCGTTGAGCTCAGTCACGGTGCAGCTCGCGCCAGCCGGAAGGTTCGCTACCGTCGCAACCGCACCGGCGGTTCCGTTGGTCGCTGCCGGGTTCACGACCACCTGACCGGTGATCGGGGTTGCGCTCCCGATGACGCAGGAGTACTGCGCGGTGAACGGCTTCGCGGTGCCCTGCGTGTACCCGCCGGCCGGTGAGGTCACGGTCTTGGTGATCTCAAGGGTTCCGGTCTGGTAGACGTTGCGCACCGTGCACGTGGTGCTCTGACCGTGCGTCAGCGTGATTTCGCTGTTGCCGTTGACGGTGACACCGTCGGTGCAGGTCCACGGACCGTTCTGCGCGTACCCCGCCGTCGTGTTGGCGTTGTTTGCGACCTCGTTCAGTCGATAAGTACCGGCGATGACGCTCTGGCTGATCACGGCTGCGGAGTTACCCGGGCCGGAGACCGACTGCGAGCTCACGACGCCCTGGCCGAGAGCGCTCAGCGTCCAGTGGGCGGGCTGGGCGACCGGCGCGGGCTGGCCGGTCGAGGTGACCTGCTTGACCAGCGTGACCGTTGCCGTCGGGGTGTAGGTGTTCGTGTAGGTACACGTGATGTTCGCGGCCTGCACGGTGTTGGCCGTCGTGCCACGCGGAATCGTGACCGATGGGCCGCTCACCGTCACGCCCGTAATCGCCGCCCCCGTGCCATCGACACAGGCAACGCTGGTGAAGGCCCACGGCGCCGACTGCGCACCCTCGGTGATCGTGATGCTCTCACCGCTGTTGTAGGCGCGAGTGAATGACTGTGCGTTGGCGAGTGAGAAGTTGGTAGCCCACGGCGATCCGGCGAGCGTTGAGGTACTCGTGAACGGGAAGTTCTGCGCGGGAGCGGTGACGTACGGCGAGTTCACGACCTTGTTGACGGTAACATTTCGCACCTGCTCAACCGAGGCGTACAGACACCCGTAGGTCATTGCGCCCTCCACCGTTCGGAACTGGTTGAGCACGTCCGAGACACTGTCCACGGTCGAGTTGCAGGAGTTGTTGGCACCCTGCGGAGCCACGAATCCCTGAATGACGAGAGTGTATGTCAGGCCTCCCCATTGGAACGTCTGGGGCGAGAGTTGATTCAGGAAGGTGGTGATGTCGTCCGAGCAGTCCGTGCCAGAGCAATCATTGCTGGTCTCATTCATCTGCCACGTGTACGAGAGGTCGACGTCCCCAAACCTGATGTCGAGGTCGCCGCGGTAGTACTGGTTGACGGCAATCACCGGGTTATTCGAGTGGGTCATGCGTCCGAGGTTGAAGATCTGCCCAGTTTCGACCGAGGTGATTGCGCTCGGCGCAAACCCCAGCGCGCTCTGCCCCGATAGGTTCAGCCGGTTCACGGAATAGCCTTGACGAGCGCCGTGTGCAGTCCAAGCAACGGTACCGGCGCTCACAAACCCTGTGTTTCCGTTCGCGTAGTATTGCGGGTTACCGCTCGACCCAGAGGCTCCGAGATTATTGTCGATCTGCCCAGAAGTGGTCCCGGCGGGAGCCGAACCGAATCGGTAGTAGTCTCCAGACGCCCGATTAAGCGTTCCACCCGGTGCCGCTGCGGTGTAGCCTGCGTGGCCATCCATCTGCGCTTGCACAGAGACAGGAATCGTCGCGGCCACAGCCTGGGGCGCGTTCGCACCGTCAAGCGCGACCATGCCTCCAAAGATCACGACGCCGATGGCGACAACGGCCGCCCAGCGGTTCACGAGGCCGCTGCCAAGCAGTCGGCGGGCCTTCGACCGCGGGGCACCATCGGCGCCGCGTGCGGCCCGTCGGCTTAAAGGGACATGTGTTGCCCGGCGCATGGCCAAGGCAGACCGACGAGGTCGGGAATTCGGCATGACGAGGTTCCTTTGATTGCTGCTCGCAGGCGCGGGAGGTCGCCAGCGGTCGCGGGAACTTATTCACGGGTATTCCATGCGACATGCAGACGGTACGGGGGCTCGCAGAGAGCAACAATGGCCGCGGAACGATCTCCGTATGAGACCAGAAAGCCCAGGTCTCAGCCTCAGAAAATCTCAGAGTTATGCGCCGTGATCACCGCATGCTGCCTGCGCGAGTTACGTATGGGGTGGCTCTCATCTCCGTATGCGTGAGATGACTCACAGCGAACAGAAAGGCGACGCACGAGCCCTCTCCAGGAGACGCAAAGGGGCTCCGCAACCAAGGGGCAGGTTCCGGAGCCCGAGTGCGTTAGGGGGGGGTGGCGGGTGAGGCGGCACCGACCTACCCGCCACCGTCAGGCGCCCGGATGAGGTCAGCGGGCGTCTGACGGGAGAGCGAGCAGCGCTCGCTCTCCCATGTGCGTCACAGCTGCGCGCGCACCTCCCCGCGTCGACGCCGGCTGATCAGCAACAGCGATCCTCCGATCACTCCGAGGAGTCCGATGATGGCCCACGTCGCGGCAACCGGGGCACCGGTGGCCGGCAGCGGTGGCTTGTTGGCCGCGCCGATCGTCACCACGGCGTCATCGGCGTCACGACCCTTATCGTCGGGGTCACCGAACGTGTGGTAGTCCACAATCGCAACGTTGGTAATCTCGCCTGCGGGCGCCGAAGCCGACACCGTCGCCGTGATCGTCAGCGTCGGAGCGGCGGAGGTGCCGACTCCGACCGGCTGCAACGGGCCGAACAACGTGCACGTGACCGTGCCACCGTAACCCTGCGCGTTCGATCCGGTGATGTCACACGATTCCCAGTTCGGGAAGACGCTCGCGTCGCCCTCACCGGGCCACGAGATGTCAGTCACCTTCAGGGTGCTCGGAATCTCGTCAGTGATGATCACGCCTTCGGCTGCCGAGTCGTCGCTGACGTTCTCCGTGGCAATCGTGTAGGAGATGGTGTCACCCGGCATCGCCTTCGTGACCGACGCCGTCTTCTCAACCTGAACCTCAGAGTGGCGAGCCACAGCACATTCCGGAAGAGCCTCGGGGTAGGTCGCGCTGAAGCTGAGCTCCGGGTTGACCGAGAAGGTCACCGTCGTCTCGAGACGCCATGCGTAGTCCAGCTCGCTCGGGTCGAGGATGAGACCGTTGAAGACCCACGTGGCTTCTTCTTCGGGTGTCATCACTGTCGCCGTTCCGGGGATGAAGTATCCACCACCGGGTGCATAGTCGCTGGCCTGCAGTACTCGCCAGCCCGGGTAGTCGATGCTCACGCCCGATGGGGTGAATGCCGATCCCGGCCATGCGATCTGGCTACTCCAGGTGAGTTCACCACCGGGCTCGGTGATCATCACGTTCGGCGGCACGTGGTCACCGGCCATGTTGGGCGTCCACAAGAAGGTGATGTCTTGATCGCGCAGCGTCTCCGACTTGGTGATCGTCCAGTTCAAGAACGGGGCGTCACCGACACACACGGCCGTGACAACGGCGGCAATGTCTCGAGTCGGAATGGTGATCGTGTCACAGTCGTTCTCGGGGTTCTGGTCGCGTTCTGCGGCGACGCAGGCCTCGTTCACGAGCTCTTCCAGCGGAACCGGCATCTCCGTGATCGGATCGCCGACACCGACGTCGGTCACCTCGGGCAGCGTGAACTCGACGGTGATGGTGACGATGACCGTTTCTCCGGCTCCGATGGAGTCGATGGTCAGTGCCACATCGTTGTCTTCGTATCCAGCTACCGGCGCCCAGGTGTAACCCTCGGTGACGGAGATGCCCGTGATGGCGAGGCGGTCGTTGATGCTCGTGTCTGTGACAAGAACATCTTCAGACGCCCGGGTGCCGTTGTTGGTGATGGTGAGGATGTAGTCGAACGTGTCTCCGGGTTCGACCGAGGTTTGGTCGTCTGCCAGACCCGCGGTCTTATCGATCGAGACATCGTCGTAATGCACGACGTCACACACCTCATCCGACTGCTCGTACTCACCACTGATGATGGTTCCGGTGTTACCCACCGTGATGCCATCACCCTCCCACTCACACACCGGCTCACGACCAACCGCGGTAGCGGTCGCTTCCAGCGTGACCGTCACCTGATACACGTGAGCATCGGAACCAACACTGCCGCCCGCAACGATCGTCCACACACCGTCACCATCGAAAGTGGCGTTTGTGGGGGCCGGGGTTGCGCCCACGCCCGCCGCGACAGCGTCACCGACCATCTCAACACCGTCCGGCAACGTCAGCTCATCCGTCAGGTCGTAGAACACGGTCTCACCCGCCGGAGCGAGCGGTGCCGACACCGTCAGCAGATAGGTGAGCGTGTACGTTCCATCACCGTTGTCAACGACACTGTCGGTGCTCTTATCAACCTCCGGAGTAAACGGCTCGGCACACGCCCGAGACTCACCACCATCGTTGTCATCCGTCAGCAACGCCGTGTTCAAGAACCCGCCGGCCTCAGATCCTTCCGGATCACACCAGTTCGTTCCCTCCTCGTACGCGCCAGCCGACACCTCAGCGGTCACCGTCACCGTGTACACCTCAGTACCAAACGGCGGATCAATCACCGCATCCGTCGCCAACACCGCGGTTCCGTCATCAGCAAATGGCTGATCCGTCATTCCGTTACCCGACCACACAGCATCCACAACCTCGATACCAGCGCCAAACTGCAACGTGTCAGACAAGCTGTACTCATAACCCGAGAACTCCGACTGGTTCGTCACCGTGATCTCATACTCCACAGTCCACGAACCATCCGCGTTCTGCATCGACGACGTGACCTGCTTATCAACCATGCCCGTCGCCGGAATCGCCGTATTCACAATCCGACACGTAACATCCTCACCGATCTCCAGCCACAACAAGCCCTCGACCAGATCAACCACATCACCCGATGCGGTGTCGCGGCAGGCCCAGTCACCGGCGGTGTACCCACTCGGACCCATCTCACCGAGAGTGATCGCCTCTTCAGCAACCGCGTCACCCGAGATGGCGGCGACGGTGTCAGAGATCAGCGTGCCCGTTCCACTAATGAGCGTCTCCTCAGCCGCAGCCGTCAACGTCCAATCATCAGCACCAGCAAGACCACCACCGGTGTTCACAACCTCCTTCTCCAACGTCAGCTTCGGCTTCTGCGAGGTGTTGGTGAACCAGCACTCCCAGCTCTCGCCGGCGCCGACGGTGACGACGGGGTTGTCGAGCGATGTTTCGCTGTCGACGGGGTCATCGTCGGGGCGCTGTACTTCAGCACAGCTCAGGTCAGTCCAGGCGTAGCCTGCGGGGCCTTCTGCCTCACTGAGCGTGTAGGCGCCCGGGTCGACCTCTTGCCCGATGGCGTGCTCGAACGTCGTGGTCTCGCCATCGAGTGTTGCCTCAAGCAGGTTGTCCCAGCTCTTGGGAATCGCGCTGCCGCCGTTCGTGTTGTCCACGATCTTGTGCAGTGTGAGCGATCCGGGCTGCTCGGTGTTGGTGAACGTACACGTTGTCGTTTCACCTTCCGTGAGCGTCAGCCGCGGGTTGTCGACCGTGACCTCGTCGTGGCCGGTGCAGGCGAGGCTCGTCAGCTTGTAGCCGTCAACGGGGGCATCCTCCGCCAGCACGTACTCGGTCAGCGCCTTCGCGGGGCCCGAGGCCGGGGTTGTTCCGGTCACGTTGGGCCCACCGGCGGTGGTGGCCGACAGGGTCCACAGCGTTTCATCGGCGGGGTCACCAAACGGCGACTCCGTGACCTTCACCAGCGTGATTTCTGGTGCGATCGACGCGTTCGTGAACGTGCACTCGGCGATCGCACCGTTGGAAACCTCCACCGTCGGGTCAGCGAGCGACGTTCCTTGGCCGATGCAGCTCAGAGAGGTCAGCTCGTAGCCCGTCACGTCTTCGATCTCGCTCAGCGTGTATTCGCCCGCAGGCAAATCGATCGTCTGAGCGTGATCGAACAGAACCGGCTCAGCGTCACCCCGTTGTGCAACCAGCTTCTGGTTCCAGTCGGTCAGCAGGGCGTCTCCACCGTTGGTGAGGTCAAGCGCCTTGTTGAGCTTGAGCCCACCGGCCGTGGATTCGTTGACGAACGTACACGTCGTCGTCTGTCCTGGCTGCATCGTGATCGTGTTGCCTGCACCGACGGTGACCCCGTCGGTGCAGGTCAGGCTCGCGAGCGTGAAGCCCGTGGTGCCTTCCGTCTCGGCGAGCGTGTACATCACTCCCGCCTTAATCGGTCCGGTTGCCGCTGCCGTTCCGGTGCGTCCGGTGACCGACGGGTTATCGGCACCGGCCGTGGCCGAGAGCAACCAGGTGGCCGGGTCGGCAGAGCCGCCCCATTCCGACGTGTCAACGGACTTCACCAGAGTGATCACCGGGGCGATCGCTCGGTTCGTCACCTCACACTCGACCGATTCGCCGTTAGCCACGGCGACGGCCGGGTTCGTGAGATCCAGCTCGACGCCGTCACACACGATGCCCGTCAATTCGTATCCTGCGAGCGGTGAGTCGTCAGCCACCGGACCCTCACCGATCACATACGTTCCCGCCGCAACGTCGATGGTTTCGCCGCTGTCGAACAGGATCGGATCGTCGGAACCAACGGTTGCGTGCAAGAGCTGGTTCCAGTCGGCGGGTTCTGCGTCTCCACCGTTGACGGTGTCGACGATCTTCGTGATAGTCAGCTCACCCGGCAGTGATTTGTTGGTGAAGGTACACACCGTGCTCTGACCGGGAGTCAGGGTGATGGTGTCGTCTGCCGTCACCTGGACGCCGTTGGTGCAAGCCAGGGACTCCAGCTCGTAACCGGTGATTCCGGCATCGGCGAGCTCGGCGAGCGTGTAGGCAACGCCGGCCTTCAGGCTGCCCGAGACGCCGGTGCGGCCGCTCAGCGACGGGTCAGTTGCCCCGGCCGTTGCAGCCAGCGTCCAGTCGGTGATTTCAGCCGGACCCCCGAACGGGTCTTCGTTGAGTGCCTTCACCAGGGTCACCGTCGGCGCAATCGAAGCGTTCGTGAAGATGCACTCGACCGTTTGGCCGTTGGGCACCGTGACCGTCCACGGCTCGCCGAGGTCAAGCGCGACACCACCACATGTGATGCCTGTCAGTGTGTAGCCAGCGGGGCCCGCCAGCTCGTTGATCGTGTAGACGCCGCTACTGACGGGGATGGTCTGGCCACTGTTGAACGGAATAACCGGGCCATCGGCCGGCTGCGCGGTCAGCAGCTGGTTCCAGTCGCTCGCGACAGCGCTGCCGCCGTTGGCGTTGTTCACCGTCTTGGTCAGCTTGAGTCCACCCGGTACTGACGTGTTGGTGAAGGTACAGGTGGTGCTCTGGCCCGGAGTCAGGCTGAACGTGGGGGCCGCGGCCGAGACGTTTGGCAGCCCGGTGCACACGAGGCTCGCGAGGGTGTACCCATCGGGGCCCTCTTCTTCCAGCGTGTACTCCTGTCCTGCTTGAGCAACATCAGAGACTCCGGTTGTTCCGACGACATCGCGATCACCGTCGGTCAGTGCCGACAGCGTCCAGTCGCCGGCCACCGCCGTGCCGCCGTTTGTGTTCTGAACGATCTTCTCGAGGGTGATCAGAGGTGCCTGAGCGGTGTTCTCGAACGTACAGGTCACCGCGTCACCGTTCTCCAGTGTCAGCGACGGGTTGGCCAGATCGACGTCATCAGCGCTGGCGTTGCCAGAGCACGTCAGGTCGGTCCAGTCGTAGCCGTCGACAACATCGGCAATTTCGTTGAGCGTGTAGGTGCCTGCGTTGACGTTCTTCTGCTCGTTGTGATTGAACAGCACGTCGGCACCGTTGTTGGCAATGAGTTTCTGATCCCACTGCTCCGGTGTCGCACCGCCGGTCGTCACATTGGTGTTGTCAACCGACTTGACGAGGGTCAACTTGGCCGGCTGAGCGGTGTTCACGAAGGTACAGATCACGTTTTCACCCACCTGGGCGGTGACGATGGTGCCGTCGAGTCCGCTGGTGCAGCTCAGGCCTGTTTGAGTCCATCCTGCGGGGCCGCCGGTTTCCTCCAACTCGTACCCGACGCCGGCCGTCACAGTCGATGCGATGCCGCTGGTGCCGGTGATTCCGCCGTCGTCGTCCGAGGTGGCGCTCAACGTCCACGCGTTGATGTTGCCCGCACTGCCGTAGGCGTTGTTGATCTCCTTCAGCAGCGTAATCGTGGGAGCCTGGTCGTCGTTGACGAAACGGTAGGTGTCGGTTGCCCGCGGGTCGACGGTGACCATCCAGTTGCCGTCATCGTCCATGCGCGGGTACCCGGCCGGGTCCGCGTTCTCGGTGACATCCACCCAGCTTCCGCCGACGAACTGCTGCAGCTTCGTCATCTGGTAGCCCGAGGGGCCGGTCTCCGTCAACGTGTAGACGTGTTCGGGGCGAACGTTGATCGTATTAGCCGGCGACGTCGTCGATGCTCCAACCACGGGGGCGGGGTTTGCCAGGCCGGTCATCGGCGCCGGCGTTGCCGTCAGCGAGAAGTCGTCGACCTGCGCGGATCCGCCGTTGTTGTTGATGACCTGTTTCTGCAGCACCAACCACGACGTTTCATTCACGGCGGTGCATCGCACGTGGTAGCCGAGCGGAACCCGGACACCACCGTTCAGACCATCGGCAAAGCCCGGAACGACCGCGCCGCTGCTGTTCAGTTGCACACACGCCCAGGTTCCGGTCGACGGCGGAGTGATCGTGGCGTTGGGGTCGATCACCTGGCGGTAAACCGCCGGGCCGGTTTCACCCAGCTCATATCGCGTGTCGGGAGTAACAGCTCCGGTGACCGTTGTCGGCCCCGAGGGGCCGGCAAGCGCACCCATCGGCGCGAACGCCGTCAATTGCCAGCTCGTCGCCGGCTCGGTTCCGTTGGCGACGCTCTTGATCAGCGTGAGCTGCGAACCACACGTCACCGTGTTCTTGATCATGTACTTGTTCTCGTCGGGGTTAGCCGCCAGTACGGCGTTGTAGGTCGCCGTGTTGGAGACCACGTCGCCGTCGGCATCAACGATCGAGACCGCACCGTACGAACACTGCGCCAGGCCGGTCGGCATCGGCGAAACGGTTTCGCTGATCGCAACGCTCGTGCCCTCCGTGATGTTGCCGCGGGGCGTGTTCCATGGCTGGTTAGTGCCGGCGAGTTGCAGCGAAGCGTTCACGCCTTCGGCGGCGAGCGGGTTGGTGAGGTTGGTGTATTCCACACCGTTGACGACCCAGACCTTGTCAACCGTGATGCTGGTCTGCACGAGCGACGGCTTGTTGTAGACCACACACGAGACGGAGGCGTTGTTGGGAATCGCAACGTCAAAGCCCGGGTTCGAACCGACTGTCTGGTTGGTGACGGCGACCGGACTGGTACTGCCGTTCAAGAACGTTGCGGTACACACCGCGTTCTTGCCGGCCTGCGTCACAATGCCATAGCCGCCTTGCAGCACCTCGTTGACCCGCACGGTTCCGGTGCTCAGACCACCCGTGTACGTCAGCGGGAAGTTGACAGCACCCGTACCACCGGCGGTGACGCCGGTGCCGCCGTTGCCGATAGCGAGGCCCGCGGTTTGCGAGGCCGCATTGAACGTCCAGCCACCGGCGACAGTTGCGCCGGTCACGTCGTCGCCGGTGTTGCCTTGCGGAACCACCTGCTTGACGACGGTGAGCGAGCCGAGGCAGTCACCCAGAGCGGCGTCACGAACGGCCTGCGCGGCCGCGTCGAAGGTCGGAGCCTGGAAGTAGTCGCTGTTGACCGTCGGTCCGGAGATGGCCGCGAGGTTGTTGGATGGGCCGTCGATGCCGTCGCCGACACCGACCGCGACAATGCGGGTGCCCGCGTTCTTCAGCAGGTTGGCCGACAGAACGCCGTTCTCAACTTCGCGGAATCGCGTGTAGTTTCCGGGTCCCTCACCGTTGCCGTAGCGTGTCGGGTTTCCGTCGGTGATGACCAGAACCACGTCGTACTCGCCGCCGGGAATCTGACTGAGGCCCCGGTCCCAGTTGGTGGCACCATTGGGCGTCGTGAACGTGTCGATGTGGTTGCGAACCGTGTCGGCTCCAGCCGTCGTGGAAACTGCCGTTTCGGCTAGGTTGCCGCCCGCGGTTGCCGGTGCCGAGTTCGCGAAGGTGTAAACACCGACGGTGGAGTTGGTTCCCTCGAGTGCCGTCACCATCGCCTTACCGGCGGTCTCGATCTGTGACAGCTGACCGCTGAGCGAACCTGACAGGTCAAAGAGCAGAGCGACCTCGACTCCACACGCGGGGTTGCGAGTGATGTTGTTGCGCGACATCACAAAGGTTCCGCCCGATGCTCGATCGTTTGAGTCACCGGTTCCCACCATGAAGTCAACGCGCGAATCTTGCGGCAAGGTCGACAGCGCGGCCGTGCGCACCGTGTAGGCGGTGACTGATCCGCCGCTGCTTCCGGTTGCGATGTTGGTGTTGATGCGCCAGCCGGTCGGCGCGGTCTTCTGCACGATCCAGAACTGCTGTCCGGCGTAAGTTGTGTTGGCTTCCGGCACAGTAAAGACGCACTTGCCGTCGGCGCCGGCAGAGACACACGTGGCCCACGGCTGGTTGATCACCGCGGTCGGGCCCGAGCTCGTTCCCGTCCACAGTTCGAGCGTTGCCCCTGGCAGGCCGGTCAAGCCGTTGAGGCCGTCACGGTCGCCCGCAACGTAGGTGGTGATCGTGGTGGAGACGGGCACCACGGGGGCGGTCAGAACAAGGTCACAATCTGAGGAGTTGCGGTTGTCGTCCGTGCCGTAGAACGTCACGGTCGACGTCGCCTCATCGAAACGCACGCGCGTGGATTGCCACCACTGGCCTGACTCAGAGCAGGTCAGCGAACTCGTGTATCCGGCCGTTGCCGGGTTGGTTCCGATCCACGAGATTTGGTACGACGAGGGGTTGGCTCGAATAACGTCCATCCAGACGTTGTTGGTCAGAACGTAGTAGTCGGTGGTAGCCGTATTGGTCGCACGAATTTCCCACATGCTGGCCGTTGCGGTGCCGCCAGAAACGGAGACGTCGACGCGCAGCTCACCACACGTCGAGTTCGTACATTCTGGCAGCAGCGCCCGCAACGAAACGCCCGGGTCTGCGACCTTAGCGTCAAGGCTCGGCGTTGGTGCTGGCTTCGCGTTGTCGGTCGGTGCCGGCGCGGGCTCGGTTGGCGCCGGTGCGGGCGGAGCAGTCGTTGCCGAAGGGGCGGGCGCCGGCTGTGCGGGCGGCGCGGTCGTTGTCGTCGGTTCGGGTGCCGGCGGCGGGGTGGTCTCGGTGGGTTCCGGTTCTGGCGCAGCAGGCGGAGCTGACGGAACCACGGGCTCGGTTGGGGCCGGAGCGGGCGGTTCCGTCGCCTCCGTCGGCGAAGGAGCGGGGGTCGCCGATTCTTCAGCGACCGGCGCGGTGGTCGGCGGCGGTGCGGCTTCTTCTGCAGCCGCGGGGGTCAACCCACCAACAACCAGCCCTCCAGCAAGCAACATCGAGACGATGGCGCCATACCAGCGACGATGCACGTCGAGCACGCCGGGTTGTTCCAGGGGGATGTGAGTTGCCCGACGGGAGCGCTTAGCAGACCATCGAGATCGAGAATTCGACATGAGAAGGTTCCTTCGCTTGCTGCTCGCCAGCGGGGGAGGTCTCGCTAGCGGTCGTGAGGCACAAGCACAGGAATCCCCAGCGACACCCAGAACGTACGGGCGCGTATTTGGGGCGACAAGAGGTTGCCGCTGATCTCCGCATGAGAGCGCAGATGAGGAGGTTCTCACAGAAGAAATCCCCGAACGCGAAGGGGAAAACCCTAGGAGTCGAAGTGCCGCCTCTGCGTATTTTTCCGCTCACGCCTCCGTACGAAAATGGGTGCTCACAGCGAACGGAAAAGTCTCTCTAACGGAACCCCAAGCCTGTGTCGCCACTCGCTCCCGGCTCTGAACAGGCCTTTCCGGCGCGCAAGACGGAGTGAGCGGTACCGAGGACGCACCGCTCACTCCCCTATCAGATGTGAGTCCTACAGCCGCACACGATCCTCACGGCGGCGACCGATCATGATCGCGGCACCGACGCCGAGGGCGAGCAGGCCAGCGATCATCCAGACCGGGCTAACCGGGGAGCCCGTCGCCGGGAGCGGCTGCTTGTTGGCGGCGCCAATGGTGATGATGGCGTCGCCACTGTCGTGGCCAGAATCCCACATGAAGCCGTAGCCTGCCGTCACATCCAGCGCGGTGATCATGAGGCATTCGTGAATGCTGGTGTCGATGACCGGCACGTCGGTTGCAGGCCGGATGCTGTTGTTGGTGATGGTGATTGCCGCAATTTTCGTGCGGTGCTTACGCATCGGCGACCCCGCGTTCAGCCAAGCCATATGCGCCTGATCGTTAACCCCCAGACAAAGCAATGCGCCCTCCGGATCATCCGGAGGGCGCACGTCGTAACAACGATTATTCGTTGCCGATGCTCTTATCGATGTTCTCGCGAACCTCATCGATCTTTTCGTCTGCCGAGTCGGGCAGAACCTTCTTGGCGAGGCCGGAGGCGCCGTCCAGCACCTTGTCGCTGATGCTCTCAGCCTGCTCGCTGTTCAGTGCGTCGCTGACCTTTTCCTTGTTCTGCTCGAAAAGATCTTTGCCCTTGTTGACGATGTCGTCGAGTCCCATGGGATCCCCTTCATGATGCTGCGCCACGGCAAGTCGGGCGTCTTCCAGCATTCTGCCGCATTACCCCGGTCAGGTAAACACAAAACCCAAAACCCGAAATCGGGCAATACCAAAGAACTAAGGCGCCGGAACCTCGGTGCCGGGGAACATCGCAACGCACGACTCTTGAATGGTCACCGGGGTCTGTGTCGTGGTCGGGCTGTATCGCACCGACAGCGGCACATTGACGCCGTCCGGAACACTCGACGTGAACGACATCGTGCGACTCTCCCCCATCGGCACCGTCGCGAAGATGTTGCGCGCGTCGAGGCCGTTGTAGTTGCCCGAGCGGTCCATGTCACCGTAGTCGCTGAACTCGGGGCTGGTTGCGACCAGTTCACCACCGGGCAGCGCGAACGATAGCACGTCGAGCATCATCGTCGTGCGCGGCAGCCCGAAGTTTCCGTTGCGCGCGCCGAGAGTGTAGTTCGAGAAGTCGCCGTGCGGAATATTGTTCGTCATAGTCACCGACGTCGTCACGGTGCGAGCGTTCGGGTCACACGCGACATCCATCGACGTCGAGAGGTAATACTCAAGCTTCGAGTACGAGGCGTCGTTCAGGTAAATACCCACCTGCGCGGTCGTCGCGGTGTCGGTATAGATGCGGCCGTCGGTGCCGAACTCGGCGGCCATAGCCTGCTCGTTCGGGTTGACGAACGACATATACACGCGCTGCTCAGCAGTTCCGCGTCCGAGTGCATCAAACATGGCCATCGGATCCCAGTCACCCGACATAACCTTCGCGAAGATTGCGCCAGCTGCGGCGTCGAAGAAAGCCTGAGATTCCAACCCATCCGGGAAGTTCTCGTAGGCATCACTCATCAGAAGCTGTACCGCATTCTCGCCTGTCACCTGAGTGTCGTAGCCGGGCACATCCACCGGCCCCGCGACGGCGAGCATGTACGACAGCATTACCGGGTCGAGCGAAATGACGCCATCGAGGTTCTCCCCCGTTGCCTTGGTCCACAGCTGTTGCACGTAGCTCGATGTGTCGGCGAACTCGGGAAAGCGCGTGTAGTTCTGCACGTACTGCGTCGTATCCCATTCGAACAGGGCGGACTTTTCTGCGGGTTCGATGCCCGGAAGCCCCGTGCCCCCGTAGCCCAACGAAGCAAACGACACGACGGCCCAGTCCTCACGCATTGTCACTTTGCCGTCGGTGATCGACAGAATCGCTGCGTTGCCGGGGTTGCCGCCGGTCGAGCGAATCTCGGCGTTGTTTTGAAACATCACCGCGTAGTTGCGCGTACCACCATCACCGAGCATCGGCAGAATCGTCGGCAGGTACTTGTTGCCCACCTCGATGAGCGGCGTCGCCTCGGCGACCATGTCAATAACCTGGCCGATGTTCTCTTCAACGAACGGCAAAATCGCGTCGCGGTCGATCTTGTCGAGGTGGCTCTGCGCCTTGACGAACGTCTCGTTCAGCGCGGGCAACAGCGGCACAACCTCGCGGAACGGCTGCAGGTCGATACCGCCGTCGACGGAGAGCCCCGACAGGTCGAAGGTCTTCAATAGTTCAAGAACCGACGGCAACGCTTCACGCACAATGATGTCGGTGGCCTTGGTCGTCTCAGCGACGGCTTCAATATTCGCGCCGACAAACGGAACCGCGGCGGCTGCACCCCACAGCGGATTATTGACCGTCTCGTTGGCGCTGGCAGAGAGCGACTGAATGTTGGCGGCCGTCGTAGCAACCCCCTCAGTGTCGCCATTCTTTACCTGGTCAACGACAACCTTGAGCTCAGACTTCATCTCCGTGAGGTCGTCGCGCACCTGCATCGCCTGCATGAACAAGATGCCGGCAGCGATGCCCGCGAGCAGCAGGATGCCGACGATGGGAAATACCCACCACATCCACCGGTGGCGCTTCTTAGGCTTCGCCTTGGCTTTGCTTGACGGCGACGTCATCGTGAGGGGCTTCGTCAAAGCGTCAACCTCGTCAATCTCGGGTAGCGGCTGGCCGTCACGTTGCAGCATCGCATCGTACGCTGCACGCAACTGGTCTTGCGTTGACATGGGCGGCTCAGGCTGAGCGGGCTCTGCACCAAACAGCTGGTTGATTTGCTCGGTTGGCGTCTCCGCGGCAGGGGTCTTCGACAGCGCGTCTCGCTCGGCGCGTTCGCGCGCAAGACGCGCTTCGCGCCTGCTCAGAGGGGGCGTGGGCTCACCGATGATGTCTCCTAATGATGCGAGTCGTCACGGCGCGACTCAACAGAACAGCCCCTAGTGCGCGTCGTCTCCGGGTGCGACGACCGCCTTCAGGGTGCGGAAGAGGATGATTACATCCTGCATGAAAGACCAGTTCTCAATGTAGTAGAGGTCCAAACGTAGGGCATCTTCCCATGAGAGCGACGAGCGCCCGCTGACCTGCCACAGCCCGCTCATGCCTGGTTTTACGATCAAGCGCCGGTGGGCGTAATCGTCATACATCGCCACCTCTGCCTCGCGCTGCGGGCGCGGCCCCACGAGGCTCATTTCGCCGCGCAGCACGTTGAAGAGCTGCGGTAACTCGTCAATCGAGAACTTGCGCAGCACACGACCAACCTTGGTAATTCGGGGGTCGTTCTCCAGCTTGAAAAGTGGTTGATCGCTCTTTCCTTGCTCCGCGAGCAGCGCCTGAAGTTGTTCGTCAGCGTTCGTCACCATCGAACGAAACTTCAACATCGGAAACGGCTTGCCGTTGCGGCCAACGCGCTCTTGCGCGTACAGAATCGGCCCGGGGCTTGAGAATTTCACGGCGAGCGCCGTGATGAGCCAGATGGGCGTGAGAAGGAGTATCAGCAAACCGGAACCAACGATGTCGAAAGTGCGCTTAAGAAAGCGCCGCGATCCGTCGAGTCGGGGGAAGGACACGTGGACGAGCGGCAGACCGGCAACCGGTCGCGAGTGGATGCGTGGGCCGGCAATGTCGGTCGTCGCGGGCGCCACGATCCAGTTCACATCACGATCCGACATGTTCCAGCCGATGCGACGCATCACCTTCGGAGAGATGTCGTCGGCACCCGCGAAGATGACGGTATCGGCACGGTGTTCGTCAACCCCAGCTTCGAGTGAGCGGTAGGGCCCATACACATCGATTCCCGCGACCTGCCCGCCCGCGGGTTCGGTTACGGCCCCGATCACTTCGATACCGGTACCGCGCGTCGACTGGAGAGTACCGATGATGTGCTGAATCTTGCGTTTTTCACCGATGACAAACGCCCGGTGAACGTACGCGCCCTTGCGCTGTTGGCGGCGCAACCACTGCCTCCAGAGCCACCGAGAGCCGAGTAGCAGCAGCAGTCCGGCCGGGAAGGCAATCACAAAGAGCGATCGCGCCAGATCAACACGAAAGAAGAACGCCACGATCAGCACAATGACAAAGGCCGACATCGTGGCGCGAAAGACGCGGTCATACTCCGCAACGCCAGAGCCCACCACGAGCTCGTCACGACTGTCGGTGGCGGCCAACGCGATGAGCCACAAGAGGCCCACTGCGGTCAGCGCCCATACATAAGGAATTCGAAAGTCTCCCGGCCAGACAACATCGGTCAGGCCGGGCGTGACGGTTCGCAGAAACAGCCAGAAACCCGCCATGGTCGCAGCGATCACAAACAGATCGGTGAAGAACAACCGTGCGGCATACCTCCGCGGCCATTTCTCCATGAAGTCTCCCTCTTCTTCATACGGAGTCGTGACCGCGTCATCGCGCAAATCACACAGACATACCGAGACTACTCTTCTTTTCCCCCTCTCCGTGGTCGCGCGCACGCAACACATCGCCAGACGGGACGAGGGACAGGATTACGATAGTGACGATGCCCCGAGATGAGGGCACGTTGTTGAAGGGTGCACCGTGACGTCGACGATGCTTATTGCAAGCCACAAACAGGCTCCTGTTCCGTCGTCGAGTCTTTACGTGCCGGTCCATGTCGGCCACGCCCTCAACCCAGCCGACTTCGGCTTCCGGCCCGACGACTCGGGCGACAACATCTCAGCGAAGAACCGGTCGTACTGTGAGCTCACCGCGGTGTACTGGGCTTGGAAGAACATCGATGCGACGGCGTACGGCCTGAGCCATTACCGACGCTACTTCGCAGGAACGATGCCTGGCCCAAACGGTTCGAAGATTCTCTCGGCCGACGAGGCCAACACGCTCCTGCTCGATTTCGACGTTGTTCTGGGCAAGCCACGAAACTATGTGATCGAGACCATCGATTCGCACTACCGCAACGGGCACCATGGCGAAGACCTCGACGTATTGCGAGCGGCCATCGAGCGACGTTCACCTGAGTATCTGTCGGCATACGACACCGTTTTTCAGGGGCGCAAGCTCTCGCTTTACAACATGTTTCTCATGCGCGCTGAGGCCTTTGAAGCGTATTGTTCGTGGCTCTTCCCCCTGCTCTCCGAGGTCGAAACACACATCGATGAGTCGGATCGAACGAGCTACCAACAGCGCACCATGGGCTATCTCGGCGAACGACTGCTCAATGTCTGGGTGCAGGCTCATCCCGAACTACGCACGACTCACCGCAAGATCGTGAATACCGAAGGGGAACCCAAGATCGAGAAAGCGATCAAACTAATGCAACGCAAAATTACCGGGCGTCGCCAGCAATAGCGGCCGGGCCGTCGCCATCCAACGTCCCCGGTGCGCGTGGCGCAAGAACATCCCTCGACCTAAGGTGCTGCATAGGGCCGAGGCATGCTTGCCGACTCATCTGTCAGATCGGACGAAGGCGTACAATTTCCAGAACAGGAAAAAGAGCCGCGGCGAGAGTCGTACGAGCCTAATTCCAACTTTGTCTCGCCTCGGCGCTTGCGGATCCTCTAGCGTCGAGGGGCCAGCGGAACGAACGAAACCGACAATCTCGTCACGAAGCAATCGGTCCTTGCCCGTCACTTTCTCCATGTATCGGAGCACGCTTAACCTCGCATGTACGCGGCGACGGTTCGCAGCGCGAACAAGGTTCGGATAACTCGACTCTGCCTGCGCCGCAAATCTGTCCGCCGCTTCGATGAACTGGATCTGCTTGCCCGCCCAACCAGCGTTGACGATCGACCCTTCCCTCATTACGTAGAGGTACAAGGGCTCGCCCACGTAAGTCACTTTATCGACCTGAGCGAGCACATCACCGAACACGTAAGTGTCCTCATAAATGCGGCCTTCTGGGTAACGAATCGAGTTAAAGATCCGTCGGCTATAGAGTTTTCCCCATGCCGATACATCTATCGCGCCGTGGTATAGAGCGCTAAAGAACGCCTCTTGCTGGGTCAGCTCGCGCACACCCCCGTCGACGGCGTTGACCGGGATATTCCTGCCGCCGGAACGAATAAAGTGACTACCGCAGACCAGCTCTGCACTCTCGGTGCCTGCAACTTCGACCAGTCGGTTGATCGCATGCGGCACCAACATGTCATCGCCGTCAACAAAAACTAACCAGTCTCCGCTAGACGCGTCGATCCCCGCATTTCTAGCGGAGGACAACCCCCCGTTCGGTTTCGTGATTACACGCCAACCGCTACGGTCTCTCGCGTATTCGCGGAGCAATGAGGCAGTTCCGTCCGTCGAGCCATCGTCGACCAGGATCACCTCGAGGTGTGGATAGGTTTGCTTCGCAAGACTGATCAGACAAGATTCGACGTACTGTTCAATATTGAAGCAAGCGACTATCACAGAAACAACAGCGTGGTTGGATCCGCCACTCCTTGCTGGAGTCTTGCGATCGAGGTGTTCAGAGCCGGTCATGTTTCCGACTTACCTAAAGCCGAGTTGATGGCAGCGGCAAGTTTGGCGACCGCCGCCTCACGGCTCTCTACGAAGACTCGTTGCGCTGCATCCAGCATGCCAGCGGGGACGCGTGTGGTGTACTCAGGATGACCAATCTCCCGACTTTCGGCTCCAGCAACCCGCAGAATGTTGGTCAAGCGACCTGCGTAATTCGGCGGCATCGAAACGGACACGGGCGTTCCTAGGTTCAATGAGAATGCCGTCGCGTGGAATGAATCCGTTACAACGTGGGATGCAGTAGAGAGCAGTTCAAGGAACTTCGGCACCTCGGGCACGCGATACTCGTTACGATGACGAACCCATGGGAGGGGCCTCGGATTGAGGGTGACAAGCGGCAATCCGAGATCACGAGCGACGGCCCGCGCCTTGGCTCGAATGTTTGTCCCTCGGTTGAGCGTATAAAGGAGAACAAAACCGCCCGAGTTCCCCTTCGCGCTACCGATCGAACGCCAGGTCTCGGCCGGCAATAGCAACGTGGGGTCAGGGATCACCTCGCTCTCAATGCCCATCGAGTGCAGGTCAGCGTGAGCTGACTCTTCGCGCACCGACCGCCAGTCAAATTTGGGGAGGGTGGACTTGAACAAATCAACGTCAGCATCGGAGAAATCTTGTTTTCCGATTGACGACGATAGCGATAGACGCGGGGTATCGGGCGATCCGAATTGGAGGAGGTAGGGCTCAGTTCCCCCAATGTTGTAGTCCGTGTTCCAGACCTGATCCGACCCAACAATATACATATCAGCCTTCGGCGGCTCTTTCCTCAACTGGTCGAGGGATGTGTATCGCTGGGTGAGAGGTAGATTCTCCTCGACGAACGCATGGAAGACATCTGCAAACCGCGAGAAGTACTCCCTCGAGCTCAAAGACTGGATCCTTTTGGTGATAGGCCCCCTGACAAATCGCGAGTGGGATGACGCCCATTTCGCAGGGTCAATCTGATCAGGTCGCCAATAGTCAATGAACTCTACGTCGAGCCCCAAGCTCTCGAGCAACTCCTTGGTTGCAACCGCTTGAAGGACCGACCCGTAGTTCCCAACACGATGCATCGTAATTACGGCGGCCTTGGCCGCAAATTTGTTATCAGGCACGGATGCCTCCCACACCACGTCGAGCAGAACGAGGAGCCAACGCGCCCTCTTCGGCGTATCCCACCGCGATCATCGTGATAACCAAGTCATGATCCGCAAGCCCGATCGACTTGCGCAGCCCATCCGCGACCGCGTTGGTGACCGACATGTTCAGCATGCATGTGTCGACTCCCAAGGCGTGGAATGCGTAAACCAACGAGGCCCCGAAGATCCCACCCTCGATCCAACCTTGGTTTCGTTCACCTCGGCCGTTGAACATGCGGGCGTCAACTGTAACAACTGCCAAGACGGGAATCGGGTCTATACCTCGGTTGCCATTCTGGAAAACGCGTGCCTCTGCAACCTGCGCACCCGTGAGGAATCGAACCTGCCATGGCTGCCGATTGCAGACTGATGGCGCGTTGCCCGCGATCCCGACCGCTCGATCCAGAATCGACTCCTCGACTGGTCGCCCGGAAAAGTTCCGGATTGACTGTCGGCTCTCAAAGAAACGTTCCGGATTCTTCAGCGGTTCACGGGGGCGCCGGGCGCGGGCGACCCGCTCATCGACCTCTCCTGTGTCATTCCATCGTCGCAACGCTTCGTCCGCATTCACTGCGGCCTTGTACCAGAAAGCGTCACCATGTTCTGATTTCGCGGCCGCAAGTGGAACGAGCTGGTCGAAATGCTCGGCCATGGAGGCCCCAAATGGGCGCTTGGGTTCCTTGAACGTCAAACCCTTCTCGACTCGGTGATAATCGAGCGTAAGTTGCGCCTCAAGGTGCTTCTCGTTTACTTGAGCGTCTCGGACTCCCGTAAACGCGAACTTCGTGTATCGGCGCCAATCGCGAGCAAACTCGACTAACGATCCCCCAGAAAACTTGAATCTGCGTAGCGCGCGCTTAACCCTGAAACTCATGACTAATCCTCCAAAATCTCCTGAGCGCGATCGGTGTCGTGGCCGCGCATCCTACTGCTCTCGCGCGTACGAATGCCGCCGAATCGCAAGCTCCACCACCCGAACAATGCCGAGTAAACTACGGCGACACTGAGCGCGGGTACCACACCATAAACAATGACCAAATAACTCGAAAGCAGCACACCGAAGGTCGCGATCCAGGCGTTCCGCATCGGGATCCATAGGCCGAGCCTTCGATTCAGGATGAGGTGCCGAGTACCAATATTCGTAACGTACCCCAGTACAAGTGCCAGGTTGGCACCATTGATCCCGAGTTCCCGAACCAACGGGAAGGTGGCTACGCCGACGACAGCGAGGCAGACCAGCGTTGAAATAAACAACTCGACTGTGCGCTCAAGTCCATAAAAAATGTTCCCGACAAAGTTGGAGTATCCCGCGAGGACAGCGACAAGTAGGAACCCAGGGACCGTGACCCAACCGAGGGCGTATCGATCGTCAACGGTGACCTGATAGAACCAGGTTCCCAACGGAACCGCGAATACTCCTCCGACGCCGTAGAGAAGCGCCGCGAACGCTGTGCCTTTTCGATAGAACGATGACTCCTTGGATTGCCCCTCGAAGGAAAGCTGTTGCCAGACCAGAGTAACGACACCTGAGACGACGGCGACCAGGCCAGCGAGCTTCGAGGCTGCAGCGAAGATTCCATTCGCATCCAGACCCATTTCAATTGCGACGACGAATCGGCCGGTGCTCGTGAATAGCCAGAAAGCCACCGAATTGATACCCAAAGGCACAGTGAACCTGAACAGCACTGAGGACCAAGCAGGAGCACCGGAACGCCACGCTCGGCGCAATAGTCCAACTCGCGCCTCGACCAGAAGCACCTGCGACAAACAGCCGAGGGCAATTCCGAGGAAGAGCGCAGCTGACCCCATCGATAGCCATTGAAGTGCGAGCACTGACGCCGCAAATGTCACGGCAGCGTTCACTACTCCCGAGATCGCGAAGAGCCGAACAAATCCCACTCCCCGAGCAGCGAACCCCCAGAACTGTGCGGCGCTTCGCGCTACCGTGGCCAACAAGACCCACCAGATATCGCGCGGGTCGGCAATCACCCATGTTGCGACCGCGCCAAGCGATAAGACAACGGTGGATGCCCCAAATAGCGCGAGGCCAGGCTTTATCCAGCGATCGAAGTCTGATCCTCGCAGGGCCAGCCGCATGACCCCCACCCAGATATCCGCATAGATGAGGGCGGCTGCCACTGTTGCGATCGTGTTAGCAAGATCGAAGTAACCGAATTCATCGGGAGCCAATAACCGCGTGTAGACCGGCATGGCGACGAACGTGATCAAGCTTGATAGGCCAGAGCCAAGCATGAATGACCAGAACAGGCGCATGGCTCGCCTGAACTTTGGGCCGAGTCGGGTCATAGCTGTAAACAACCAGTCTGCGCGAGCCCACCTACCGATCTCGATGGGCTGACCGAATGCTCAATCGACAGAACAGGAACTCTCGAAATATCGTCCACTCCCACGCTTCAAGACTCCTGGGCACTGGAAGACGGGCGGTTTTCCGAAGCCGCCAGCGCGCGCTTGGATGACTTGATAACTAGAGGGAGCATCACAAGCGCGATGATGAGGCTGCCGTTTGTGAACTCCCACCTGACGAACGAGAGCACCGCAACCTGCAACATGAGTAGGCCGAAGATTGTGCTGCGGGGGCCAAACCCCCACATGCGATTGAAACTCCATTGTGCGATGAAACCCCACGCCAACGCCCCCAAAACCACGCCGACCCAACCGAAGTCAAGGTAGAAGTAGTAGAACAGTGTCACGAATGCGTTGAAATGACGGCCCGGGAGAAGGTCGACCCAAACCTCCTGCGGGAGCGCGACGAGTGTAGAGATTTCGGAGCCGATGGGATGTCCGACGAGTTCGGAGGCTCGGAATAGGAGCGTCAAACCGCCGTATGCAAACCCAGCGCCGAAGGTCTGCGCACCCATCGCGTCGACCGTCGTCGCCCAATGCGCGAGGAGCGGGACCGGTATCGCAAAGTAGGTGTACGCCTCGAACAGTACAGAGTTGCCTCGGGCGATGGTAAACCCGAGTACGCCGACAGCAAGCACGACGAGTATTGCTTTGGCCCAGGTGTTGTGGCGTCGAGTTGCTCCGGGCCGAGCTAACAGCGCGAGCACCATCACTCCCGCATACAGGAAGATGAATCGACCACCCGAGGTGAGCTGATTGAGCAGAACCACAGATGCGAAGGACACGGCGAAGCCGACGTTAATCTTTCCACGGAGAAGGCTCCACAGAAAAATCGGCAGAGCCAATATCATCAACGGGCCCACAAATAGGCGATCAACGAGGGCGATCGTCGCATCATTGCCGCCATAGCCGAGATAGGAATTGCGGACCTCCGCCAGCGACCCACCGCCCAGAAGTATCCCAATTTGCCCCGCGCGCGAGACCATCATCACGACGATAGCCGCAACCAGCGCGACCGTCAGCACGCGATATCTAATGAGGTGGTCTTGGCCCGCATCAGGATCCGGAAACAGCGCGACCGTGTTACCGAATCGACGCATTATGACCGCACCGACGAACAATGATGCACCACCCGCCAGGATGATGCTCTCGGCAATTGGGTCAAAGGAGAAGAGCCCGTACAGGCGCAATGATGCGAGCCCCGTTGATAGAGCTAAGACACCAAGCGTGATCGACGTTGGATTGAGAATCGATCGATTGAGCAACGAGATCACGACCATTAACGCCAGCAACAATAGAGCTACCTGCATCGACTGGGTCCTCTCCGTCATGGGCGTGAGCTGGTTAACCTGACCAGCCTACCTTGGGGACGCATATTGAAACGTCAGGGCGCCTTGAACGACGAGCGAGAGCTCGCCTCGTCGCGAGCTGGAAGCATTTGCCCGTTCAGCACCTATCTTCGGATCTCGCTGCGTAACCACGGCGTCAGCGTTTCGGCAAAAGTGCGGGTCAGGTGACTCTCATCGAAGTACACTATTGTTCCACCGATCACGGCCCTGCACACGCCGTCCGGGCAGACCATCTCCCACGTGTCGAGTACGGTCGCTCCGGCCTCCTCGGCTGCGGCTACGAGCCAGTCTTCCCATGGGCCAGGTGTCCAGTCGCATTGGCCCCGCCGTTCCACACACTCGGGCGCGAATTGCGCACGGTCGCCGAAGTCCACCGGCCATTGATCCGGCATCCCTGGAACTGTCCGGAACACATATACGCTCTTGCCTGCTTCCTGGAGCATATTGATTTGCGAGATCGCCAGGTCGCGGTCGCCCGCAGTGAGCATGGTTCTTACGCTCAAGACCACAGCGGAGACGTCGGGGTCAGAGGCTACCGCGGCGAGCGTGGAGTTCGCCCATTCGCTACACAGGCGACGGTTCTCAGTTTGCTCCCCTTCCATGCCCGGGAATCCGGAACAGCCTGTTCGTGAATGCACCGCCAGTGTTTGGTCTCGCTCATCTGTAAGCTTCACCAACGGGCGGATGAGGTGTGCGGCATGGGAGTCGCCAAAGAGGACCATTGTGTCGGTACCCGTATTGAACTCACAGGTCGTGAGGTGCTGCCCTTCGATACTCTCTACCCGGCAAGCATCTGAGGATGTGTCCGGCGTGTACCCGTCTTTTGCCGAGATGGCGGGAGTGATGAGCCCCGTGGGTACATCGTCGGGATCACAACCATTTTGTACGGCGTATGCGCCGAAACACCCATCCTCGATCAGTATCTGTGCTGCGACTTGCTCGCGCTTGTCCTGCTGCGTTGCGTCCCACACCAGAGACGGAATCAACGTCGCTGCAGCAATGACCACAATCGAGCTCACCATAGCTACGTAAGTCGGTAGGGGGCGCCCGATGATGCCTGGTGCGCGGCGCACCGGATCTTCCACGAACCGCTTTGTAAGTTCCGCGAGCACAATCGTGACCAGTAGGAGAACCACCATCCCCTTCCAACCGGGCTGAGCACCGCGCAACGCCACGAACACAACAATGATTGGCCAGTGCCAGAGGTAAATGGAGTAGGAGAGATCCCCTAGTCGTTGCACCCACCCGGCGCGCGCCAGGTATTGGGGTGAGTTATTGGACTCGATGTCCCCGACATACAGGAGCCACGCTGTCGCCGCCACCGGAACTATTGCAATCCATCCAGGGAATTCAGTTCCTGAGTCGAACAGCAGCGCTGATGCAGCGACAGCCGCCACCGCCCCCCAGCTCAATATCACGCGCACGCTCTGCCGGAGCCTGACGAACGGTAGCAAACCTACCAGCGCCCCGGCTGCAAACTCCCACGCGCGTGTCGTTGTTATGAAGTACGCAGAAGGTTGCGAGCGCGCTGTCTCGAAAACAGAAAAGACAAACGAGACGGTAAATACAAGCAGTAGCGTGACTACTATCACTCGGCGTGCGTCTGCCCGAATTACGCGTCGACCGAACCAAGCGGCCGCGAGGATCAATATCGGCCACACAATGTAGAACTGCTCTTCTACTGATAGCGACCAGTAATGCTGCGCAATTGAACCAGTCGTGTCCGCCCCGAGGTAGTCCACTGCGTTAGCCGCATAGTTCCAGTTCACGACGTATATCGAAGCGAGGAAGATCTCGATCAGATTCTGTTGCCGGAATGCTTCGGGCAACAAGAAGAGCACTGCTGCCGCCGATACGACCAAGACGAGTAGCCCGGCGGGAAGCAGTCGTCTGATCCGTCGCGCCCAGAACTCGCTCAATTTGATCGAACCCGTGCGGTCAACTTCTCTCAGCAAATGCGATGTGATGAGGAAGCCTGAGATGACGAAAAAAACATCGACACCAATATAGCCACCCGGCACCACAGCGGGAGCTAAATGGAAGATTACGACGAGCGCGACTGCTAGGGCTCGTAGTCCCTGGATATCGAGACGCTGAGGGGTGGGCACAAACATCGAGTGTATGCGCCGCAATCGTCTAGCGTCGAATCTCCCAGAGCGCACGTGCTACAACCTTCTCGTCTCGCGCGTGCACGACCGCGCGGATGATCATCGCGATCAGGAGGCCAGTCCAGCCACCCAAAGAGTTGGCAAGCACGTCTTGCAGAGTCGAAAAACGTTCTGCCAGCAACTGACCCTGAATGAACTCGATCGCGCCAGACAGAGCCGGCACGACAAAGATTCCTGCCCACACCGCGATACGAGGCAGCACCAAGCCAATGAAGAAGCCCAGCGGAATGAACATCAGCACGTTCGCGCCAAACTCAACCTCGGGGTAGTCAATTCGAGTCGGCAGGCCATTGCGGTGCAGAACGGCGAGCACCTTGTCAATCGCACCGCGATAGCCGCTGTCAAGTGGGGTCGGGCTCATCGTCGCAGCCAGAACCACGGCGCCGTATGCAAGCAGGCCAAGCCATGCCAGCCAGGCGCGCAGGTGGCTTTTCGGCGGGCGTGTGCCACGCGTTGCAGGCGCGCGCAGACCGGGTAAGACCTGCGTGGGGGCGTCAGACATGAGCGTCCTCTCGGTTGACCGACTTCCATCGTAGGGCGCGAAGCCCGAGAGCTAGCCCTGCACCCAGAGCGGCACCGAGCGAATTCGCCAGCACATCGCGCCAGTCAGCCACGCGATCGGGAAGCCACCACAGCTGCGCAAGCTCGATAGCGCAGCTAAAGAAGAATGCCGTTACGATCGCAAGCCACCAGCGGTGCCGAGGCAAAATCGCAACCCCGAACATGCCGATGGGAACAAACATCGCCACATTAGCCATGAACTCCAGCATGGCGTAGTCAAACCACGCCGGCACACCCCACCCATGCACAACGGCGAGCAAGCGCCAGGCAAGCGAATCGGCGCCCACGTCTTCTAGGCGGGGCATCAGCGTTACCCACAGCACGAACACCGCATAGCCACCGAGCGCAACCCATCGACTCATGGTTCCGCCCCCCTGAAGAAACTATGCCCAAACAACGCACGAGGGCCCCTGGTTTCCCAGGGGCCCTCGCAGATCAGTTAAGCGAAATTACGCGTTGATCTTGGTGACGGTACCAGCACCAACGGTGCGGCCACCCTCACGGATAGCGAAGCCGAGGCCCTCTTCCAGGGACTGTCAGAAAAACGGTGGATCTGGGACTGGCTTGACCGAAAGGTAAGGCAGTGAATCAGATGACCGAGATGATCGATCCTGTGACGGGAGAGATCATCGATGAACAGCAGATCGCTGAGCAGTTGCTCGCGCAGGCGAAAGAGCAGGGCGTCAGCCTCGTCGGCCCGGGTGGGCTGCTCGCCGGGTTGACGAAGACCGTGTTGGAGACCGCGCTCGAGGTCGAGATGGCCGAGCACCTCGGCTATGAGAAGCACCAGGCCAGCGATAGCGGCAACGCCCGTAACGGGACGCGGTCCAAGACGGTGCTCACCGAGGTCGGTGCCGTGCAGATCGACGTTCCGCGGGATCGTGAGGGGTCGTTTCAGCCGAAGATCGTGAGGAAGCGGCAGCGTCGGCTAGACGGTATCGACGAGATCGTCCTCTCGCTGACCGCACGCGGACTGACCACCGGTGAGGTCGCGGCGCATTTCGACGACGTCTACGGCGCCTCGGTGTCCAAGGACACGATCTCAAAGATCACTGACAAGGTGATCGAGGAGATGACCGAGTGGCAGAACCGGCCGCTGGATCGGGTTTACCCGGTCGTGTTCATCGACGCGATCGTGGTGAAGGTCCGCGACGGGCAGGTGCGCAACAAGCCGTTCTATGTCGCTGTGGGCGTCACCACGGGCGGAGAACGCGACATCCTCGGCATCTGGGCCGGCGACGGCGGTGAGGGCGCGAAGTTCTGGCTCGGCGTGCTCACCGAGATCAAGAACCGGGGCGTCGAGGACGTGTGCATCGTGGTCTGCGACGGGCTGAAGGGACTCCCGGACGCGATCAACACCACGTGGGAGCAGACGACGGTGCAGACGTGCATCATCCACCTGATCCGCAACACCTTCAAGTTCGCGTCGCGGAAGTACTGGGACCAGATCGCCCGCGACCTGCGGCCGGTCTATACGGCACCGAACGAGGCCGCCGCGCAAGCACGGTTCGAGGAGTTCGCGGAGAAGTGGGCGAGCATGTATCCCGCGATCCGGGTGCTGTGGGAGAACGCCTGGTCCGAGTTCATCCCGTTCCTGGACTACGACGTCGAGATCCGCCGCATCATCTGCAGCACCAATGCGATCGAGTCCCTCAATGCGAGATACCGGCGTGCCGTGCGGGCGCGCGGGCACTTCCCCAACGACGCCGCAGCACTGAAGTGCCTCTATCTCGTGACACGCTCGCTTGACCCGACCGGCCGCGGTCGGGCACGCTGGGTGACGAGGTGGAAGCCCGCGCTCAACGCCTTCGCGATCACCTTCGAAGGCCGAATCAACTAACCAACCGCCAGGCCAGATCCACCGTTAATCTGACAGACCCCAACGCGGCCCTGCACCGCGTCATCATCACCCGATGGCGATCACACCCCGAAACCCTCGCCTACGCCGCCCGCCGCCGAGCAGACGGAGACACCGACCGCAACATCCGACGCAGCCTCAAACGACTCCTCGCCCGACACATCTACCGCCTCCTCGAAAACGGTTGACAAACATAGAAGCTTCGGGCGGAAGACGTGGTTCCGGCCTCCCAAACAACGCACGAGGGCCCCTGGTTTCCCAGGGGCCCTCGCAGATCAGTTAAGCGAAATTACGCGTTGATCTTGGTGACGGTACCAGCACCAACGGTGCGGCCACCCTCACGGATAGCGAAGCCGAGGCCCTCTTCCATAGCGATCGGCTGGATCAGCTCGACCGACATGTCGGTGGTGTCACCAGGCATAACCATTTCGGTGCCCTCGGGCAGCGAGATGACGCCGGTCACGTCCGTGGTACGGAAGTAGAACTGCGGGCGGTAGTTCGTGTAGAACGGGTTGTGGCGGCCACCCTCTTCCTTCGAAAGGATGTAGGCGGTGCCCTCGAAGTTGGTGTGCGGCGAAACCGAGCCCGGCTTCACAACAACCTGGCCACGCTCGACGTCGTCGCGCTTAAGACCACGGAGGAGAAGACCACAGTTCTCGCCGGCCCAAGCCTCGTCGAGCTGCTTGTGGAACATCTCGATACCCGTGACGGTCGTCTTCTGGGTCGGACGGATACCAACGATCTCAACTTCGGAGTTGATCGCGAGGGTACCGCGCTCTGCACGGCCCGTAACAACGGTTCCGCGGCCCGTGATCGTGAAGACGTCCTCGATCGGCATGAGGAACGGCTTGTCGCGGTCACGCTCGGGGTCGGGGATGTTGTCGTCAGCAGCCTGCATGAGCTCGACGATTGCCTCAGCCCACTTCTCGTCACCCTCGAGTGCCTTGAGCGCCGAAACGCGGATAACGGGAGCGTTGTCGCCGTCGAAGCCCTGGCTCGAGAGGAGCTCGCGAACCTCAAGCTCAACGAGCTCGAGGATCTCTTCGTCGTCAACCATGTCCGACTTGTTCAGTGCAACCATCAGGTACGGAACGCCGACCTGCTTGGCGAGCAGAACGTGCTCACGCGTCTGAGCCATCGGGCCGTCGGTAGCAGCAACCACGAGGATTGCGCCGTCCATCTGAGCAGCACCGGTGATCATGTTCTTCACGTAGTCGGCGTGACCAGGAGCGTCAACGTGTGCGTAGTGACGCTTCGGGGTCTCGTACTCGATGTGCGAGATGTTGATCGTGATACCGCGCTGACGCTCTTCAGGAGCCGAGTCAATCGACGCGAAGTCGCGCTGAACGTTCGTGGCCGACGGGTACTTGTCAGCCAGAACCTTCGAGATTGCAGCCGAAAGCGTGGTCTTACCGTGGTCAACGTGACCGATGGTTCCGATGTTTACGTGCGGCTTGGTCCGCTCGAATTTGGCCTTAGCCACTAGGTCCTCCTAAGGACATTCGTGTAGATCTTCCGGGCACTGGATTGCGACCGGTTGTCTACAGGGGATGGTTTCAGTGTAGTAGGAAAGCTCCTACTGATTCTGTGAAGTTGTATTTGCCAGTCGGCATTGGGGGCGCGACGTTGCCGACACGCCCCCAGGGCAATTACTCGCCCTTTGCCTTCTGAACGATTTCGTCGGAGACGTTACGCGGAACTTCTGCGTAGCTCGAGAACTCCATGGAGTACACAGCGCGGCCCGAGGTCTTCGAGCGCAGGTCACCGATGTAGCCGAACATTTCGGACAGCGGAACCTGTGCACGGATGACCTTGACACCCTGTGCGTCTTCCATCGACGAGATCTGGCCACGACGGGAGTTGATGTCACCAATGACGTCACCCATGTACTCCTCAGGAGTACGCACCTCAACAGCCATGATCGGCTCGAGGATAACGGGGTTTGCCTTGCGTGCAGCCTCCTTGAAGCCCATGGAGCCCGCGATCTTGAACGCCATTTCAGACGAGTCAACATCGTGCGAAGCACCATCAACGAGCGTTGCCTTGACGCCGACCATGGGGAATCCGGCGAGGACACCCACGTTCATTGCATCCTGGAAGCCCTGGTCGGTCGGCGAGATGTACTCGCGCGGGATACGACCACCGGTGACGGCGTTGACGAATTCGTACGTCTTGTCGCCCTCAACCTCAAGCGGCTCGAGGTTGAACTGGATCTTTGCGAACTGACCCGATCCACCCGTCTGCTTCTTGTGGGTGTAGTCGTGCTTCTCGACGGCCTTCTTGATCGTCTCGCGGTAAGCAACCTGCGGCTTACCAACGTTTGCCTCGACCTTGAATTCGCGCTTCATGCGGTCAACAAGGATGTCAAGGTGAAGCTCACCCATACCCTTGATGAGCGTCTGACCGGTCTCCTGAATCTGCTCGACGCGGAACGTCGGGTCTTCTTCAGCGAGCTTCTGGATAGCGGTACCCAGCTTCTCCTGGTCAGCCTTCGTCTTGGGCTCGATAGCGACCTCAATAACGGGCTCAGGGAAGGTCATCGACTCAAGCACAACCGGGTTTGCCATGTCGGCAAGCGTGTCACCGGTCGTGGTGTCCTTGAGGCCGATCACAGCGTAGATGTGACCTGCGGTCATCGACTCAACGGGCATTTCCTTGTTGGCGTGCATCTGGAAGATCTTTCCGATGCGCTCCTTCTTGCTCTTGGTCGAGTTAATGACCTGAGCACCCGAGTCAAGGTGACCGGAGTACACGCGAACGAAGGTCAAACGACCGAAGAACGGGTGAACAGCGATCTTGAAGGCGAGAGCCGTGAACGGGTCGTCCTTCGAGGGCTTGCGCTCGATGACGATCTCTTCGTCCTTCGGGTCGTGAGCTTCGATAGCCGGCACGTCGAGGGGCGAGGGGAGGTAGTCAACGACAGCGTCCAGCATCGGCTGAACACCGCGGTTCTTGAATGCGGAACCACACAGCACCGGGTAAACGGTCGACGAGATCGTCAGCTTGCGGATTGCACCCTTGACCTCTGCAACGGTGAGCTCTTCGCCACCGAAGTACTTCTCGAGCAGTTCGTCGTCGCTCTCAGCAACCGTTTCGAGGAGCTTGGCGCGGTACTCCGCTGCCTTCTCTGCGAGGTCAGCCGGGATCTCCTGAACGTCGTACTTGGCGCCCATGGTGACGTCACCCTTCGAGTCGCCAGCCCAAACCAGGGCGCGCATCTCGACGAGGTCGACAACACCAACGAAGTTGCTCTCCGAACCGATCGGAAGCTGGATGACCAGCGGGGTTGCCTTCAGGCGGTTGACGATCGTGTCAACGGTGAAGTAGAAGTCAGCGCCCAGCTTGTCCATCTTGTTGACGAAGCAGATACGCGGAACGTCGTACTTGTCAGCCTGACGCCAAACGGTCTCAGACTGCGGCTCGACACCTTCCTTACCGTCGAACACGGCGACAGCACCGTCGAGAACGCGGAGCGAACGCTCCACCTCAACCGTGAAGTCAACGTGACCGGGGGTGTCGATGATGTTGATCTGCGTGCCGTTCCAGAAGCACGTCACAGCAGCAGAGGTGATCGTGATGCCACGCTCCTGCTCCTGCTCCATCCAGTCGGTCGTTGCGCCACCGTCGTGGGTTTCACCGATCTTGTGGTTGACGCCCGTGTAGAACAGGATGCGCTCGGTCGTCGTCGTCTTTCCAGCATCAATGTGCGCCATGATGCCGATGTTGCGGACCTTCTTGAGGTCAGTGAGCACCTCTTGTGCCACGGGTTCTTCCTTACGTCAGGTTCGTATGTGGATCGCTCCGCCCCCAGCAGATGCCAGGGGCGGAACGAAAGTGCTGGTTACCAGCGGTAGTGAGCGAACGCGCGGTTCGACTCAGCCATCTTGTGCGTGTCTTCGCGACGCTTAACAGCGGCACCCAGACCGTTCGCAGCGTCGAGGATCTCGTTGCGCAGACGCTCAGTCATCGTCTTTTCACGACGACCCTTTGCGTACGAAACGAGCCAGCGCAGTGCAAGGGTGTTTGCACGGTGCGGCTTGACCTCAACCGGAACCTGGTACGTCGAACCACCAACGCGGCGGCTACGAACCTCAAGCGTCGGGCGCACGTTGTCGAGCGCCTTCTTGAGGGTTGCCACAGCGTCTTGGCCGCTCTTCTCTTCGACACCCGAGAGGGCGCCGTAGACAATAGCCTCAGCGAGCGACTTCTTGCCGTCAACGAGGATCTTGTTCACGAGCGACGTGACAATCGGAGCACCGTATACCGGGTCGTTAACTACGGGGCGCTTGGGCGCGGGACCTTTACGAGGCATATTCCTTAGCCCTTCTTCGCGCCGTAGCGGCTACGAGCCTGCTTACGGTTCTTGACTGCCTGGGTGTCGAGTGCACCACGGACGATCTTGTAACGGACACCGGGGAGGTCCTTAACACGACCACCACGAACGAGCACCATCGAGTGCTCCTGGAGGTTGTGGCCCTCACCGGGGATGTACGCGGTAACTTCGGTACCGTTCGAGAGCTTCACACGAGCGACCTTACGCATCGCCGAGTTCGGCTTCTTCGGGGTGGTGGTGTACACACGGGTGCACACGCCGCGCTGCTGCGGGTTCGCCTTCAGAGCGGGAGCCTTGGTCTTGGTGACCTTCGGCGTGCGTCCCTTGCGAACCAACTGCTGAATAGTTGGCACTTCTTCTCCTATGTTTGCTGCACGGTGACAGCGTCGTGTTCTCGTCCCCGCAGTGAGAAAGTTTTACGTTTCGTGTCGAGGGGCTTCACGCTAATCCGCCGACCAGGCAGAATATCTGCACGGTCTTCTTGGTGGATATGCCGTGGGGGTGGCCTGTTTGCAAGCCGTTCCCAGAGATGTGTGGTTTCGCGTTTTGCCCTGATCTGTGCCGAGACACAACTCACGACGCGCGCGAGCGCACACCCGATCAATGATACGCGGGTTTTTGCCATGCGGTCAAACGCGCTCGGCCCCAATTCCGTCGCTTCCGCGTGTCGCGCCCCGCATTCCCCCACCCACCTGCATGTGAGTTTTCCACACCCCGCTCAACGGGCACGGACCTCAGCTGTTCGCGTCGGCGAACGCGCGGGCCTCGCTGCAGGGCATTTCGAGGCTGTAGTCGTTGCGGGTGAGGTATTGCGTGAGGCCGAGATCGCGCGCGGCGAGATGCATGTCGGCCTTCGACTCGGTCGCATCATCGTGCTTCGCGACGATCTCAACGGTGCACCGGTTGTCGCTACTGGTCGCCGTGCCGACGGCGGTGACGATGATGGCCAACTGCTCAGCGGTCAACTCCCCCGCGACCTTCACCCACGCGAAAATCGCGTTGGCGTTTTTCTCCGTGCTCTTCGCGATGTCGACGTCGACAAACGCCCCCGAGTCGACAACCTGCTGTTGCGCTACTTCCGCTGCCTTGGTGGTTCCGGAACCGCTGGCGCAGGCAGAGAGCGCCAGTGCGGCAACTGCGGCGAGCGCCGCAAAGCCCGCGGCGCGGTGTGTGGAGCGTTTCACGAGTGACTTTCGAGGTTATGGGCCGAACGAGCGGGCCCCGTCAAGGTCAGCCTGGTCGTACACCGCCGCGAGCGAGCGCAGCACCCCGGCATTGTTCTTGAGCTTGCCGGCACGAATGTAGAGCGCGTCGATCGCGGTCTGCATGTCTATGCTCGCCCCCTGCGATGCGGCACCCGAGGTGCTCTGCAGTAGCTCCGTGCGACGCTCCTGGTGCCGATCAGCGGCAGCCAAGAGGTGCCGGGCCTGCGTTTCGAGCTCGACGGCAAGGTCGAGCATGGGGCCAGTTTCGATATGGATGTCGGTAAACATTAGAGCCCTCCCTCACGAGCCAACGGCGTGCGGAGGTCGGCAATGATGCTCGAATCAGCCCCTGCAACCTCCATCATGCGGTCAGCAGCTTGCTCGCGCACCGCCTGCTGTGCGGCCGCAACCGTCTGGGTGAGCAGCGCACTCAGCGTGCGGGCGTCGAGGTCGTCGTGCAGCACCCGCACGTCGGTCACCGCACCGCTCATCGCCGCCGTCACCGACACTTCGCCGCGTGGCGAGCGCACCGTCGCGGTGAGGCCACGAACCTCGTTGATCGCCTCGCGTAGCGCCGTGTGGCGCGCTCGTGCGTCTTCGATCTGGCCGTACACGCGTTCGCGCGCGGCCTGCACCTGTTCCGTGATGTCATCAATCATGCTGGGTTGTCGCAATCTCGCGGTCAGCTAGTTGGTCGTCGGCTGGGTTCTGTAATTACCCTCGCCAGTATGACCAAGATAGGTGTCGACGACGTCGCCATTCAAGAATGACCAGTCATTGCGGAACTGCCCGCCGCCAGCAACGTAGTCCTTCAGGGTGTCGCTGTAGGTTCCGGCGTTGTGCGGACCGAAGCCGCCATCCGGCGCCGTTATCGGGTTGCCCATCACCCAGTCAACATTCGGGCCGAGGTTAGGAATCTGCTGCCCATCAAGAAGCGGCACCGGGTCGAGCGCGTGCTGCACCTGCAACACCGGAATGTTGTTCGGAATCGGGAAGTGATCGATCGGTGAACCGTTCGTCACGATGCCGACGGTGTTGTAGCCGTGCGCTGAAGAGTCTGAGCCCATGTTGCCGGCCATAATGCCGCCCTGGCTAAAGCCCGACCACACCACATCTGACCCGGGCGGCACACCCGCGTCGCGCATCGCATCCATCACCGCGCGCTCATACTGCGTGCGCAACACTGGGTTGTCGAACAGCACCTGAGCAACGTTGGCGTCCCAGTCATTGATCGGGCCGCCTTCCATCCACTTGGCAACGTCGAGACCGGCCCAGTCGAGCGTCGACGGCAGGTTGACGAGGGTGTACTCGGAACCATCGGGGCGGCGGATCGTTTGCACGCTGATCGCCGTGGAATCACCACCGCTGATCTTGTCGATGAGTCCGTTCTGGTCGAGCAGGTCGGTGAGACCGTTGATCTCTCCACGGTCCATCAGGTCGTTGTACGCCTGCTGCCCCTCGCTATCGAGAATGCCCGGATCAAGCTCTTCCACGTCGGGGTCGTCTTGCAGCATGTCGCTGATGGAGCCGCCAATGACTGGAACAGTCGTCTTGTACATCCACGCCAGGAGGCGGCGCATCTCGTCGAAGGCCTCCATCACGAGCGGCTGCAGCTTATTGAGGAGTGTGCCGAGCTGTTCGAGCGCGGTGAACATCGTCTCGATCAGGCGGCCGCCGGCCTGCACCAGATCGAACGCCGCGTCGGCGAACTTCCAGAGGTCGTCGACCTTGTCGAGCGGGTTCCAGCTCCACTCGAACAGCTCGTCCCAGTACCGGCGCAGCTGCACCAAGAAGTCGCACACAAACTGGCGAACAGCCGTGACGATCGTGGAGGCAAGCTTCAGTGCCGCCGCGGCCGCACCGCTCCACTCGGCCGTGTCGGTGACGATCGGTTCGAGGTCGTCGTAGCGCTCGCGCAGCTTGCGGATAGATCGACCATCGAGGTCAGCCAACCGAGCTTTTTCGCCGGAAAGTTTGCCCGCGACGCCGCGCGCCTGCGCTTCGACGTTTTGCCAACCGTACGCGAAACTGGCAACCGCCGACGGGTCACCGAGCAGGTCGTTGAACCACGTATTCAGCGGCTGAATGTATTGCAGCGCCATGCCGGCGAAGCCCGGAATGCTCGCGCACGGGTCGCCGCCAGAACGGGGTGCGCCACCCACCCACGATTCACTTCGCAGGCTACCTGCGATCGCACTGGCCGAGCTCATGGCTCCCACTTTTCAAGTTCAGCGGCGGCTTCGGCCTCGATCGTCTCGAATTGCTTCAGCACGCCGTCGACGCCTTCGCCCATCGCCGCAAGCAACTCCGACGCTGACGTCAAGAGGTCGCCCGCCCGCCCAGCGAGTGCGTTGCACGGGCCGGGAAGGTAGGAGTTCAACCTGCCAAACGCCGTCGCCGGCATGCTCACTCGAGCCTGGCCTGCGGCCGAGGCCAGGTCGCTGGCATGTGCTGCCAGCGACCGGCCCTGACCACGCAAAACATCTGCGTTGAGAATGATTGTGGTGCGAGCCGCACCGGCACCGTTGCCGCTCATGCTCTCGCGCCTCGTTTACGCGTCGAAGTCGTGAGATGCCGCGCGACCGCCAGCCTCGGCGGCCTGCGAACGTGCGCCAATCTCTTCGTCTGCGTCCAGCGACGGAGCCACGATGCCAGCACCCATGCCAACGCCGCGCTTCTTCTTGTCGGAGTCGCGGTTCTGAGCAGCACCACCAGCCATACCGGCACCGGTGCGACCCGCGCCACCCCTGGTTCCGGCGCCCTTAGATGCGGAGCCCTGACCAGCAGCGCCACCCGCGACGCCCATGCCACCGCGACCGGCAGCGCCACCGGCTGCACCTGCGCCACCACGGCCTGCGCCACTCGCAGCACCGGCACTGAGCCCGCGGGCACCACCAGCGCCACCACGACCAGCACCGCCAGCCGCGCCACCGCCCATCATGCCGCCACCCATCATGCCGCCACCGGCAAGGCCCGCACCCGTGCGGGCACCGGCCATCAACTTGGCGCCACCCAGGGCGACACCGCCGCCGGCACCACCGACGAGGGCGCTACCGCCACCAGTGCCACCGGTTCCGCCGGCGTATCCGCCGCCACCACCGCCGCCACCGAATCCGCCGGGGCCGCCGGGAACACCCGGGCCACCAATGCCACCGGGGCGCGGCCACGTGTTGGAGCCGTTGCCGGTCGGGTCATCGGGCGTCCAGCCGACGTAGGGCGGGTCGGCCGTGCCGATAGGCCAGTTGAAGTTGGGGTCGCCGGAGTTGCCGAAGTCGGGGTTGTAGCCGTCGCCACCGCCGCCGCCGTTGTCGTCGTTCCAATTCGGCGGCGGCGGGCAATCAGGAAGCTCAGGGTTCCACGGCTGCGGGTTCCAAGACACCGGGTTGTCGGGGTCGAAGTCGGGGTCGTTCGGGTTGGGCCCAATAAACGGACCGTAGAACGGCAGGTCGGGGATGTTCGGATTCTGCGGGTCGCCAACGTTCGGACCCTGCGGGTTGGTCACGTTGTTGATCGGGTTGTAGTCCGAGCCCGGGATCATGTCGTATGACGACGGGCCGGGGCCGCCGCCACGGTCTTCGCGGTCGTTCTGGTCGGTCGTGCTCGGGCCGCCGGGAGCCACGCCGTCGAAGGTGTAACGGTCCATTGCGTCGCTGATCTTACGAACCTGACGCTGAGCCTCAGCCTCACGAGCGTTTGCCAAGTAGTTGTTGATCGACCATGTTACGCCCTCGCCGGCAATCCACGAGAGCGGTCCGAAATGAAGCATGCTCCCGGCGACAGCGCCGCGCACAAGGGCTTCTTGCCATGGCGACAGCTCACTCGGGTAGTTGTCGAGCTCAGAAATACCGCGCTGCGCGAGATCGCGGCGCGTTTCATTGGCGTTTGTCACCGTCGAGTCAACGGTGTTCAGCCTCGTCGCCAGCGCGATGGCCTTGTTTCGTACTTCGTTCATCGCGTTATCTGCGGCAACGCGCACGTCGCCCTTCAGATCGTCGGGAATGGCATTTGCCAGCTCCCGCGACAGCGCGTCCAGCGCGGTGGAGATGCGCTGGTTGTGCGTCAGCCGCACATCAACGTTCCACCACGACAGTTCACGCAACCTCTGTTCCCATATGCCCTGTGACATCACAGCCCCCTTAAGACCGTCCGGCGTCGCGCCGGAACCTCATGACAGAAAAAACAATTACTCCGACACCGACAACCATGATCGCGCCGCCAATGAGCCAGGGCAGTGCCCCAGGACCATCGGGGCCGCTCTCTTCAGGAGTCGATGGTTCCGCTTCTACGTCATCAGCCGTCTTCGACGGCTCCGGTGACGCACTCTCCGCTGGCGCTGTCGTCGGCGGCGGCGTGATCCCCTTCACGTCGTCGACGTCAGATTGTGACGGGAGTCCGAGTGACTTATCCATCAGCGGATTCTCATTGGGATACGACAATGGGTCAGACGCCAGAAGCGCTGCGAGTGAGATCAGGCCGTAGCCGTATCCGTTGACCGTGTCGCGACCCAACTCGTTCTGCGCACTCGCCGTCGAGTTGATGAGCGCGTGGATGAGCTGATTGCCCGTCGCGTCCGGGTACTTCTGCTTTGTGAGCGCGAGGGCGCCGGCAACCAGCGGCGCGCTGGTCGACGAACCATTCGTTACTGACAGCCCTGACCAATCCCCCGGTTTGCCGACGGAGCCGATGTTGATTCCGGGTGCGACAACCGTGATCTCCGGGGTCACGACGGTTGTGCCGTTGTCGTTGAGTAGATCGAGGTTCTGGGCCACGGCCGCAACCGACACGACGCCGTTAGCGCCGACCGGGAACAGCAAGTCTTGCTGCGCAAGTTTGTTGGGCGACGACGAAACAACCACGACATCGTGCGCAATCGCGTAGGCGATGGCCGCGTAGTCACCCGCGAACGGGGTTTGGCCGGCTGAAATCGAAATGATGTCGTTGTCGGCATCGACCGCGCCGACGATCGCACGCCCGAGCGGCGACTGATCGTTGTCGTCAATGTCGGTCACCAGGCACTCGGGGCCGCCCAGGGTGAAGACCTCAATCGCAGCTTTCGGGGCGATGCCACCGATATCACCGTCGAGCCCGAAGGGCCCTACGATCATTTGCACGACGCCGACACCGTGCAAGGCATCTTCGCTTGTTTCGGTGGTCACGCCCGGCGTGCCACCGCACTCGAAGCTTTGATTCACCGTCACATTCGCGCCGGCAACGGCGGGCGCTTCCGGGTTGAAGTGTGATTCGATGACGGCGATTTTCACGCCCTCGCCCGTCCAGCCAGCTGCGTGGGCATCATCGATACCCATTGCCGGATACCACCACCCCGTTGCGTCAATTGCTGCGGTTGCCGGCGCTGGCGCGCTGACCGCAGGCGCCACAAAGGCCGCGGCGAAAGCCACGGTCAGTGTGAGAGCGCTCAGCCGGGTGCGGGGTGAGCGCTGATGTGTTATTGGCATCAAAGTGGAATGTTTCCGGTGCCAGCTTCGAAACCACCCGCGGCGTTGATCTGCTCGCGCGTCGGGTTGGCGCCCGAGCTCGTACCCGACGGCGCTTCAGCCATCGTGTTCGTCATGAACTCCTGCACGTTCTCCAGCATGTTCGCCGACTTCATCGACTGGTCGTCTTCGCGCGCGTTGAGGTCGGCAATGATGCGCTCGAGCGCGTCAAGGGCCGCAAGGAGCTCGGTCTGCAACGTTGTTGCCTCCTGCGAGCGTGCGGACAGCGACATGTGCAGCTTCGTGCGCAGGTTTGACAGCGACGTGATGCCGCCGTCGGAGTCTTCTTGGCCGTTGATCGTGTAACTACGCACGTTCGTCGGCATGTTGTTGAGCGAACCCTCGCCGCCGTTGTCCATCTCCAGTAGGAGATTGTTCATCGCGGTACGAACGGAGTCCGGATTAAACGCAATGTGGTGTGCCATTTCAGATCCCCTCAATCTTTATTGACGCACGATGGGGCGAGCGCCACAGCGCCCGCCCCACCGATAAAAGGTGACTCAGCGAGTTAGGCGCCGAAGCGACCTGCCGATGAGCGGTCCTGCTGCATGTAGCCCTGCTGGATGTTCGTCGTCTCGGTCGAGATGCGTGCCAGGAGCACGTTCATCGCCGTGATCGAGCGGGTCCACTGAGCCTGAGCGGTGGCGTACGCAGCCTTCGCGTCACCATCCCACGCAGCACTCAGGCGGTTGACCTTGCTCTGCAACTCAGCGAGCGCGGCGTCAATGCGACGGTCGTTGTTGCGGATCTCGGTTGCGAGAGCCTCAAGAGCGGCGGGGTTTACGGAAAATGAATCCATCAGAATCTCTCCTTAGTCTCCGGGCGCCCCTTAGGACGCGCCGCCCATCATCGAACCGAGGTTGCCAATCGTGCCCTGGAAGGACTCGTCAGCAGACGCCTGGTCGCCGGCGGTGCGGCGGAGCGACTCTTCGAGCTGGTCAAGAATGTTGGCGATCTTCTTCGCCTCCAGCTCCCAGTTGTCGATCAGCTGGTAGTAGCGCTGTGCGGCCGGACCCGACCATGCACCACGCGTACCGCTGGCGGCAGACTGGACAGCGTTAACGCGCTGCACAATTTCCTGCTTGGCTTCGACGGCGGCCTGTGCACCAGCAACAAGCGCTCCCGCCTCGGCAGAAATGCGTTCAACCATTTTGAACTTCCCCTCAATATCCCCGAATGCAAACAGCGTGCGATCGCTGTCTGTCGTCTGACAGCCAAAACAATACGGGGGCATGGGGGCCCGAACCAAGCCAAATAACCTTAGAGTTCACTCATCTTGGGTCATTCACGGCTCGCATCCAGGTACGGGAGTGCTTGGTTAGTCGGTTCGTGGCCAACGTGCAAGACCATAGGTATTGTTGTGCACGGTACCTTCGCGCGCTCGCAGATACGCGCGAAAACCATGGGAAGAGGGGACTCCACGTGGCCAAGGCGCAAACCGCACCAACCGACCTATTGCGCATCTCGGTGGTGGGCGAAGGACGACGGCTCGATGTCGCCATTCCCCGCCAGGTTCCGCTGATCGAGGTCATGCCGACGTTCGCCCGCAATTTGGGGTTGCTTGACGCGCGTATCACGACGACCGGTTACGTTTTGCAGCGGGTTGACGGAACCCCGTTGAAGCCCGCCATGAGCGCTGGCGATCAAGACGTGGAGAGTGGCGACGTTCTCACGCTGAGCCGCGGCGGTCTCGTTGAGACGCCGCGCGTGTATGACGACATCGTCGAGGCCGTGCTTGATGTGACCGGCGCCCAGCAGCCGTGGAGCGCAAAAGACAATTCCCGCACCGCACTCGCGATTGCGCTCAGCTTTGTTGCCGTGTGTGCGGTGCTGTTGCTGACCGGCGGACGTGGCGAACTTCTCCCCCTCATCATCGGCGGCAGCGGCTTTGTGCTGTTGCTGGCCGTCAGCGCTTTTGTCTCCCGCATGGGAGAAGGTGAATCCGGTAGTGCCCTCGGTCTTGCCGCTGCCGCGTTCGGCGCCCTCACGGCGTACCTCGCGGTTCCGGAGTCCGCAGGCTTTTGGGGCTGGCCGATGGCCGCCGCGGGTGGCGGTGCCGTCATCGGTGGTGCCGCCGCGCTGGCACTCAACCCGATTCGCCCCAGCGTGCAATATGTTCCGCTCATCACCGGCGGCGCCATCGGCCTCGCCGGCGTCGCTGCCGCAATGTGGCCCTCGTCGGCGTTCGCGTCGTACACCGTGATGCTTGCCGTCACCGCCGTATTGGCGAACGCACTGCCGTGGCTCGCTCTTGGTTCCACTCAGATCCGCGTGATTTCGCCGCACACGGATGCCGAAGTTTTTGCTGACCCGGTGCCGATCAACACTGAAACGGTGTACAAGAAGACCGCGACCGGCCACCAGTCGCTCACCGCACTGCGCTGTGCGTTGGGGCTTGCGATGCTGTTTGCGACGCCGCTCGTCGCGACCGGCAACGGGTGGTCGGTGCTGCTGTGCGCGTTCGCGTTTGTCGGGCTGATGTTCCCTGCGCGCATGAGTTTCGCGCGCTCGCATGTGCTCGTGCTGCTCGTGCTGGGTGCGCTGGGTATTGCGGTCACGTCGATTGTGGCGGCGCTGTCGCAGCCTGAGCTGATTCCGGTCATGCTCGTCGTTCTGGCCAGCGTTGCCGGGGCGACGATCGTGATCACGGTGCTGTCGCCGCGCGCGCGGTTGCGGCTCGCGAGACTCGCCGACACGGCCGAGGTCATTGTGCTGGCGGGCGTGCTGCCGCTGGGCATGATCGCGTCGGGGCTGGTGTAGCGCGTGGCGAGTAAAAGCGATCTTCTCGACGCTCAAGGGTTTTCTCGCCGGCGCCTGCTGACGGCTTTCGTGAGCGGGGCGCCCGGCGGACGCGAATTGGAACCAGCGAAGCCGTTGCGCGGAGTGGTTGCGGGTATCTCGCTTTCGGTAGTCGTGCTGCTGGTCGGTTTGTTTATGTCGATGCTGCAGAAGGGGCTGCCGTCGGATTGGGGCAACGGGCAGCTCATCATCGACGAATCGACGGGCTCGCGCTACGTCACGATTGACGAAGAGTTGTGGCCAGTGCTCAACATCGCGAGCGCCCGCCTGCTGATTGAGCCTGACGCTTCTGCCAACCCCATTGTGGTGAGTGGCGGATTGCTGACGGGTATTCCGGTGCGCGACACGATTGGGATTCCGGGTGCGCCCGACACGGTCCCCTCCCCCGACAAGCTCGTGAACACGGGCTGGACGGCGTGCGTCGCCGACGAGGGCGCGATTGACACGCGTATTTTGACGACGCCGATCGCTGACCGTGCCGCGGTTGACGAAGCCGCCGTTGTGACCTTCGAAGGCCGATTCTTTGTGGTTTCGGGTGGGCTGCGTATGGAGGTGCCCGCGTCGAATGCTGATGCGATCCTTCGCGACCTGGGTCTTGGTTCCGCGCCCCAACACGTTGTGACGACGAACTGGCTCAACCTTTTTCAAGAGGGCGACGCGCTCGCGCCGCTCACGACGCCGGGTGCGGGCGACAAGCTGCCCGACTCGGACCTGCGCGTCGGAGACGTGATTTTCACCACCACGACCGACGCGTCGATGCGTTTCTTGGTGCTGAAAGACGGGTCGCTCGCCGAGCTGTCGCCGCTCGCGTTCGCGCTGTATCAGCAGGGGTCGTCGTACTCGGCAGACCGCACGTTTGAGGTAGACAGCCAGGCGATTTCGTCGATGCCGAACTCGAATAAGCCGGTCACGTCGGCCGACTGGCCGCGCGCCACTTTTGGGATGATGCCGGCTACCGAGGCGCCGTGCGCCCTGACCGTTGACGAAGACGGAACCCCGACCTCGGTGCTGGCATCGGTGGGGGCCTCAGAAGAATTGACTGGGCAGACGATCGTTGAGCCGTCGATGGGTGCGCTCGTGAACGTTGCCGGATTCGGTCAGGAGGCGGGCGCCGTGACGCTGCTCATCGACTCGACCGCGACGAGCTATGCGGTGCCGGGTGCGGACGCTGACATTCTCGCGAAGCTCGGATATGTGCCGGAGGACGTGGGATTGGCGCTGGCGCCGTGGATTCAGCTGTTTCACGGTGGTCCGGATCTGACGCAGGCCGCCGCCGGAGCGCGCAGCGATGGTTCGGTCGGGTAGCGTGCGAGGGGTCTTGCTTCGGTCTCGGGTGCGTTTGCGAGTGCGCGGGGTCGTTGCTGGGTTGGCCGTTGGGGCGATGGTGGCGTTGTCGGCGGGGCCGGCTGCGGCGGTTGGTTTCGGGGGCGGTTCGGGGGCTTCGGTACTCTCGGGCTCGGCGGGTTCGAGTTCGGGCTCGTTGGCTGCTGGCGCGGCGGCTTCGGGCACGGGTTCGGCGGCTTCGGGCGCGCTAGCTTCGGGGATTCGGCCGATGGCGGAGGGCGACTCGTGCCACGAAGGCAATCCGTCGTTCATCCGGCTTGACACCGGAATGCCGACTTTCGCCGCGATGCAGGTGGCGGCCGCTTGGAACGTCACCCGTGGTTCCGGCGTCACTGTTGCCATCGTTGATTCCGGAGTCAATGGTTCCGACCCCCGCCTTGAAAAGGCCCTGCTGCCCGGCATCAATCTTGTCGAGGACGGCACCGATAAGAACGGGTGGACCGACCAGTACGGCCACGGCACCGCGATTGCCGGGCAGATTGTGGCGAGCGCGACGGATTCGTCGTCGCTCGTGGGGCTCGCGCCGAGCGTGAAGATTTTGCCGGTGCGCGTGTATGCGGGCACCGATGAGCGCACCGCTGAGGCGGGGCACGGCCTGGTGACGAGTCGGCTCGTTGCGGGTATTCGCGCGGCGGCTGATGCGGGCGCGGAGATCATTAATGTTGCGATTTCGAGCGAGTCTGCGTCGGATGACATCGACCGCGCGGTCGCGTATGCGACGGCGAAGGGCAGCCTCGTCGTGGCGAGCGCGGGCAATGTCAAGGGTTCGCTCGATTTGTCGGCGGGCGGAACCACGCAGTTGCGGTATCCGGCTGCGTCGCCGGGAGCGCTGGGCGTGACGGCAGCGTCGGTGCCCGGGAATATGGTGACGGATGCGAGCGTGCACGGTGCGCACGTTGATCTCGCCGCGCCCGGACAAAACGTGCTCACGCTCGGTTTGAACACCGGCGACTGCGTGTACGCCACCGATGCGCCGGCATCGAGCTATGCGACCGGGTACGCGAGTGCTGTCGCGGCGTTGGTTGCGGCGGCGTATCCAGACGAGACCCCGGAGCAATGGACCTACCGCTTGACGGCGACCGCGCTGCGGGGTAATCCTGACCAGCGCACCGATGTGTCCGGCTGGGGCGTTGTGCAGCCTTTCCAGGCGCTGACCGCTGTTCTCGGGCCGGATACGCGTGGCCCGGAATCCCCCTTCTTTGAGGCGTCGGAGTCGGCTGAGCCGGAGGTTCCGATCGCCGTTGAGCCTCCCGGAAATCAGCACGAGGTTGACCTGGATCGTGTCGTGCTGATCGGCGTGAGCGCCTTTGCGTCTCTCGCGCTTGTGGGGTCTGTTGTGGCGTTTAGGAACCGCGGGGTGCGGCGGTAGGTTTTGTGGGGTGGCACGTCGTGTCGCCCGTTGGGTGGGGGCCTCGTCGTGTGGCGCGTCGGGCGGAGGCCTCGTCGTGTCGGCCGTTGAGTGGGGGCCGGTCGTGTCGCGCGTTGGGCGGAGGTGCGCAGCCTCACCACCCGTTGGGTGAGGGCCTCTGGTCGTGTCGGCCGCGGGACGGGGACGCGCAGCGCCCGAGGCAATACGCGCCGTCTGCAGCCTTCCGCTCAACCACGCACCCCAGCGCAGGGCCATCGCAGCGCACCGTCGACTCCTTCGACGCCTCACCATCAACCCGGCTGGGCTCCGAAGCACATGCCTGCTCCCTCGCGCACTCGCACACGCCGCGTCGCCCTGACCAGCACAGCCCGGCACCACCCAGCGGCTCGTTGAGCCTGGACGCGCGACCCATGACTCTCCACTCGGCCGCGTACCCGGCGCTCGGTTGGCCATGCACCCCGCATCGGTGCACGTCGGCGCTTCCTCCCCACCCGTGCTGATTGAGGTACGTCTCCACAATCCCGTCGAACGTGCCACCTGAGCATGCGGAAACGGTAGACCAGGCACCAACGCACAAGTCGTTGAGCCAACCTCCCCCAGACTCGACACCAGATTGGTAAATATGTACCAATTCATTTCAGAAAGCTATTGACACGTTTAGAACAGTAGTGCGAGAATAGAGCATGGCAATCACCACTGGTCTCGAAACTCTGATCCCCGCGCTCTGCGGGCGTCAGAGTGATTCGACTGGGCGTGATGCCGACGCTCCCCATGGCGGCAGTGCCGGGCTTGATACGGGCTCGACCGGCCCTGATTCTGCGACGCGTCATGGCGGCACAGGGCGTAGTTCTGCGGCTGAATGCGATTCTGATGCCACACGTGATGCGGCCGAGTTGGCTGCGGGTCGTGAGTTTGCTGCCCGGTTGGGTGCGCTGAGTGATGAGCAGTTGTTGGTTGTGAAAGACCAGATGCTTGCGGTGAACCGGCGGTGGGCTGCGATGATGCAGTCGATGACCGGTATTGTTGCGGCGCGGTCGAGTCGTGAGTTTGGTCATGGTGGGCTCGCGGCGAAGCGGGGCCACCGGTCGGCGGTTTCGATGGTGCAAGAAGACCTCGGCATCAGCAAGGCTGAGGCCACGCGTCTCGTTAATGTCGCTGAAAGTGTGACGGAGGTCACCGGTGCGGCGGCGCGTCCGGATGGGGCGACGACTGATGCGGAGCGTGAAGCGCAAGCCGTCGCCGAAGCTGAAGCACGCGCCAAAGCCGAAGCTGAAGCGAAAGCACGCGGGGAGAGCGGCGAAGACGCCGACCTCGATGACGAGGTTGATGAGACGCTGCTGCCGTGGGATGACGCGTTGAAGGTCGCGAATCGGTCGGGTGTGCTTAGTGGTTCGCAGTTCAACGCGATCACTGCTGCCCTCGGTGAACCGCCGCAGATCAAACGCGACGTCAACGGTAATCCCGTGAACGATGACTTCACGCCCCTCGTCGGCGACGACGGCGCGGCCGTGACTCGCGACGACGCTGATGCTTTCGATTTGCTGACGCGGGAGGCGTGGCGGCAGGCTGCGGTTGATTTGATTGCGGAGGCGCAGGTGCGGATGCTCAGCGACCTCCAAGCCCACGCCCGATCCGTGCGCGACGTTCTCGACCCGGAGGGTGCGGAGCGTCGGTTTGCGCAGCGGTATGAAGCGCGCGCGTTTCGTATCCGTCAGCTCGATACCGGGGCGCTGAGTGCGACGTGGATCATGGACGACATCACCGGCCTTGCCGTCAAGGCCGCCCTCGACGCGGCCCTTCGCCCTCGCACCGGCGGCCCGAGGTTCGTGGACTCTGCGGAGGATGCGGCGGCGAAAGAGCTCGCGAACGATCCCCGCCGCACCGATCAACTCGCTCACGACCTCATGGCCGACATCTTTCGTGCCGGGATCCTCGCCGACGCGAAGTCGGTGTTCGGCACGCGTCAGGCTGGTGTTCGTCTCGTGCAGGTCGTCACGGACGATGGTCAGCGTGCCGCTGTTGCGCATGCGGAAGATGGTCTCGGCACGCTGCCCGGCACGATCGCCGACCAACACCTCTGCGACGTTGGTGCGACCCGCATCCTCGTTGATGGTGACGGCAACCCGTTGAATCTGGGCCGCACGTCGCGAATGTTTACCGCGAAGCAGCGCATGGCACTCGCCGCCCGGGACGGCGGCTGCCGCTGGACCGGCTGCGAACGCCCCGCCTCCTACTGCGAAGCGCACCACATCGATCCGTGGGAAGAAGGCGGCAACACCGACATCCACCGCGGCATCCTGCTCTGCCAGTACCACCACCTCACACTGCACAACAACCACTGGCGCATCACCCGCGAAGGCACAGGCGACTTCATCCTCACCCACGCCGACCACCCACCCCAGATCCTCCCACCCCGCGCCCCACTAACCTACGCGTGGCACCACCTCACCCTCCCCGACCGCCAATTCCGGCCAAACCGCACGAACACCCGGCCCACCGGCGGCGCCGGTTCCCCACCATCGGGCTCACGCACGCCCCGACCCACCCGAAACACCCCCGCACCGCGCGGCACGGGTCCGTCCGGAACCAGTTCGTCCGGCACAGTTCGGCCAGGCGTCGGCACGTCAAGCGCAGGCCGGCCGGGCAGTGGTTCATCAGGCGGGCGATCGCGGGCCAACACCGCGTCCAACCCGCCGAATTCGGATCGGCGGCCCTCGTCGCCACCCTCAACTTCCCCGGCCACAGCTCCACCGTCGCGGCCCGCACGGCACGACTCTGCCCGCCGACGCGGCTACATCACACTCCCCAGCAACGCGTACCCGATACGCCAGTAGACCCCCGTGCCATCAGGCATGTAGTGCAGACGGCACCGCGCGCTTCGCGAATCGAGCCATCTCCGTGACGCACCAAACCAACCATCTCGGGAGCGCAAGCCGGTCCAAGAAGGAGCGGCGGATGGCGGAGGGAATACTGGCGGGTCTGGCAGGCCGACCCGCAGGGACGGCCCGGAGATTCACTATCCGCCGTTCCACCGTCGCAACCCAACCACCGGAGCCCGGCCGATTCAATTCAGCCGATGCGTTTCGTCCCGGGCGCTACGCGTCCTCGCTCAACGCGCGATACGGCGATGCAATTCGTCTCGTGACGTTCATCCAACCGACAAGAGCACAAACGAGAACCGCGGGCGACAACTAACCCGCGGTTCCGACTATCCGTTCTGTCCCGGCACGTAACCCAACTGCGCGGCGAAGTGACCGGCGTCACGACTGACCACCTGAGCACGACCGGGCTCACTCGGAACAGGCTTGATACGGCCGATGAGACCGCCCTCCTCCGGCGAACCACTGAGCAAGATACCCGTGACACCGAGATCGGTGAAGCGTTGCAGAATCGGATCGAACGCGGCACGCGAAGCACCACCCGAACGACGGGCAACGACAACGTGCAAACCAAGGTCACTCGCCTGCGCCAACAACCCCTGCAGCACGGCAGCCGGATTACCCTGACTCGTCGACACCAGGTCGTAGTCATCGATGAGGATGAAGCCCTCAGCACCCTTCCACCAGGAGCGATTCCGCAGCTCCTCCGGAGTGACATTCGGCCCCGGCATACGCGACTGGAAGAACGCAGCCAGCTCCTGCATGCCACTCGTCGCCATGTCATGAGACGTGAGATACGCACCCAGGTACTCCGCCGGCACCTCACCGAGGTTCGCACGACGATAGTCGATCATGAAGATCTTCGCCTGATCCGGCGTATACAACCGCATGATCTCGTGAACAATGCCACGCAAGAACGACGACTTACCCGAGTCCGAATCACCGTACAAGAACAGATGCGACTCATTACGCAGATCCAAACCAAACGGCGACAACTGCGTCTCTTCGACACCGAGAAGAATGCGCGGATCATCCGGCGACGTCAGCGCACGCACCTCGTCCAGCGAAATCATCGTCGGCAACAGACGAAGCTTCGGACCACGCGGCCCCTTCCAGGCCGAGTTCATCCGAGCAACCAGATCTTCCACACCATCCGCCAACGTCGACGCCTGCTGATCACCATCAATGCGCGGCAAGGCTGTCAGCGCATGCAACTTCCCAGCGGTCAACGCCTGACCAGGCGCATTCGCCGGCACGTTCACCGCGATCTTGCGGTCAATCTCACTGTCCGTCGGGTCACCCAAACGCAGCTCAATACGTGTCTGAATCGAGTCCTTCAGCGCCGCACGAATCTCCATCCACCGGTTCGCCGTAACGATGATGTGCACGCCGAAACCGAGACCACGAGCCGCGATCCCCTGAATGCGCTGCTCCAGAACCTCAAACTCACTACGCAGCGTGCCCCAGCCATCCACGAGCAAGAACACATCACCGTAGCCGTCATCCACCTTGCCCTCGGCACGGCGGCGACGATACGTATCCATCGAGTCGATGCCGTTATCGCGGAAATAAACTTCGCGCGTATTCAGCACGCCCTCAACCTCGGCGACCACACGACGAACGGCCTCCTCCTCGGTGCGCATCGCAACACCCGAGACATGCGGCATATCGCGCATACCGATGAAGCTACCGCCACCAAAGTCGAGCACATAGAACTGCACCTCGAGCGGCGTCGCCGTCAGCGACAGCGAAGCAACCAACGTACGCAACAGCGTCGACTTGCCACTGAGCGGGCCACCGACGATGAGCATGTTTCCACCCGCACCAGCGAGCGAAACCGTCAACTGCTCACGACGCTGTTCCAGCGGAATATCCACGATGCCGAGCGGAACCGTCAGGTCACCCCGCGAGCGCCACGTCGGCGACACGAGACCCAAAGCAGGGTCAACGGTCAGATCACTCATCAGGTGATCCAACGTCGCCGGCACCTTCAGCGGCGGCAACCAAACCTTGTGGGCCAGCGGCCCCCGCCCAGCCATAAGAGACACGGCAATGTCGATCGTCGCACGCTCTTCCACCGGCCCCTGCGGTGCAACGGGAGCAGAATCACTGTCTTCTTCAATATCCAGCGGCTGTGCACTCGCGGTAAACAGGGCGATATCGCGCGAGAAGTCGTGCACGACCTCTTCCTCCTGCTTGCCGTGCTTCATAACCGTCTTCGGTGGGCCAGAAACATACGCGGCACGGAACTGCGTCATCGTCTCCTGGTCCGACTTCAGGTAGCCGACACCTGGTTCCTGCGGCAACGTGTACGCATCGGGCACACCCAGCACCGTGCGAGACTCGGCCGCCGAGAACGTACGCAGGCCCACGCGGTACGACAGGTACGTGTCGAGACCACGCAACTTGCCCTCTTCCAGACGCTGCGACGCGAGCAGCAGGTGAATCTGCAGCGAACGACCCACACGCCCGATGTTGATGAAGCTCTCCACGAACTCGGGCTTCGCAGCCAGCAGCTCCGAGAACTCATCCGCAATGATCAGCAACGCAGGCAATGGCTCCAAATCGGTCCGTCCATTACGACGAGCCTTCTCGTAGTCGTTGACGTTCGCGAAGTTGCCCGCGGCACGCAACAGCTCCTGGCGGCGCACGACCTCACCGGTCAGCGCATCCTGGAAGCGATCAACCAGACCAACCTCACTACCGAGGTTCGTGATCACGGCAGAAACGTGCGGCATATCCGACATGCCCGAGAACGTTGCACCGCCCTTGAAATCCACGAGAACCAGGTTCAGCTGCTCGGGCGAGTGCGTCAGCACGAGCGACAGCAGCAGCGTACGCAGCACCTCAGACTTACCCGAACCGGTCGCACCGATCAGCACACCGTGCGGGCCCATGCCCTGCTCAGCGGCTTCCTTCAAGTCGAGGTAAATCGGCAGGCCATCCGTGGTCTGACCAATCGGCACACGCAGGCGATCACGCTTCGGGCGACGCGCCCACGCCTTGTCGAAGTCAATCTCGCGCACGTCAGGCATGTGCAGCAGGTCGGTCAGTTCGGCCTGACCGACGATGCGCTGGTCTTCGCCCGTAGCCACCGGCTCGGCCGAATACAGCGGCAGCAGGCGACGCGCGGCGGCCTCAGCCTCGGCGAGCGACATCGCATCCGGGTTCACAAACTCGGCGCGCGTGCGCACGCGAACCAGCTCCCCCTGCTTGCCCGTCGACGGGAAAGCAATGCGCATGCGGCGCGGGTCTTCCAGCGTCTCCCACATCGCCGGCATCTCCAGCACGGTGAAGCCAGCAAGAGGGTCGGAACCAATGAGCGGCTCGTTGTGCGGAATGGGAACTCCGTCAACAAGCACGATGACGTGGCGCTCCTGACGAACGTCGGGTGCGAAGCGCGGGGCCTCAGAGATATCGGAGGGCAACAGCTCACGCAATTCATCGAACGAGGACACCACCATACGAGAAGGGCCGACCTTGTCCCGCGCACGCGGCGACGCAGCGTGAGGCAGCCACTTCATCCACTCCCAGTGCTCGATATACGCGGGGTCAGCGACCACGGCGATCAGCACGTCTTCGGGCGCGTGGAACGTCGCGATGCCCATCGTCATCGCACGCGCGAGCGCACGAACGTCGTCCTCGTTATTGCCGACGATCTCAACGCGCGCATAGTCGGTCAGCGACACGACGGCGGGCAGATCCTTCTGAATCTCGTGCGTCAGCATCAGGCGGTGCGCCGCCGACGCCGCGACCGGGTCGAGCGAAGCGAGCGACGGCAGCGGCGGCGCCTCGAGCGCCAAACATAGGGGCTGATCGTTGGTTCCGACACGGCTGAGCAAGAAGTCATCGTCGGTCGATGACCGCTCCCACACGCGCGCACCCTCCTCCACCAAGAAGGTCAACGTCGACGGATCCGGCGAAACCCAGTTGCCGTGCTTGCGCTGCTGGTCGGCGGCGGTGCGCACCGTCTCACGCAGTTCGCCGAGGTATGCGAGGTATGCGCGGCGGGCCGTCAGCACCTCAGCGTTGCGCTGTGCACGCTGACGCCATCCGTTCACGGCGACGAAGCCGAGGGCCGACATCAAGAACATGCCGCCCATGAGGAATCCGCGCGGGTTCGGGTTCATCGTGACAACCATGACGACCGCTCCGAGGCTACCCACCATCGGCAGCAGCGACGTCATGAGGCCGCCCCCGGCCTCCTTCTCTTGAAGCTCGGGGGGAGCTTCCAGCGTCACCTTGCCCGAGGGCATGCGTGGCGGGGTCAGTCGAGAACCGCGGCTCATGCGGAACCTCCGTTCAGCGGGCTCATCGTGAACGTGCGATCGCCGAGGCGAATGCGCGCGACACCCTGAGCAGAAGTGCGCACGCCGGGGGTCAGCACCTGGGTGCGACCGTCGGCGTACATGAGTTCGGTGCCGTTGGTCGACCCGAGATCGGTCACCCACACGCCTCCGCGATCCTCTTCCCAGCGCGCATGATTCTTCGAAATCGTCGTCGACGAGTCAGTCACCACGATCAGTTGGTCTTCGCCGCCCGTCGCACTCGGCGCCCGGCCGAGCGCCACGATGCTGTTCGCCGCGACGACCTCACGCTGACCGGTGTCGAACGTGAGAACCGTCTGGCCGGAGCTCCTGCGCCGTGGCTGCTCCGCCGGGGCGGCTGGGGTTGCCGGAACCACGGGCTGGCCGGCACGGTCTACGGAGGTTGCCGGCGCGTCCGGAATCGCCGGAGTTACGGGGGTTACCGGAACAACGGCTGGCGATTGCGAGGCGGGCCGTCCGTCAGCCGGAGCGGACGGGGTTACGGGTGCCGCGCTGCCCGACTTCGGCGGAACTGCAGATTGCTCGGCAGCCGAGGCGACCGCTGGCTGTGGCTCGTCGACACCAGCAGCCGTGCGGCGACGGCGCGGGCCGGGAGCACGGTCAGACTCATCGCCGACCGCAGCAGATGTGCGACGGGGGTCAGCCGAGTCCAGGTCGGCGTCAATAGGCGACGCACCAGACACCGTGCGACGCGGACCCGACGCGTCTGGGTCGGCCGGCGAAGCACCAGACAGCGTGCGACGGGGACCGACCGAATCGAGGTCGGCATCAGCCGGCGAAGCACCGCCCGACGAACGACGGGGGCCGGGAGCATCTTCGATCTCAGCACCTGATCGACCGAGGCCAGGGACACCGGAGCTTGACGCCCCAGCACCGGGCATACCGGCGCCAACACCCGCACCGGGAATGCCCACCCCGCCAACACCAGGTACAGCCGCACTAGGTGCACCGGCCGCACCACCCGACTGCCCACTGCCCAACTCAGCAGAACGGACACCCATCATCGGCGACTCAGCGGCGACGTCACCCGACGCAACACCTCCCGCAAGTTCCATACCCGAACCCGACAGCGTCGCGAGGTACTCGGAGTGCGCCGCCTCCTGGGCGACCTCCTCCGCCTCGATACGCGCCTGTTCGGTCGGAATCGACACCACGACAGTGCGAGCCGCGCGATCAGCGATCGTGCGACGCTTGCCCGACGAATCGGCCGCAGCCGTCAACTCAACGATGAACGCACCGACAGCGGCCAGCAACGCGCCGGCACCCGTGATCGCCGAACGCACGCCAGCGCGCGCGAGTCCGGGTGACTGTGGGGAATCCGCCCGCGAGACTCGCGTACGAGTGACAAGTTTGCCGAGGCTCGCACCGGTGCGGGCCTGCGTCACGGTGAAGATGATGGCGACTTCGAGACCGGCGACGACGCCGAGAGTCCACGACGACGACAGCAGCCACGCACCGACGCCGACACCGGCGATCACGACAAGGTCAATGAGTAGCGACAACATGCGCTTGCCGACACTCGCGGGCGAACCCACGAAGGCGTCACCGAGCGAGTACATTGACGCGATGCGTTGGGCCGATCGTCCGCTGCTGGGCGGAGCGCTGTCGGTGTTCGAGACACCGTACGACATCGGTGGCGCCGATGGTTGCGGAACCATTTGCTGCGCCGGCTGCTGACCAACAGGCTGCGGTACAGCCGGCTGCATCTGCCGCGCATACCCCGGATACCCGCCCTGCATGTCTACCGGAGCCGCCTGCGAACGCTGCTGCACACCGCAGACGGGGCAGACCATGGTTCCGGTTTGCAGCATAGAACCGCACTGCCAACACACCTGAGCTTGCATTAGTTCATCGCCCCCTGCACGGCCTGGATCAGCCCGGCACCGACGAAAGCGGCGGGCAACGCGAAGACCAGCGCGATACCCTCCACGATGTCGGCGAACCGCGACCAATACACACTGCGCGCGCCGCGGGCCAGCAGGATGACCGACGCCGCAATGGCGAGGCATCCGAGCAGGCAGCCGATGGCAACGCTCCAGCGCGCTACTTCTGACAAACCGGACAACACCACGACGATCGTGATGAGCGCGGCAAAAAACGCGGTCGCCCGCATCGACGCTTTCAGCACCCGCGACGAGAACCGCCGCGCACCAAGCGAAAGGGTCAGCACGAGGCAACCGATCAGCACCACACGACCAATGAACTCAATCATCGGCACGGTCGCGAGCGGAACCACGACAAACGGCAGACTCACGACCACGAGCGCACATGCCGCCATCGTGATGACGTGCATGCGGGCGGTCGAACGCGTCACCAGGTCGGTCACGCGTTTCATATCGACGGTCGTGATCGCCGTCGGAATCACCTCACGAACCGCAAACCGCGCCTCTTGGTGTTCGGCGAAGTCGATGAAGATTCCGGGCGGAACGTGCATCATCGTCGTCGGCAGCGCCCGCAACAGCAGGGGCGCAGCACCCACGATGATGCAGGCCGCGACAACACCGCGCAGGTTGAGCACGAGCACAACGGTCAGTACGAGGGCGACGCCGACCGCGACCGCTCCGAGCGAATTGAGCTGCGCCCGCTCGGCGGAATACCGCGCCAGCACGGCAATGAGCGAGAAGAAAACCGCCTCGAAAACGCTGATCGTGATGAGCGTGACGATCGGGCTGAACTGCGCCGGCGACGACACCGTGACCGCCCACGCCGCAACCAACGCGGCCGGCCCCAGCGCGAACGCACCCCGCGCCACCTTGTCGGTGCGATGCCGCCGCACATACAGCACCGAAGTCACGACGCTCGCGGCCACCAACACGATGAAGAGGGCGCGGAACCATCCGGCAGGTTGCGTCGCTGGGGCAACAAAGAAGATGGCACCGGAGACGAGCCCCGCGACACCCATGAGCCACCACGCGAAGATCGCGTTGCTCTGCACGGCTTCATCGACCGGGCGGTGCTTGCGCTGCGGCGCAACAGCGTCGACAATGGCGACCACATCGCCGTCGCTGAGCGTGCCCAGCCTGCTGCGCGGATCAACGAACTCGCCCGATCGCTCGCGATAAATACGTTGCGAAGTGCGCATCGTGGCGCCACTCGCCCGCAACACGTCAATGATCGGCATGGACTCCGGCGCAATGATGTCGCGCCGATGCTCGCCCACGCGAATACCGATGCGGCGCTGCTCAGAATCAGGAATGAGGGCAGTCATGGGCGTAGGTCAGTGTCAAGGTTCACAAAAGACACCAAGCCCCCTTCACGTCGGTGCAGAACTGCGATACCGCACCTAACAGAACGACCCTAGCATCCCCGCACCCGCGCGGACGTGGGAAAAGCCCTTTCTGACAGCCGTCTAACCGAGCAGCAGCAGGGCGATAATTCCGCCCACAGACAGCACGATGGTTCCGCCGCCAACCGCCGCCATGACGGCCACCCGACGACGCGCAGCCGACCGTTGGCGAGCGAGCGCCGTCATGCTCTCGGCGAAGGGCTTGGGCGGACGAGTGTCCAGCTGCCGATCGAGATGCACGACCGGAATGATGGTCTGCTTGCGCGGCTTATAGGGAGCCTTGAGGATCGCCTCTTCGGGTGTGAACGCCTCACGCGACACCCGCTGCCCGGCGTCGTCAAGAATCTGCGTCGTGCGCCGATTCGCGAGCGACAGGGTCTCGATCTTCGCGGGCGGGTTGATCTTCGGCTTGCGCAGCGACTTGATCGTCGCCTCGAGTCCGCTTTTACGCTTACTAACCGCGGTGGCATCGTCGACCTGTGCGCGACGCTGCCCCGGATCGGTCGGCTCAAGCAGCTCACCTGCCGCTAACCGCGCCGCGCGCCGCCCACCCAATTGGGTGGCCCCGATATCGTCGGGCTCGCCAGGTTCAGTGGCGTCGGGGTCTGCGGGTTCCGGAACCTCGGGGCTGGCGGCCGAAGAGCGGCGCCGTACGATGACGGTTGCCTCGTCAACTTCGGGGGCGGCCTCGAATTCTGCGGCAGCGCCTGAGCGGCGTGACCCGATCACGGTGTTCTCATCGAAATCGTCATCATCGGCGACCGGCTCCGACGGCACAGCCGACCGACGTGTGCCGATCACCGTGTTCTCGTCGAGATCTTCGTCATCAGCAACCGGCTCGGGGAGCACAGCCGAGTTCGACCGACGCGCCGCAATGAACGTCTGCTCGTCAACGTCGTCAATAGCGTCGCTCGACACATGCGTCGAGCGACGACGGGGACCGGCTGCGTCAGACACTTATTCCGCCTCGATGGTCAGTTCGGCATCGCCCAGCAGAAAGCGCTTCGTCAGCACGGCAGGCTGGTGCGGCTCAAGCTCACGCTCGCTGCCGTCTTCATCAATCAGCACAACGCCGTTCGTCGAACCGAGGTCGGTGATCGTCCAGGCGCCGTCAACGAGCGCCAGCACAGCGTGCGTCTTCGAAATCGTGCGGGTGCCGTCAGCCACCGAAATCAGCTGGGCCGACGGGAATTCCGGCTCGTCATCGGGTTTGCGCCCCAAAATTACGTAGTCGCTCGTCAAAGCGACGCTCGTGCCGACCGGAAGATGAAGGTTCCACGTGGAACGTCGACGCGACGCAACGACCGTCTGGTCGTCGATGCCATCCTCCGAGGGCACACCGGCGTCCGCGTGGTGTGCCGAAACCGACGCGCGCGCAGCACGAGGCATGCCCGCATCGGGCACGGCCGCAACCGCACTCACTTCAACCGACGACTCAATCGCCGAAACGGCAGAAATCGACGCCGAATTGGCCCACTGCTCATCATTCGCTGGCTCGGGAGCCGCCTCGCGACGCAACTGCGGAGCCCACTGATCGTCGTCAATTTCCTGCGTGCTCACGCTGTCGCTCGCACTCACCGGGATCGCGACATTCGCAATTCCGGTACTGAGGCTGTTCTGCATCCACTCCGAATCCTCGAAGGGCGTACCCTCAACGACCGGAACGGAACCACTGAGCGGCACGGGAGGTGCCGGAATCAGATTCGCGGCGCCCGGAACCACGATGGGCGTTGCCGGGGCATCGAAACTTTCGGGGCGCGGCGGCAGCGGCGGCGGGGTCATGGCCTGTGCGCGACGAGCCTGTGCGACGACCTCAGAATCCTCGTGCATGCGCGTGGAACCCGGGTTGCCGAAACCGGCGGGCAGCTTCGGCGGTACCGGGGGCACAGCGGCAGATGCAGCGGGTGCAGCTGCGGGCGCAGCCGGCGGCGGCGCGAACGGGTGGGCGTCAGGAGCGGGCGGAACGCTGACTGCGGGAGCAGACGGCGTTGCCACCCACGGTGTTTCCGGTTGTGCCACGGGGGTTGCCGGCGGGGCCGGAATCTGCGGAGTAACCGGCCCCGGTGCCGGCGGCGGTGTGACACCGAGCGGAGCGAACGGATCCCACGTACTGCTCGACGGCGCGTCAGGGTGAACCGCCTGACGATGCGGCCGACTCTGATCGAGCCAGCTCAATTCAGAATTCGGCTGAGGCTCTTCCGACTGCTGAGTCATCCACGCCGGGATGGCGATGCCCGGAGCATTGGGAACGCCGGGTGCGCCAGGAACACCCGCGACACCGGCAGCACCGAAGCCACCGACCGGAGCACCAACCCACCGCGCCGAACCCCAACCCAAAATTGAAGCCCAAATTGGGAAGAAGATGGTGCCGAAAACGCCGAAACCGTTCGAACGCCCGAAGCGGTTCGAGACGCCCGCAACAAACAGGTACAGCACGTAAATGCCGTAGAAGGGGATGAACAGCAGCCACGGTGACTCCGCGCGCCCGCTGATCTTCGCCAGCGTGAACATGTTCATGATCGGAATCCACGCGTGGCTCGCCGGCGCACCCGCCTTGCGGAACACCGCAGACAACGCCAGACCCATCCACACGTAGACCGCGAGAATGGCGACGAGGGTACCGACGTAGATCGCGACAATTAGTCCGTAATCCATGGGGATCATGAGGTGCTTCGCGCTCGACGGGTCGGGCGCTTCCCCCTTTCAGCAGTTTTACCGAGTTGGCGGACGAATGACTTCAACGATAGAGCCGCACGAACGCGACGCCACCATCCGAGACGCTGCGTGATGGCACGACGCTCGGCCGCAACAATCTCCCAGAACTCGTCAGATTCCATTTCGCTGATCACCGCGTTCGAGAACTGCGCGTGGTCGGCCTGAGCGGCGAGCAAGACACCGGCCGGGGTCGCATACTCTTCAGCGAGCTCTTGACGTGTGTGGATTGTCGGCGACACCAAACCCGCGTCGACGGCGGCATCGACGTATTCGTCCCACCCGCCGGTAATGCGTTCGGCGCCGTCGGCGGCCGTGGCACGTTCCTTGCGGCGCGCGAGCTTCGCAAGCAACACCGTCAAGAACGGTGCCAGCAAGAAAATCAGACCGAGCACACCGATACCGATCCCGCGCATCACTGACGTAACGACAGCGGTGTCAACGGTTTCTTCCTGCTGCGGGGCGGAGTCATCAGACTCGTGCTGGTCCGGGTCCGGAGGTGCAACCTCGGTGACCTCATCGGGCAGCACATCGGTGATGTTTTCCGGGTCGCGCTGCGTGCGCGACTCGACATCGATCGGCTCGGTGAACTGCGGCGTGACATCAACCGCAATCCACGTGCCCGAGGCGTCCTGCACTTCGGTCCACACCGCAAGGTCAGACGCAACGCAGTCGCCGTCGCACGCGGGCAACGTGTCACTCGACGTACGCACACCCACCACAACCCGTGACGGGAAGCCCAACTGTTCGGCGATCAGCGCCGTCGCCACCGAGAACTGTTCGTCATCACCAATGGCGGCGACGAGCGACGCGTTCGTAATGCCCTGCACTTGTGATTCGTGTTCCAACAACTGCGTGAACATTGCATCGATGCGGGCAAGCGAGTGTCCGGCGGCGCTCGACTGGAACCCGGCGTAGTCGGGCAGCAGCGACATCCACTGTGCGGTGTCACCCTCCGGCAACAACAGCGCGTGGCTCAAATAACCGCGCGAACGCAACCGGTCAATAGCCTCGGCAAGGCCAGCGCCCGTCGACGGCACCGCCTGCTGATCGAGCCACGTGATGAGACTTTCGGGAGCGGCCGTATGCGGGTTCGCCCCCGGCGACTTCGCCTCAACGAGGTCGGTCGCCCGCGGCTCAGCCGCCGTCACGACGTATGAATTGCCCTCATCAACGCCACCGGTCACGACACCCGTGCCGGACTTCTCGTTGTAGTAGAAACCATCGGCCATGTCGGGGCCGTTCGCACCCTGAAAGTCGACGCTCTCGAGGGTGCCGAACGTCGGCAACCAGATGCCGCGCAACGCACTAATCTCAAAGCGCACCGTCGACGTGGTTCCGCTCACATCCAGCCGCGACGGCACCCGCTGGTACAAATTCGCGGCGTCAATGTCGACGCGGTACGACTCCCCGTCGTACGCACCGAGCGTCGCGAGGCGAATGCGGCTCGGCACCGTGCCGGTCGAGGTGTAGCTAAACAACACCGACGACACGTTCTCGTTCGTGAAGTTCGTGCGGTAGCCGGTGAGCGGCGTCTGCGCCTGGGCGATCGCCACCTCCGGGCCGACGGTCGAACGAATAACGTCACGCGTGTGCGAATTCGTCACGAGCGGCGTCAGGGCAGCGCCCGCACCAACGGCCACGACGACCATCGCGGCGGCAAGACCCGTGCGACGCAAGTACGCGCCCGTGCTCTGCTGGGCGCCGCGAATACCGGTTGCGGCGGCGGCACGAGCGATCGCCTGGCGACGCTCATCGCGCGCCCGCCACGCCAACCACCACATGCCACCGAGCACGCCGAGAATACCGATGGCGGTCTCGATCGGCGCGTTGATCGTAATGGGCCCCAGGTGCAGCGGCGACGACACCGACGTACGGCCAAACAACAGACCAAATGCGAGCATCGCACCGACGGCGACGACGGTGTAGCCCGCGCGGCGGCCGGTGACGAACGCGAAGCGCACGGCGACGAACGTGCCAAAGACGAAGACAGCGATCGCCGGAACCAACAGGTTGCGATACGTGCCGACGGGCAGTGGCGAGGTGGCCAGATCCTTGAAACCGGTGACGAAGCCCAACGCGGCTTCGCGCAGACCATCGGGCACGATGGTTCCGCCGCTCCAGTGCTCCGGCACGCCCATCGCAACCGCAACCATGTAGCTCGCGGCCACGAGCAGCAGCGTGATGAGCCAGCCGTTCCACTTCACCAGCAGGGCCAGCACCGCAATTCCAGCGCCGACCGCGGCGCTCACGGCGATCGCGAGAATGAACCACACGCTGCCGTAAATCGGCCACGCGGCAAGTCCGGCCAGGGCCACCATCGCGGCGACGTAAAGGGAGCCCACAATCTGCTTCGTCACGACTTCATTCCTCGGGAGAGCAGTTGCGGCATGTCTTCGCGCAGGCCTACCGTCATGATGGTGAGGCCGCTGATCGGGCGCACGCGGGGGTGCGCGGTTTCATCGCAGACGACACCGATAACCGCGGTCGCGGGGTCATAGGCGAGGGCCGCACGGCGCAAGCGCTCGAGGCCGGTCTGCGAACCACAAATCACAAACGCGACCGACAGACCGGTGTTGGCTTCGGCCTGTAGCGCGCACACGTCTTCGAGCGACATCGTGTTGTCGAGGCTGTCGACGGCGCAGAACTCGTCAAGCAGGCCGCGCGGCGTAAAGGCGCCGAGCTGGCGAATCGCGCGAAGGCGTCCGCGTACGACGCGGGGAATCTCGGCTCCGGCGACGACGTCAAGGTCGCGGCCATCGCGTAGCGCCTGAACACCGAGCGACGCCGCGAGCGAAATCGCGATTTCGTACTCTTCTTCGGTCGCGTAGTCGCTCTTCGCGACCGACACGGCAACAGCCATGCGTGAGCGGCGCGACTCTTCGAACTGGCGCACCATGAGCTTGCCGGTCTTCGCGGTCGACTTCCAGTGCACTTGGCGGCGCGAGTCACCGGGCATGTATTCGCGGATCGCGTGGAACGACATATCCGCATCAACCAGGCGCGTGGTCGGGTTGCCCTCGAGGTCACGCACGAGGCCCGCACTCGTCGACGGCACCGACACAACGCGTGGGTGCACATACACTTCGTGGCGGTCTTCCCACTCGTGCTCGCGACGCAGCAGGCCGATCGGGTCGGTACGCACGGCGGTCGCCGGGCCCACCGTGATGATGCCGCGCTTCGGGGTCGGAATGTCGACCTCGTGCACCATGTGGTGCTCGGCCCGCAGCAGCGGAACTTCGAGCTCGAGCAGACCATCACCAACGGGCAGGTCGAGCTTGCCGGGCAGCGCCATGCGCGAGCTCTGGTTGCGCACGGTCAACCGGCCCGGAACACTGCCACCGGCGATCACGCGGTCGTGCTCCAGCTCAAGGGCCACGTCGTACGCGCGGGCACCGAACAAGAACGGCACACTCAATAGCAGCAGCACGACGCCGATGATGCCGGCGATGAGCCACTCCACCCAGCCGAAGATCCAGCCGAGCGCCGTGCCACCGATGGCAACGGCCAGCACGAGCCAACCCGCGGTCGTGACCGACCGGCTGATCTCGTCACGAACCTTCGTGTAGAGCTCGCTGACGCGCTGCCCGAACCGGGTCATGCCCAGCACAAACCGCACCATGGGGCTCCGCTGCGTTTGGCGGACCTTGGTGCGAGTGTGCGTGGCGGTGCGGGAGTGTGAGTGTGACCCGCTCAGTTCATTGGTCATACGGTTTCGCGCTGCGTGGGCGGCGGCACCTCCAGCAACACCTGACCGAGCACGGCTTCTGCCGTCACACCGTCAAACTCGGCCTCCGCCTGCAGAATCAGGCGGTGCGCGAGCGTCGGAATGACGAGAGCCTTGACGTCATCGGGCGTCGCGTACGTGCGCCCCTGCGACGCGGCACGCGCACGCGTTGCCCGCGTCAGCGCGAGAGCGCCACGAATCGACACACCCAGGCGCACCTGGTCGGCCGAACGCGTCGCGTCAACAACGCGGGCAATGTAGTCGAGCACGAGGGCGTCAACGTAGACGTCTTTCGCCAGGTCGGTCATCGACACGAGCGTCTGCGGCGTGACGACCGGCGTGATCTGCTTCGTCGACGTGGCGCCGCCGCCGAGAATGCGGAGCGTCGACGCGTGGTCGGGGTAGCCGAGCGATGTCTTCATCAGGAAGCGGTCCAGCTGCGCCTCGGGCAGACGGTACGTACCGGCCTGCTCGACGGGGTTCTGCGTGGCGATCACGAGGAACGGCACCCCCACGGCACGAGAGATACCGTCGACCGTGACGTTGCCCTCCTCCATAACCTCGAGCAGTGCCGACTGCGTCTTCGGGCTCGCACGGTTGATCTCATCGGCAAGCACAACGTTCGCGAAGATCGGGCCCGCGTGAAACTCGAACTCGCCGACCTTCTGGTCATACACCGTGATACCCGTGATGTCACCGGGCAGCAGGTCGGGCGTGAACTGAATACGCGTGTTCGTGCCCTGCACCGACTGCGCCAGCGCACGTGCGAGCGACGTCTTACCGGTTCCGGGCACGTCTTCGAGAAGAACGTGGCCCTCACTCAGCATCGCGACGAGCACGAGGTCAATGACGGGGCGCTTGCCGAGCACAGCGTGCTCGACGTTGTCGCCGAGCTGTGCAAACGACTGGGCGAACCAGGTGGCCTGCTCTTGCGAGATGGTCATGTGTGTCCTTGCTGTGGGAAATCCAAAGGGGGTCAGATTCGCGGTTCGGGCGGCGACTCGTCTGGTGGTGACGCGCTTGGCAGAGCGTTGCTGTCGACTCCGGAACCAGGTGCTGAATCCGGAGCACGCGCTACAGAATCTGCGGGAGGCGCGCTCGTCGAGAGCACTGGTTCCGTCGGTCCGCTCGGCGCATCGACGGTGGCGGGCATCTCAGCGATCGGCGCGGCCTGGCGCGACAGGCTCGGGGCGACAGCGCCGGTCGAAGGCTCCGGCTCTTGCGAAGGCTCCGGCTCTTGCGAAGGCTCGGGCTCCTGCGTGGGTTCCGGCTCCTGCGAAGGCTCCGGCGTCGGCTCCTGCGTCGGCGTCGGCTCCGGGGTCGGTTCGGGCTCGGGAGCGGGCTCGCAGTCTTCAGTGAAGCTGCCTGAAACGCTCTGCAGACCCCACACGTCCCACGTGGTCGTGTACTCAACCTTGACCGATTCGGCCCGCGCGGGCACCACGTTGTCCGGCGGTACGTCGCGGATCTTGTGGCCGCGGTCGTTGTAGTACGTGAGGTTCGTGACGGTAGTCGTCGCCTTGTTGTCGGTCGAGCTGTAGTCGAACCCGAATGTGGCGTCACCGACGCACGCGGTCACACCCCAATTGGCCTGCACCTGGTACGGTGCCGAACCAGCCGCCGCAACGGCCGTCGCCGAGTCGGTGCGGGCACCCGTGGATTCGTGCTGGTAGAACACCGTAATGTTCGGGTCACTACCGATGATGCTGCTCGGTAGACCCGAAATGACAACGTCGTTGCGATTGGGCACCGGCGCGGTCGACGTCGGGGCGTCCTTAATCGTCCACAGCGCAGAACGGTCGTCCGACTGAATCGCACCCGCCGGGTCCACGACAAACTCGTACCCGATGGGCGGTGCGGTGGACTGCTTAGTCACGAGCGTCGTCGACGCGGTGGCAGAACCAAAGACCTTCTCGCCGACGCGCGCTTCGGCACACATCATGACGGTGTATTCGGCGCCACCCTGCAGGCCGGTCAGTTCAAACTGACCGCTCTGCTGCGTCGGCACACACCGCTCGTTCGACGCCGTCACGCCGTACCAAATCTTCGACGGCGAGCCGTTGGGCTGCGCGGCCGCGGTGACGTTGATCGTCGCGGTGTCATTCTCGGTTGCGGTGCTGGTCGCGCTGATCTGCGGATTGACGGGCGAGCCGATACCGTTGCCGTTCGTCGTGATTTCTGCACCCGACGTGGAGCCCACGAGGCCCGACGGAATCGGGAACTTCGAGAACGGCTTGGCCGTGATCTGCGATGGTTCGTTCGTGCCCACCCGGTAGCTACCGAGCGAAACGGTGCCGCCGCCCGAAACCGGGATTGAAACGGTGTCACCCTTCGGGCTCGACACCTCGATGTGGCCGGTCTCCGGGTCAACGCCCGTGAAGTCGAGGCGCACCATGTGCCCCTGGCCCTGCGTCGGAATAGCGGTGGCCGTGAAGGACTCCGGCTTTGCCGGCGGGTCGTAGGCCCAACCGGTCGTCGAGACCGACGACTTCGAGGTTCCGACAGCGTTGACCGAGACGGCTTCGTAGACGCGGGATTCGCCGTTCGGCGCCGCGATCGGCGGGCATACGCCGTCGGCCGAACACGTCGCGACAACTTTGCCGCCCCACGTCACCGTGAAGCCAGAAATAGCGGGGTATGCCGAGCGTGCGCCGCCCGGGTCAACCTGCAACTGCACGATGCCTTCGTCGTAGCCGGTCTGCTTAATGGCGGCCGGTGCGAGCGGGTAGCCCTGCAGATCGAGGGTAACGGAGCCATTGCGCTCGCCGGTGGTGAGGCGGCCCTGGGCATCCTGCAGAGTGAAGCTCGTGCGGCACGTGGCGCCGGGCGCATCGCCCGTCCATGTCGCGGTGACGGAGGTCGACGATGCCACACTGAACGTCACGCCCGTGCACGATGCCGTCGACGTCACGCTCTGGAGCGTCAGCGGGGTGCCGGGCAGCGGGTTCACTTCACCGGGCGCACCGATGACCGACACGGTGCACGAGTTGCCTTCGGCCTGCGAGCACTGCATCGAGGTCGTGCCACCACGCGGCGCGGTCTCCGGTGCCGGGCCGACGCGCAGCACCAGGCGGGCAGGTGCGACCGATTCGTGGCTCGTGATCAACACGAGAATCGCCGACTCGCGGCCGGGTACCGATGTGTCGGTCGCTGTGACGGTGACAGCCGAACCCGACTGCTTGATTTCGAAGTCAGCGGACGTGCCGTCAATCGCCCACACGGTGTTGGCGTTGTCGTTTTCGCCTTGCCACACCGTCATCGAGGTGAGGTCAAACGTCGCGGTCTCGCCGGGGCTGACCGTCATCGCGCCGGGGCGTAGCTCCGGCACGGGAGCGAGCGGCGTCACGATGATCGGCACCGACAGGAAGGTCCAGTCGTCGTCGCCCTTCAACCGCACCGGAACGGTGCAGGAGTCGGTAAACGGCGCACCCTTTCCGGCGGAATACTGCACCGTGGTTCCGCCCGTCGACTGACACGTTCCTTCGGCACGCGCGCCGCTGGCAGCGACGGCGTTGTCGACCTGGAGGGTCGCGTCACGCGGCATGCCGACGAGGTCGACCATGTTGAACGAAACGGTGGCCTTTTCTTCGACGACCTGCGCGACGGCGCTCGCACGCAACGACAGCGGGGTGTCTTTCTTGCCCGGCACGCGCAAGAAGGCGTAGGTCGTGACCTCGGCACCTTCGCTCGTGGTTCCGGTCACGGCAAACGGGATGACCCGCATCTTCTCCGGCAGCTCGCCCTTGATTTCGCGGCCCGAGATCGAGACGCCCGAGGACTTACCCCACAGGTCAACGGTGAGGCCCGCGGTGTCGCCGCCACCCCAGTTCACACGACCAGTGAGCACGTCAACGCCGGCGCTGAACTTGTCGCGCGTTTCGGCGGTGAGCACAGTGTCAGCCACGACCGGGTACGACGGCACCTGTTCGCGCACGACCTTGATCACGATGAGACCGCGCCCGGTGTTGCCGGATGCGCTCTCGACGCTGTAGATGAACGACATGGTGCCGGGGTTGGCGCCCGCCGCGATCTCCAGCACGTTGTCTTTGTTGCTGACGATTTGCCAGTTCCACCGCGTGTACTCGGGGTTCGGCGAGCCGTCGTCGAGGGTCTCTGCGAGGTTCGGAACCACGCTCGTGACGGTCATGACGCCGCCGGTGGGGTCAAAGTCGTTGCCGAGCGGCGTGACGAAAGCCTTCGAGCTCTCGCCCACCTGCACCTGCACGTAGTCGGTGTAGGTGATGGGGCTCGGGTTGGCGCGATCGTTCAGCACACCCACGCGGGCGATACCCGAGCTGGATTCACCAGCGGCATCGACAACCCTGTACGTAAACGAGTACTGACCAGGCTTGCCGAGCGCGCTCGTGTAGGTGATGCCGGTGCCATCGGCCGTAATCGATGCCGTGCCGGCCGCGGGCTGCGACGTGATCTTTTCGAGCATCACATTGTCGCCGTCGGGGTCAACGCCAAACCCGTCGAACGGAATTGTGACGGTCGAGCCGGCGAGCACACGCCCCTCGAGCATCTTCGGGCGCGGTGCACGGTTGAGGTCTTCGCTCAGCACCGTGACCGTGACCGTTGCGGTGTCAGCAAGCGACGGCGACCCGGTCGTGTAGACCGTGTACGTGATGCCGTACGTGCCCGGGTCTTTCGGAGCGAGGTAACGAATATGCGACGACGAGCCGAACGCGAGCGCCTTCTCGGTCGATGAGGTGACGCGGCTCGGGTCGAGCGTAATGCCCGCGCCGGCGGCAGCAACATCGTTCTGCATCACCGGAATATCGATTTGGGCTCCGGCGCGCACGACAACCGCGTCATCAACCGCGATTGGCGCTACATCCTGTGCGGGCGGCAACAGGAAGACCGTCGCCTCACCCAGAATGTTCGCGCCTATGTCTTCGGTACCGTCGCCAACCGCGTACGTCACCTTGCCGAGCATTCCTGCTTCACCCGACGCCGTGGTTCCGGAGACTCGCAAGTACTGCTGCGCAACCGTGTCGACCTGCAGGCGAGCGCCGGGGGCGGCCGTGCCGACCACGTCGTTCAGCAGGAGCACGCGACGCGTCGGGTTCGAGACGGCGTCGAACACGTTGACCGTAGTGTCTTCCTGCGGGCGCACGAATGCCACGACGGGCGCGGTCGCGAGCTGAGCGGGAGCATCGGCCGCGAGCATCGTGATGCGCGCCGTGGCGCTCGCCGTGCTCAGGCCATCGGTCACGGTGTACGAAACGCGGTACGTGCCGGGCTCTTGCGCCGTGAAATCAAAGCTCGTGCCGGTCGTGGAGTTGCTGACGGTCGCCTTTTCGCTGTCCATCACGCGCACGTCAGTGAGGGCCAGCTTGCCGACGGTGCCGGTCACGTGGCGCGCGACATCGACCGAAATGTCGTAGCCAAAGGCGTCAAGCGTTGTAAACGACTCGGCCACGAGTTCGGGGGCAGGCGCGACGCGCACCGTGAGGACCTTCGACGTCGTCGCGCCGCGGGTGTCAGAAACGATGACCTCAAGGTCAACATCGGTGGTCTCCCCCGACGACGAGTCGTGGTGCTGGTATACCACTTCGCCGGTGGGCGTGGTGGCGGCGGAACCAACACCAGAGAGATTGTTTACCGCCAAGAGCAGCAGGGGGTCACCTTCGGGGTCGACCCAGCCGTTCAGCACGGCGGTCGAGACCGTGCCACCCGGAGAGACTTCGGGTGCGGGCCACGTCGCAAGGCAGCGGTCGACGCCACAGAACTCGGGGGCTTCGTTCGCTTCGTCGCTCGCGATCGTGAGGGTCACCGTCGCGACGTTGGAGTAGAGCCCCTCGGTCGACGTGCCGTCGGTGAGGCGGTAGCTAAACGTGGCAGAGCCCGACGCGTTCGGCGTGGTCTTCACAACGAGGCGGCCGCCATCGTCGGTCAGTGCGACTGTGCCGAACTCAGGGTCGGGCTGCACGATGCTCGCCGGGTCAACGCTGAGCACGTCTTCGTTGGGATCGTGGTCATTGAGAATGACCGGCAACGCCGTGAGCGACGACGCGCGCACGCCAAACGAGTCATTGACGGCGACGGGCGGCTTCGGGTCGACGACGACCGTGGCCTGCTCGTCGCTCTGCACGGTGTTGTCGGCGTCATCGGCGCCGAGTGACCAGTCTTGGCTGGAGGGTACGAGCGCGCCGTCAGGCATCGTCCACACCCAACCCTTGCGGGTCTCGTTAAGAATCATGGCGTTGGCGCTGGAGAGGAACGCTGGGCGACGCTGCTCATCAAGCGTCACGCCGTTGTAGTCGAGCGACGATTCTCCCTCGCCGGAGCGCCACAGTGTTCCCGAGTCGAGGCCCAGCCAGGCGGCGTAAACGACGCCGTCGCGCGCGACCGGGCGCGCGGGCACACCGAGATCGCGGTCAGCACCGCCGACGAGACGTTCGGCGTCGCCCTCGTCGATGGGCAGGCTAATGAGACCACCCCGATCGGCGATGAAGGCTTCATCACCCGACGTCATCGAGCGCGACAGCACAGCGTCACCGAGCGTGTCTACGGTGAGGGTGTCGCCGCCAGAACGCAACACCTCATCGGTCTCCGGGTTGTACAAGAACCAGGCAGAACCCACCGCAGTCAGAAGCGGCGTCTCGCCCGCGTCTTCGACCGAATCGATCGAGATCACTTCACGCGAGCGCGCGTCAAACGTCAGCACCGCGCCATCAATACGCGAGTACGAGAACACGAGACCGTCTTCGTTCAGCGCGATCGCGTCGGCCTTGTACTCCGGGCCGCTATCTTCTTCGCCGTCTTCGCCTTCAGAACTAGCCGATGGTTCCGGTGTCGGCTCTTCCTGGCCAACGTACGGCGAGACCTCTTCGACGAGCCCGCTGGACAGCACGCCGGCCAACACTTCGCCGGCGTCGGTGCGGTACGCGACCCATGCGCCCGACGTGGCGACATCTTGTGTGCCCGCCGGCATGATGCCGGCCTCGGCGAGCGCTTCGTCATCGAGGTTGGTGGGCATCGCTTCGTTGATGCGCGCGACCTTGCCGTCGGCGAAGACGAAGGCGGAACCAGCGGTCTGCGCAATCGAGGAGGGGTTTGTCACGCGGCGCACCGTGTCGAGCTCACCGACGGCCGTATTGACGCGAGCGTAGCGGTGGCCGTCACCGGTCTGCAACGCCCACACAGCCGTCTCGGCGGGCGGGGCGTCTTGAGCGTCAAGGCCCGGCCAGACAATGCTGATACCGGCGATGACTCCCGCCGCAGCGATAGCCGAGACGGAGCCGATGACTGTACTGCGCTTCATGTTAGAACAAGCCTGCAATCACAATGCCGGCGGTGATTCCGGCGGCCATGAGCGCGACGGCACCCACGGTAATCCACAGCACAACGTGCGACGTCTTCTTGCGAAGCGGCACGAACTCGCTGTCTTCTGAACGTTGATGGCCCCGCATACCGGTGCTCTGACGCACCTTGCGGGTGACGGGGGTAGCGACCTGAACCCGCACGTGATCGCGCGCGCTGTCGTTGGCGAAGTCGACCGGAGGCGCAGCCCACACGTCGTCGGCGACCTCGAGCGGCGTCGGTGACAGGCCGATCGAGCTCTCCACCTGGCGCAGGGCTTCGGCGAAGGCGAGGGCCGTCGCATAGCGGTCGCGCGGGTTGCGCCGCATCGCGGCTTCGAGCACCTGCTGGAGGGCAGGCGGAACATCGCCACGGGTGATCGGAACGTACGACGCCTTGAGAATGCGCTTGCGCAGCTGCTCACGTGTGTTCTGACCCTGCTCGGCCTTTTCGAACGGGCTGTGCCCGGCGAGCAGCGAATACACGGTGGCGCCGAGGCTCCACACTTCGGAGAGGATGTCGCCGCTCGTCTGCTCGGCAATGACTTCGGGAGCCGTCCACGGCACACTCATCGCCATCATGCCGTCGGGCGTTGCCCGAGCGAGCGACGACGAAATACCGAAGTCGGCAAGCACCGGGGCGCCGAACGCGGTCGTGAGAATGTTGCCGGGCTTAATGTCGCGGTGCACGAGGCCAGCGCGGTGCGCGGTCTCGATGGCCGACGCCATCTTCACGCCGATCGACAGCGCCTCGGCAACTGGAATTTTCTCGGTGCGGTAGCGCGGCGAGAGGGCGCCGGGGCAGTTCTCCATCACGATGTACGCGCGGCCATCAGCAGAAATGCCGGCCTGGTACACGGTGACGATCGATGGGTGCGCGGAGAGCCGGGCGAGCACGTCGGCTTCAGCGTTAAACATGCGCACCAGCTCAGCGTCGGCGACGTTGCTCGGCAACACCTTGACGGCGACTTCGCGACGCGGCATGGCCTGCTCGTAGAGGAAGACGTCAGCAAACCCGCCTGAGCCCAGTGGGCGCACAAAAGTCAGCCCCGCCAGAACCGGCGGAGTAGACACAACTCGCTTGGCCAACAGTCTCCCCTCCGGTCAGCGCCGTTCAGTGCGTCTTCAAAACACACGAACGTCAGCAATCGTAACAGTCCGAAGACACGCCGGAAGACGAGAAATCTCTGACAATTCGCAGTTAGGTCAGTGTATTTCCGTCTCCAGGGTCGAAGGGCGCATCCAGTGTTAGCGAGAGTTCTGCGAGCATCGCCTCGATCTGCGGTTCGACATATTCGACGATGGCGTTACGCAATCGCAACCGGTGTTTATAGAGCAGCCCACAGATTTCGCGGCCGATCATATTGGCGTAGTCGTCGGCAAGACCAACCTCTTGGCGAAGCGCCTGTTTAGCTTCAGCCGACAACGGTGGGAGGGCCGGAACCTCTTGGTCGGCTTCGTCGGCAAGCCCGGCGATCGTAAAGAGAAAGGGGGCACCGGGTTCCGGCTCCGGGTCGAGCGGCAGCCCATCGAACTCGGGGTCGAGGTCGTCGCTCGGGCGGTAGCGGCGGGCGCGGTTGCGGGCGGCCTGGTGGTCAAGCTCGGCCTGCAGCATCGGAAGGTTGCGCTCGGTGTAGGTGGAGACGGCTTTGTCGACGATCGTCTTCATGCGGGTCGAAAGGCCGTGCTGGACGGCGTGCGGAACATCCGCGCCGAGACCGGCGGCGGCGAGCACGGGCGAACCGAAGCACCGGCGGCAGGGCGCGACGCGGCCACGGTGGGTCGCGGGTTGCCATCGTGGCAACCACGCCAGCCAGGCCTCAACGGCCTGACTCACCTGAGTCTCGAGCGATCGCTCCACGTTCACACCGTAAGCCCCAATGCGCGAATTTGGCGTTATTCGTCGTCGTCCGAATGCTGTTCCCACGGCCACTGCGGGGTCTCGCCGGATGCCCGGCTGAGCGCGAGGGTTGCCGCCGCCGTGACAACCCCAGCGATCAGCACGACGAGGGTGTAGCCGTTCACCATGTTGTGCGTTACGACGGCGGCCGCCGCGATCCCGGAGCCCAGGCTCGAGAAGAACAGGCCTGCCAAGTACGCGAGGCTTGCCAACAGCCCCGCGATTGTCGCGGTTCCGAAGCTCCCCCGCCGGCGGATGCCACGAATCACGATAAGGCCCCACACGACCGTTGCGGCACCGATCGCCACGATCGGGATCAGCGGGCTGGCGTTCGGAACCTCGATCACATTGGTCGCGGTCATCACACTGGTGATGGCGTCGCCTGTGATGATGAGGGAAACAAAAACGACGGCTCCCAGCGCCGCGAGCATGAAGCTCGGCGGGTGCGGGGAGCCGTCGTTTGTTGTCATGACTAGTCGAGCTGCGGGCCCGCCTCGAGCGTGCGCTCGTACTCTTCTTGCGCTTCGTTGTTCAACGCGGTGACCTTGCGGCCGCGCTTCGCGATCCAACCGCCGAACCAGACCGGCAGTTCGCGGCCAATGACGAGAGCGACGATGGCTGACGGCGCGACGAGTTCGTCGGCCATGATGCCGAGAGCCTGGTTCCAGCTGATCTGCCACGGGTGCGCGTCAATGACGGCACCCAGGACGTGACCGGCGTAGGCCGCAAGACCAACGAACAGGCCGAAGATCACCCAGTACGCCCAGCGGCCACGGTTAATGAAGGCGCCGAGCAACCAGAAGGTGAGGTAGAACACGACGACCGGAACCCAGAAGCCGAAGCTCGAAATCTGGGCGATGGTTTCGTCGAGCAGCGCCGTCGTGTCGACCACGTTGATGCCGCTGAACAGCAGGCGCGCGGCGAGGTAAATGACCGCGAATACGATCGCGACGAGCAGTCCGATGAGACCGGCAGCGCCACGGTTGCCGCGAATCAGCGGCGGCTCGGGAGCCTGCACGAAAATCGGCTGCGCCGGGGCAGTGCCCATGAGCACGGGGTCGTCTGCAACGGCCGGCGGCGTGAGCGGAACCTCGGTAACGCCCTGCACTTCGGCCGGCAGGTTCGCGGTGGACTCCGCGACCTCGGGGCTGTCGTACCACGCGGGCTTAGCCGCTGCGGCGGCAGCAGTTTCGGCGGCGATGTCGGAGTCGTCAGCCTTGTCAGCTGGTGCGGCCTCGGCAGCGGAGTCTGTGGTTCCGGTGGCCTGAGCTTCAGCGGCCATCACGTCATCGAGAGCGGCCCAGTCGAGGCCGTCGTCGGGGTCAGTGGTCTTCGCGTCGGCGTTGTTGTAGGTCTTCGCGTCGGCGTTGTTGTCGGCGGCGCTGTCTGCGGCGTCTGCGGCGGGCACATCGGCTTCAGGTGCGGGCTCAGCGGCGTCTTGTGCAGACGCGACCTCGTCGCGGGCAGCCTGGGCGTCGGCCAGCGCTTCGTTGGCGCGGTCGACGACGTTGGCCTCAGTGGTGGGCTCTGCAACCGGTTCGCCGAACTCCGGCTCAGGGGTCTTGCTGTCGCTCATGAGAATCTCCTTGCGCGCATGGATGTGCGTGCCCAGATTAGCCCCGCGTTTCACGGCTAGCGCGGAGGCATGCCGCGACAACACGCGGAAAAAGGGCAGATTCTCGGGTTGTCACTCACCCTGGAACGGCGCGTTCGACTCCCACCAATCGCTGACCATGATGCCCAGGTCGCCCCAAAGAGGAGCCGAAACCACCACGATCGCGACAACGATGGCCGCACACAGCACGCCGACGACCCATGCGGCGATGGGGTTGCGTCCGGATACTCGTGCCATGGCCCACACGCTACGCCTCTTGCTCTCAGATTGCGTGCAACACTCGCGGCTACGCCGGAGCCGTGCCCGAAGCCTCTGATTTTTACTCGTACGACCCTGCCGCCGGACACCCGCTGGCCCACGACCCGATCAAGTCGTTTGTGGCACCGCGTCCGATCGGTTGGATGTCGACCGTCGCCGCTGACGGCACCCGCAACCTCGCGCCGTTCAGCTTCTTCACGATGCTCGCGGCGTCTCCCACACTGTTGGGATTCTCGTCGAACGGGCGGTCAGACTCGCTGGCTAACGCTGAAGCTACGGGCGAATTCACCTGGAACCTCGTGCCCCGCGACCTCGCCGAGGTCATGAATGAGACGTCGGCTGTCGTCGCGCCGTCTGTCGATGAGTTTGCGCTGGCCGGTGTGGAGTCGCTGCCGAGTGAGGTCGTGAAGCCGGGACGCGTCGCCGCAAGCCCGGTGTCGATCGAGTGCGTTGTGACGCAGATTGTTGCGCTCGTTGACCGTAATGGTGCGAGTGCGGAGAGCTGGTTCGTGATCGGCCAGGCCGTGCGCGTGCACGTCGCCCGCAACACCGTGCGCGATGGTGTGTACGACATCACCGCCGCGAACCCCGTCATGCGTGCCGGCGGCCCCTCCGCCTACTACGGCCTCGCCGCCGACACCCGCTTCGACCTCCGCCGCCCCGGCATGTAACTCCCCACTATGTAACTGCCGGAACCGCGCATGCGTGGTTCCGGCTTTTCGTTGCGCCGCCGCCCCGTGGTTTCGCACCCCTTGCAGCCCACGAAATCCCGGGAACGACGAAGGGCCCCCACCCGAAGGTGAGGGCCCCAGCTTTGCAGCTTAGTTGTACGTCGTGAATCCGTCGGTCGAGAAACCGTCGAACTCCGTGTAGCTCAGGTCAGCTTCGCTGTACGCGCCGTCGGATGCGAAGATCCGGTTCGGGTAGCGCTCGCTCTTAGCCTCTTCCGTCGCCTCAACAATGATGTTGCGGTACTTCGACAGACCCGTACCAGCCGGGATGAGCTTACCGATGATGACGTTCTCCTTGAGGCCAACGAGCGGGTCGCTCTTGCCCTCCATGGCGGCCTGCGTCAGAACGCGGGTCGTCTCCTGGAACGATGCAGCCGACAGCCACGACTCGGTCGCAAGCGACGCCTTCGTGATACCCATCAGCTCCGGACGGCCCGATGCGGGGCGCTTGCCCTCACCGACGGCCGCACGGTTGAGGTCGCGGTAACGACGTGCGTCAACGAGCTCACCAGGCAGCAGATCGGTGTCACCGTGGTCAACAACCGTGACCTTGCGCATCATCTGACGCACGATGACCTCGATGTGCTTGTCGTGAATCGGCACACCCTGCGAGCGGTAAACGCCCTGCACGCCACCAACGAGGTACTTCTGTGCGGCACGTGCACCCTGCACACGCATGACCTCCTTGGGGTCAAGCGTGCCGAGCTGCAGCGGCTGACCGACAGCAATGTGCTGGCCGTCTTCGACGAGAAGCGTTGCACGCTTCAGCACCGGGTAAACAACCGGCTCGTCACCGTTGTCAGGCGTCAGGATGACCTTCTTCTGCTTCTCGGTCTCCTCGATCGTGATGCGACCGTCTGCCTCAGCAATCGGCGATGCACCCTTCGGGGTACGAGCTTCGAAGAGCTCCTGCACACGGGGAAGACCCTGCGTGATGTCATCAGCAGATGCGGAACCACCGGTGTGGAAGGTACGCATCGTCAGCTGGGTACCGGGCTCACCAATCGACTGAGCAGCGATGATGCCGACGGCCTCACCGATGTCAACGATCTTGCCCGTTGCGAGCGAACGGCCGTAGCACTGTGCACACACACCAACAGCGGAGTCACACGTCAGAACCGAGCGCACCTTGATGGTCTCAACGCCAGCCTCAACGAGACGGTCGATGAGCACGTCGCCCACGTCGTCGCCTGCTTCAGCGATGGTGTTGCCTTCTGCGGTGACGACCGGAGCCGACAGGGTACGAGCGAACACCGAGTTTTCGACGTTCTCGTCGCGCACGAGCGTTCCGGTGTGGTCAGCCTTAGCGATGACGAACTCGAGACCCTTCGAGGTGCCACAGTCGTCTTCACGAATGATGACATCCTGCGAAACGTCGACGAGACGACGCGTCAGGTAACCCGAGTCTGCGGTACGCAGAGCGGTGTCAGCCAGACCCTTACGAGCACCGTGGGTTGCAATGAAGTACTCAGCAACCGACAGACCCTCGCGGTAGGACGAGATGATCGGGCGAGGGATAATCTCACCCTTCGGGTTGTTCACCAGACCACGCATACCGGCGATGTTACGAATCTGCAGCCAGTTACCACGAGCACCCGACGACACCATGCGGTTGATGGTGTTGTCTTCCGGGAAGTTCTCGCGCATAGCGGCCTGAACTTCGTCGGTTGCCTTGGTCCAGTTCTCGATGAGCTCCTTCTTACGCTCATCGTCGGTCAGCAGACCCTTTTCGAACTGGCCGGTGATCTTCGCGGCCTTCTTCTCGTACTCCGCAACAATCTCCTTCTTACGCGGGGGCGTAAGAACGTCGCTCAGTGCAACCGTGACACCCGAACGGGTGGCCCAGTAGAAACCGGCGTCCTTGATGCGGTCGAGCGATGCAGCAACCTCAACCTTGGGGTATTCCTCGGCGAGCTTGTTGACGATCTGGCTCAGCTTGCCCTTGTCTGCCTGCTCGCGAACGAACGGGTAGCCCTTGGGGAGCGTGTCGTTGAACATGATCTGACCGAGCGATGCGTCGATCAGTCCGTGCTCTTCGTAGCGCTCGGGTGCTTCACCCTCAAGGAACGTCATGCCCGGGATGCGGATGCGGACCTTAGCCTGCAGGTCGAGGGTGCCCTCGTCCTTAGCCAGGATCGCCTCGGCAACCGAACCGAACGCGCGGCCTTCACCGGTTGCGCCAGCCTTGACCGTGGTCAGGTGGTGGAGACCAATGATCATGTCCTGCGAAGGCAGGGTCACGGGGCGGCCGTCAGACGGCTTCAGGATGTTGTTCGATGCGAGCATCAGCACGCGTGCCTCAGCCTGCGCCTCAACCGACAGCGGCAGGTGAACAGCCATCTGGTCACCGTCGAAGTCAGCGTTGAAGGCTGCACAGACGAGCGGGTGCAGCTGAATAGCCTTACCCTCAACGAGCTGCGGCTCGAACGCCTGGATACCGAGACGGTGCAGCGTAGGTGCACGGTTCAACAGAACCGGGCGCTCACGAATGATCTCTTCCAGAACGTCCCACACCTCGGGGCGGGTGCGCTCAACGGCGCGCTTCGCTGCCTTGATGTTCTGAGCGTGGTTCAGGTCGATCAGACGCTTGATCACGAACGGCTTGAACAGCTCCAGAGCCATCTGCTTGGGCAGACCACACTGGTGCAGCTGCAGCTGCGGACCAACGATGATGACCGAACGGCCCGAGTAGTCAACACGCTTACCGAGCAGGTTCTGACGGAAACGACCCTGCTTACCCTTGAGCATGTCGCTCAGGGACTTGAGGGCACGGTTACCGGTACCCGTCACCGGGCGACCACGGCGGCCGTTGTCGAACAGTGCGTCGACAGCCTCCTGCAGCATGCGCTTCTCATTGTTGACGATGATCTCGGGGGCACCGAGGTCGATCAAGCGACGGAGGCGGTTGTTGCGGTTGATCACGCGGCGGTACAGGTCGTTGAGGTCACTCGTTGCGAAGCGACCACCGTCAAGCTGAACCATCGGGCGAAGCTCCGGCGGAATAACCGGAACCACGTCAAGAACCATGGCGGCAGGCGACATGCCGGTCATCAGGAACGAGTTGACAACCTTCAGGCGCTTGATCGCACGGATCTTGCGCTGACCCTTGCCCTCGGAGATCTGCAGGTGAAGGCTCTCAGCCTCAGCCTGCAGATCGAATGCCTCCAGGCGCTTCTGGATCGACTCCGCGCCCATGTAGGCCTCGAAGTACTGACCGAAGCGGTCCTGCAGCTCCTGGAAGACGTCATCTTCGGGCTTGAGCTGACCGACCTCGAGGGTACGGAACTCATCCCAAACGCGCTCGAGACGGTTGACCTGCTCGTCCGCACGCTTGCGAACGAGAGCCATTTCCTTCTCGGCTGCGTCCTTGACCTTCTTCTTGGCGTCAGCCTTGGCACCTTCAGCCTCGAGAGCAGCGAGCTCCTCTTCCAGCTTCGCGAGACGGTCGTTGACCGTCGCGTCACGGCGGTCGGCGATCGTCTTCATTTCGAGACGGATGCCACCCTCGTGGGTTGCCATGTCGCGGTGACGAGCATCCTCGTCAACCGAGATGACCATGTATGCCGCGAAGTAGATGACCTTTTCGAGGTCCTTCGGAGCCATGTCGAGCAGGTAGCCCAAGCGCGAAGGAACGCCCTTGAAGTACCAGATGTGGGTAACGGGAGCTGCCAGCTCGATGTGACCCATGCGCTCGCGACGAACGGCGCTCTTGGTCACCTCCACGCCACAGCGCTCACAAACGATGCCCTTGAAGCGGACACGCTTGTACTTGCCACATGCGCACTCCCAGTCGCGCGAGGGGCCGAAGATCTGCTCACCGAACAGACCGTCCTTCTCGGGCTTCAGGGTGCGGTAGTTAATCGTTTCGGGCTTCTTGACCTCACCGAACGACCACTTACGGATGTCGTCAGCGGTCGCCAGTGCAATGCGAAGCTCTTCAAAAGTAGGTGCGTCGAGCACGTCTTCTCCTGTGTCGGTTCTTTAAATCGTGTGGACGGTCGGCGAGATTAAATCTCGTCGATCGATGCCGACTCGAAGCGGGTCGAAATGTTGATGCCGAGCTCTTCCGCTGCGCGGAATGCCTCGTCGTCCGATTCACGGAGGTTGACAGGCTGACCGTCTGCGCCGAGAGCCTCGACGTTCAGGCAGAGCGACTGCATTTCCTTCATGAGGACCTTGAAGGACTCGGGGATACCCGGCTCCTGGATGTTCTCACCCTTAACGATCGCCTCGTACACCTTGACGCGGCCAAGGATGTCATCCGACTTGATCGTGAGGAGCTCCTGGAGTGCGTATGCCGCACCGTAGGCCTCAAGGGCCCACACTTCCATCTCACCGAAGCGCTGTCCACCGAACTGCGCCTTACCACCAAGAGGCTGCTGCGTGATCATCGAGTACGGACCCGTCGAACGCGCGTGGATCTTGTCATCGACAAGGTGGTGCAGCTTCAGGATGTACATGTAACCGACCGAGATCGGAGCCGGGAACGGCTCACCCGAACGGCCATCGAACAACTGGGCCTTACCGGTGGAGTCGATGAGACGGACACCGTCGCGGTTCAGCAGCGTCGAGTCGAGGAGACCCGCAATTTCTTGCTCTTCTGCACCGTCGAACACCGGCGTTGCCACCTTGGTTCCGGGAGCCGCTTCAAAAGCCTGCTCCGGGAGGTGAGTTGCCCACTCGGGGGTGCCTTCGACCTTCCAACCGCGGCTCGCGATCCAACCGAGGTGGGTCTCCAGAACCTGACCGAAGTTCATTCGACCAGGAATACCCAGCGGGTTCAGAACGATGTCAAGCGGGGTACCGTCAGCCATGAACGGCATGTCTTCCACGGGAAGAATCTTGGCGATAACACCCTTGTTTCCGTGGCGACCAGCGAGCTTGTCACCAGCGGTGATCTTTCGCTTCTGAGCGATGTAGACCACGACGCGGCGGTTGACGCCCGAGCCGAGCTCGTCGTCGCCATCTTCTGCGTTAAATTCCTTCACCGCGATGATGGTGCCCTGCTCACCGTGCGGAACCTTCAGCGAGGTGTCGCGAACTTCGCGGCTCTTCTCGTTGAAGATGGCGCGCAGCAGGCGCTCTTCAGCCGACAGCTCGGTTTCACCCTTAGGCGTGACCTTACCGACGAGGATGTCACCGGGGCGAACCTCAGCACCGATGCGGATGATGCCGCGCTCGTCGAGATCCTTCAGAAGCTCAGGCGAAACGTTCGGAAGGTCACGGGTGATCTCTTCCTTACCGAGCTTCGTGTCGCGGGCATCAACTTCGTACTCTTCGATGTGAATCGAGGAGAGCGTGTCGTCTTTCACCAGATCCTGGCTCAGGATGATCGCGTCTTCGTAGTTGTAGCCTTCCCACGTCATGAAGCCGACGAGGAGGTTCTTACCCAGTGCGAGCTCACCGTTCTCGGTAGCGGGGCCATCAGCGATGACCTCGCCAGCCTCGATGCGCTCACCCTGCGAAACGATAACGCGCTGGTTGTACGACGTGCCCTGGTTCGAACGGTCGAACTTGCGGAGGTAGTACTCCTGCGTTCCGCCTTCGTCGAGCTGAACAACAACGCGGTCAGCCGAAACCTCGGAGATCACACCAGCCTTGTCAGCGGTGACAACGTCACCAGCGTCAATAGCGGTGAAGCCCTCCATACCGGTACCGACGAGCGGCGACTCCGAACGGAGCAGCGGCACAGCCTGACGCTGCATGTTGGCACCCATGAGGGCGCGGTTCGCGTCGTCGTGCTCGAGGAACGGAATGAGCGACGTAGCAACCGACACCATCTGGCGCGGCGAAACGTCCATGTAGCCGATTTCGTCAGCCGGGAAGAGGTCAACCTCACCGTCGCGGCCCGAACGAGCCAGAACGCGGGCGTCAGCGAACGCGCCGTCCTTCTTCAGGACTGCGTTTGCCTGTGCCACCACGAAGTCTTGCTCTTCAGCAGCCGTGAGGTAGTCGATCGTCGACGACACCTTGCCGTCGATAACACGACGGTACGGGGTCTCGATGAAACCGAAAGCGTTGATGCGCGCGAACGATGCGAGCGAACCAATCAGACCAATGTTCGGACCTTCAGGCGTCTCAATCGGGCACATACGGCCGTAGTGGGACGGGTGAACGTCACGAACCTCAACACCTGCGCGCTCACGCGAAAGACCACCCGGGCCGAGGGCCGAGAGGCGACGCTTGTGCGTAAGACCCGCGAGCGGGTTGTTCTGGTCCATGAACTGCGACAGCTGGGAGGTTCCGAAGAACTCCTTGATCGCTGCCACAACCGGACGCACGTTGATGAGCGTCTGCGGCGTGATCGCTTCGATGTCCTGCGTGGTCATGCGCTCGCGAACGACGCGCTCCATGCGGGAAAGACCGGTGCGAACCTGGTTCTGGATGAGCTCACCGACGGCGCGGATACGACGGTTACCGAAGTTGTCGATGTCGTCGGTTGCGAGCGTGATGTCAGCGGTCTTGCCGTTGCGAACACCCTCGAACGAGGTGTCGCCGCGGTGCAGGCGAACCAGGTACTTGATGGTGGCGACGATGTCTTCAACGGTCAGCACCGACTCGGTCGACGGCGCGTCCAGGCCGAGCTTCTGGTTGATCTTGTAGCGACCGACCTTAGCCAGGTCGTAACGCTTAGCGTTGAAGTAGAAGTTATCGAGCAGCGCGCGGGCAGCTTCAGCAGCAACCTGCTCGCCCGGACGAAGCTTGCGGTAGATGTCGCGGAGCGCATCTTCCTTCGTGAGGATCGTGTCCTTCGACAGCGTCTCTTCGATCGAGTCGAAGCCGGCGAACTCAGCGAGGATGTCTTCGCTGGTCAGGCCGAGAGCCTTGAGGAAGACGGTGACCGACTGCTTACGCTTGCGGTCAACACGAACGCCAACCTGGTCGCGCTTGTCGATCTCGAACTCAAGCCAAGCACCACGGCTCGGGATGATACGTGCCGAGAAGATGTCTTTGTCGCTCGTCTTGTCGGGCGTGCGGTCGAAGTAGACACCAGGCGAACGGACGAGCTGCGAAACGACGACGCGCTCGGTGCCGTTGATGATGAACGTACCCTTGCTGGTCTGCAGCGGGAAGTCGCCCATGAAGACCGTCTGGGTCTTGATCTCACCGGTCTGGTGGTTCATGAACTCGGCCTCGACGTAGAGAGGCGCGGCGTAGGTCTTGCCACGCTCCTTGCACTCGTCGATCGAGTACTTCTCCGGCTCCAGGTACGGGTTCGTGAACGAGAGCTGCATGGTCTCGCTCAGGTCTTCGATGGGGCTGATCTCCTCGAAGATCTCCTCAAGACCCGAAACCTCGGGGACGTCAGTGCGTCCCTCAGCCTGCGCCTCAGCGACGCGGGCCTTCCAGTTCTCGTTTCCGACCAACCAGTCGAACGATTCGACCTGCAGAGCAAGCAGGTCGGGAACCGTCAGGGTGTCAGAAATCTTGGCGAACGAGAGGCGGGAAGCTCCGCGTCCGTTCTTGGGTGTGGTGGTGGATGCGTTGCGCGCAGCTGCCAAGGGAATTACCTCCAGGGGACCCGGCGGGGTCTCGTGATTCCTTGTCGTAGGGTGGTGCTCATCTCTTCCCAAAACCTGCACCGTTCTCGCAAACGGAGACACAGATTCTGCCGACCACCATATGAGGGCAGGGGGAAGTGAGCGCAACTATCAACAATACACACCGTTATTCGACATGTCCACCCCCAATGCCGAGGGTTTGCTGAGTGTCGGTGTATATGGTTCCGCACCGGTGTCATCGGCGGAGTCCGCAGCACGACGCGTGGGCGATGGGCCGGGTGGCGGAACCAGGGGTGGCGTAACCCGGAGGCGCGAAAGCGCCGGGTTATGGCAGGTCAAACACGATACGGAGGGCCTCTTCGTACTCGTCGAGGCGACCGGCTTCGGCGAATTCTCGAGCCCGTACCGAGGGGCCGTGCGCGATGACGGCGGCGAGGCGCCGGAGTGCCCGCTCCGTCGCGTCGGTGTCAGCCGCGGCCTCAGCGACCGGGCCTGCGCCCATCGTCTCGCCGGCGCCTTCGCCCCGGGAAGCGCGCGGCAGGCGCGCCAGCTCATCGTTGAGCGCCTGCGTGATGTGTCGGCGGAACCCCACAATGGCCGGCGCGGCCGCGCGCTGAGCGAGATAAGCGGCGGCGTGCGTACCCACGACATCACGGGCGGCGTCGGCGAGTTCTGGCAGCTCGGCGTGCTTACCGATGACCGCCAGGTCGATGAGCTCGATGTGCTCCAATTCGCCCACCGCCGGGTCAACGTTGCGTGGCAACCCGAGGTCGATGATGAGCCGTGACTTGTCGTCAATGATCTGGTCGACCGTGACGGTGTAACGCGACGTGCATGTGATGACGATGCGGGCACGAGAAATCGCATCGGGCAGATCATGCTCTGCCGTGACGTCAAACTTCTCGGCGAAGCGCTGCGCTCGACCGGTCGCCGAGAAGACGCGGAGGTTCTGCGCGCCCCGCGCACGCAACGACTGAATCGTCGTCGCAGCATACGATCCGGTGCCGACAATCAGCACGGGAATGGGCGACCAGTCGGCAACCCGCAGTTCGAGCATGTCGAGCACGGTGCGCACCAGGGTGCGGCCCGAGGCCGCGAGATCGGTGCGGGCGCGAACAGCACGGTTGGTCGTGGCGGCGCGTTGAAAGACCTGCTCCAGATGACCGGTCACCGCGCCGGCTTCGCGCGATGCGACGAGTGCCCGCTGCACTTGACCCGAGATCTCGTCTTCGCCCATCACCATGGACTCAAGCCCCGAGCTCACCGAAAACAGGTGACGAATCGCATCGTCTCCGCTCAGCGCTGTGACGGAGGCAGCGAGTTCAGCACCATCTTCCAGCAGTGCCTGCAGCGCGGTGGTTCCGATCGTCACCGGCTCTGCGGCGGTGTCGTCAACGTCGAGGTATGCCTCAAACCGGTTGCACGTGGCCAGCACGACGGCACCACGAACCTGGTCGTGGGCCGCAAAGGCGGACGCGGTAGCGGCGTCAACCGAACGGGCGACGCGATCGAGCACGTCGAACTCCGTGTTTCGGTGATTAGCCGTGAGACATAACAGCACGATTGCCTACCCTCACAGACTTTCCTGGTAATCATCTGATGTTACAAACTTCATCAGACGATACTCTCTTTTGTATGCCCCTTGCACCTGAGCATCCCCTTGTCGATGGCCGTACGTCATCGTCTCCCCTCGTTCTCGCAGCCCGCGGCGAGAAGCAAGCAACTCCCCCGATTTGGTTCATGCGCCAGGCGGGGCGGTCGTTGCCGGAGTACCACCAGGTGCGCGGAACCACGGGAATGCTCGAAGCATGCCTCACGCCCGATTTGGCGGCAGAAATTACGTTGCAGCCGGTTTGGCGCCATGACGTCGATGCCGCCGTGTTCTATAGCGACATTGTGATTCCACCGCTGGTCGCCGGCCTCGACGTCGAAATCGTGCCCGGGCGCGGCCCGATCTTCGCTTCACCCGTTCGCACGGCGGCCGATGTCGCCGCCCTGCCCGCACTCGACAGCCTCGACTTCTCTCGCATTCGCGAGGCCATCGCGATCATTACGGCAGAGCTGGGCTCGAAGCCGCTCATCGGATTTGGTGGCGCGCCTTTCACTCTCGCTTCTTACCTCGTCGAGGGTGGCCCGTCGAAAGACCAGGCCCGCGCCCGCGCCCTGATGAAATCAGATCCCGCGACCTGGAACGCCCTGTTGGCCTGGTGCGCCGACGCCACGGCTCAGTTCATGCGCGCACAGGTTGAAGCGGGCGCTAGCGTCGTCCAACTGTTTGACTCCTGGGCGGGCTCGCTGTCGCGCGCTGATTGGGCGAGCGCCGTCGCGCCCCACTCGGCGGCCATCTTCTCTGCCCTCAGCGACCTCGAGGTTCCGCGCATCCATTTCGGTCTGGGCATGCGCGACATGCTCGACCTGATTCCCGATCTCGGCGCCACCACGGTCGGCATCGACTGGCGTACGCCGCTCGATGACGCCGCCACGGTGCTCGGTGACCGCGCGGGCGTACAGGGCAACATCGACCCCACTGTGCTGGGTGCCGGATGGGATGTCATCCGCGACAACGTGAACGACGTCGTAGCACGCGGCCGATCGGCGCGGTCACACATTGTGAACCTGGGCCACGGCGTCACCCCTGACACCAAACCGGCGTTGCTCACGCGTATCGTCGAGCACGTTCATGCACTCTGACATATTCATTGTTGGTGGCGGCGTCGCTGGCCTGACTCTGGCCCGCGACCTCGCCATCGGTGGGCGCCAGGTGCATGTCATCGAGCGCGAAGAACGCACCGGCGGTCAAGTCACCGCCATCGATGTCGAGTCGCATCAACTCGATGCGGCAGCCGAGTCCTTTGCCACGCGCACGGATGCTGTGGTTGGGTTGATCGCCGAGCTCGGCCTGAGCGACCGCGTCTTGGCACCCTTAGGCGCGCCCGCCTGGATTCACCGCGAAGACGGAACCGCCATGCCGCTGCCAGCGACGGGACTCCTGGGTGTCCCCTCGGATCCTCTGGCTCGTGATGTACGCCAATCGATCGGCGTCGTCGGTGCGGTTCGAGCCTGGGCCGATACGGTGCTTCCGCGAAGCGTCGGCTCGGAAGCGACCTCGTTCGGAGACCTCGTAACCGCCCGGATGGGGCGTCGCGTCACCGAGCGCCTCGTCGGCCCCATCACGCGGGGCGTGCATTCCGTCGAACCACACGCGTTGGCGATCGCGACGGCACACCCCGCACTCGCTTCTCGCGATGACCGCTCGCTCGCGCGGTCCATTCGCCACATTCGACGCACCGCTCCCGCTGGTTCCGCCGTCGCCAGCCTGCACGGCGGTATGCACACCCTGCCAATCGCCCTCGCCGAGAGCGCAGCCGAGGCGGGCGTGCAGATTCACCGGGGCATGACGGCAACGGAAGTGTCGGCCTCATCGGTGACCTTCGACGGCGCCAAACACCGGGGCGACGTGATCATGGCTACTCCGCCGCAGGGAGCACCAACACGCGCGGTGACCCTGGTCACGGTGGTTGCCTCGGCACCGACATGGGCCGCTGTACCGCGCGGCACGGGCGTTCTCGTCACCCCCGGCTCCCCCGGCGTGAGCGCACGCGCCCTCACGCACGTCAGCGCCAAATGGCAATGGGTGTCGCGGGCGTTCGCAGGAAAACAGGTGGTTCGACTGTCGTACGACGGTGCGACGAGCGAGCCGCTGGCCAAAGCCGTCAACGATGCGACCATACTGATGGGGTCGGCGCCCGAAGCGGTGCACACGGTGCTCGAGCGCCGCTGGGCTCGAGCCACGCCGCTGGCAAAAGCAGACCGCGCCGGGATGCGCTGGGTTGGCGAATCGGTCTCCGGGACCGGATTGGCCGCCGTCGTGGCCCATGCTCGACGCACAGCCGCAGACATACTCACGCAATGAAGGAACAGGAAATGACGTACCGGTTGGGAACGCGCGCCTCAAAACTCGCTGTCGCGCAGGCGGGGATGATCGCAGAGCAGGTGGGAGCCGAACTCGTCACCATTACCAGCGAGGGCGATATTTCAACGCAGTCACTGCTAGAAATCGGTGGGCAGGGCATCTTTGCCAACGCCCTGCGTGATGCGATGCTGCGCGGCGAGGTCGATCTGCTGGTGCACTCGTACAAGGATCTGCCCACCGTGACGATCGCCGAACTGTCGATCGCCGCGGTTCCGCCGCGTGCCGACGCTCGCGACGTGCTGTGCTCGCGCGATGGCCTGCGCCTCGATGAACTGCCCGCCGGCGCGAAAATCGGAACAGGTTCCCCGCGCCGACGCGCTCAGCTTTTGGCCGCGCGCCCCGACATCGAGCTGGTTGATATTCGCGGCAACGTCGACACGCGCCTTGAGCGCCTCACGACGGACGACCCCGCGCGACGCCTCGACGCCATCGTGCTCGCCGCGGCCGGCCTGCAGCGCGTCGGGTACGCCGACCGTATTACGCAGTACTTTGCCCTCGACGCCTGGCCAACGGCACCCGGCCAGGGCGCTCTCGCTGTTGAGGTTCCCACGGGTAACGAGAGCATCGCCGCGCATCTCGATCACCGCGAGACACGGATCACGGCCGATGCCGAACGCGGACTGCTCGCCCGCCTGGATGCCGGCTGCGCTGCTCCCCTCGGCGCGCACGCCTTCGTCGAAGACGGGCTGTTGTTCCTCGACGCCACCGTGTACAGCCTCGATGGCACGCAATCCGTCTCGGCCTCGCACGCGGCCGCAGCCGACGAGCCGGATGCAGCTGACATCGTGGCTGACGCCGTCGCTGCCAGCCTGTTACACCAGGGCGCCGCCGATCTTGCGCCCATGCAACGCCGCTTGAACGACTGAGAGCAGGAGATTTGTCATGACCCTCCCGATTCGTCCGCGCCGCCTGCGGGCAACGCCGGCCTGGCGTCGCCTCGTGAGCGAGACGCACATCGCCCCCGAGCAGCTCATCCTGCCGATGTTCATTCGCGATGGCGCCACCACGCCGACGCCGGTGTCATCGATGCCCGGCGTCGTGCAGCACAGCCTGGACTCGTTCCGCGATGCGCTGAACCACGCTGCCCGCGTCGGTGTGGGCGGTGTCATGCTCTTCGGCGTTCCCCTCCACAAGGACGCAACCGGAACCGGGGCGAGCGCCCCCGACGGCATCCTGCAGGAGGCGACGCGAATCGCGGCGAGCGAAGTCGGCGACGCCCTTGTCGTGCAAACCGACCTGTGCCTTGACGAATTCACCGACCACGGCCACTGCGGCGTGCTCGACGAACGCGGCGGCGTCGACAACGACGCGACGCTGGCACGCTATGTGGCGATGGCACTCGCGCAGGCCGAAGCCGGGTCGGCCTTGCTCGGGCTCTCCGGCATGATGGACGGCCAAACGGCCGCGATCCGCGCGGCCCTCGACAACGCCGGACACACCGACGTCGCTCTTCTCGCCTATGCGGCCAAGTACGCCTCAGCGTTCTACGGGCCGTTCCGCGAGGCTGTCGACTCCAGCCTGGTGGGCGATCGCAAGACCTATCAGATGGACCCGGCGAATCGTCGCGAGGGTGCGCGCGAGGTCGCACTCGACGTGGCCGAGGGTGCTGACATCGTGATGGTGAAGCCCGCGCTGCCCTACCTCGACGTTCTCGCCGATGCCGCGGCTACCAGCCCCGTTCCGGTGTGGGCATATCAGGTGTCTGGCGAGTACGCGATGATCGAGGCGGCAGCCGCCAACGGTTGGATCGACCGCGAGCGCGCCATCGACGAATCTCTCATCTCTATCCGTCGCGCCGGAGCCGACGCGATCTTGACGTACTGGGCGGCCGAGGTCGCAGAAAGGTGGGCACGATGACCACGCTGACCAACGCCGCCGCTGCGGAACGGGCGCGCGCCGTCATTCCCGGCGGTGTGAACTCACCCGTTCGCGCTTTTGCCTCGGTGGGCGGCACGCCGCTCGCGATCACGCGAGCCGAGGGTGCACACGTGTGGGATGTCGAGGGCAACGAATATGTTGACCTGGTCGCATCGTGGGGCCCGGCGCTGATCGGGCACGCACACCCCGAGGTTGTTGCTGCCGTGCAACGTGCTGCCGCCAACGGACTGTCGTTCGGCGCATCGACGCCAGCCGAAGCCGAGCTGGCCGAACTCGTCATCGACCGACTCACCATCGACGGCGTTCGTGGCATCGATAAACTCCGCCTGGTGTCAACGGGCACGGAAGCGACGATGACCGCGGTTCGCCTCGCACGCGGCGTCACCGGTCGTGACGTGATCATCAAGTTTGCCGGCCACTACCACGGCCACTCCGACGGGCTGCTGGCCGATGCCGGCTCTGGTCTTGCCACCCTCGCGATTCCCGGCTCCGCGGGCGTTCCGGCCCCGATCGCTGCGCAAACACTGGTCTTGCCCTACAACGACCGCGACGCCGTTGCGGCGGCCTTCGCAGCGCACCCGGGCAAGATCGCGGCGATCATCACAGAAGCGGCGGGCGCTAATGCGGGAATCCTCGCTCCCGAGGCCGGCTTCAATGAGTTCTTGGTCGCGACCGCGCGCGCGAACGGAGCCCTGCTCATTCTCGATGAGGTGCTGACCGGGTTCCGCGTCAGCGCTGCCGGTTGGTGGGGCTTGGAGCGTGCGGAAGGCGCAAGCTGGCGACCCGACATTGTGACGTTTGGCAAGGTCATTGGCGGCGGCATGCCCCTGGCTGGCCTCGGTGGCCGCGCCGAGATTATGGATCAACTCGCGCCGCTCGGCCCGGTGTATCAAGCAGGCACCCTGAGCGGAAACCCGCTTGCGGTCGCCGCCGGGATCGCCACGCTGCGATTGGCTGACGACGCCGTCTACGAGCACGTCAATCACGCGGCCGCGGTGGTCGCGTCGTCGCTGAGCGAAGCACTGGAAGATGAGGGCGTTGAGCACGTCATCTCCCACGCAGGCAGCCTGTTTTCGCTCGCCTTCCGGAGCGGTTCCATCGCGACATACGACGATGCACGAGACCAAGAGTCGTGGCGATACCCGGCGTTCTTCCATGCCATGCGCGAGCAGGGCATCTCGCTTCCGCCAAGCGTTTTTGAAGCGTGGTTCTTGACCGCGGCTCACGACGATGACGCCATCGAGCGCATCGTCACGGCTCTTCCGGCCGCTGCCCGAGCCACAGCCCAAGCGGAACCTGCCTAACGCGCGGCGCTGGGTCGAGCGGAGCTCAGTTCACGAGCATGTGATCGACCCAGCGCCCGAGCGTCGCGTAGGCGTCGTCGCGGGCGGGCTTTGCCGACAAGAAGATGTCGTGGAGTGCGCCGTCAATGCGCTCCACGGTGACCGATCGACCGAGCTTCAGCGACGCTTTGGCAATATCGTCAACGACCAAGACGGTGTCAGCGGCCTTCGCCTCATCGGACCACCGAACGCCAATCCAGGTGCGCTGCGACAGTAAGACACACACGGGCACGGCAATGCCGAGGCCCGCTTCAACGGTGTGCTGACCGTTCACGATGGCGTTCATCCATCCGGCGTGCACCGGCATCGTGCGCTCGGGGCGCCACTGCGGATTGACCTCATACGGATCTTCGGCGTAAGCCACTTCTTGTTGCGCTCGGGAGTAGAACCCGAGATCAAGTTGCGGGCCGACCTCCATCGGGCGCACCCGTGCGGTCAACTGCACAAAAGCGGCAATCGCCTGGCGGGTGATACCGGTGATCTGTAGTTCAAGCCAGGGGCTGTTCAAGACAATCGCACTGGCCAAGCCGGCGTGTCGAGCCGCCCACAACGACAGCGTGAGGCCGCCCGTTGAGTGGCCCATCAGCACGAGGCGTCGATCGGAACGGGCGCGATCGGTTTTCCACCCCATCGCCGCGAGCGCTGCCGCGATGTCTTCGTCGTAGGTTGCGAGGTCGGCAACGTACCCCGGCGTCTGCCCCGGCCGTAGGGAGCGACCGTACTTGCGCAGGTCGAGCGCGTAAAAGTTCGCGCCGCGATCGTTCCAGAACTTCGCCAAGCGGCGTTGAAAGAAGTAATCACTCCACCCGTGCACGTAGAGCACGTCGACGTCGGTCAGTCGGCGCTGATCGCCCGACAGCGTGCGCCACCACGTCGCCGGTGCGGCGAGCGATCGCACCACCGTGGCAACCACGTCACCCTCGCTGTCTTCGCCGAGCGTCAGCGTCGTCTGCTCAAACGGCGCACCCAGAATATCCGGCTTCCAGTCCCACATGTCTTCGACCATACGAGAAACGCCCGGAGCATGCTCGGGGCGACACTCGTTTCCCAGGCCTCAGGGGCCTGGGATGGGCTTATGACTTCGTCGGGCGGGTCACGTCGCGTGACACGGTGACCATCTCATCGCGCGGAACCAGCTTGACGCGTGCGCGCTCGTGCGGTTCGCCGAGGCTCACTTCGTGCGCGTCGAGGCGGTGCCAGCCATCGAGGTCGGTCCACTGAACGCCACGGCTCTCAAGCAGTTCGATGATCGCTTCTTCGGCCGGGTTCTCGGGGTGCCACCACGAGCCCTGATCGTTGATCAGGTGCCGCACCGTTTCCATGGCATCAGACTTCGTGTGACCGATGAGACCCACCGGGCCGCGCTTAATCCATCCGGTTGCGTAGAGCCCGGGAACGCGCTCGTTGGAGTCTTTGCGCAGCACCTGGCCCTCGTGGTTCGGAATGACACCGTGCTTCTTGTCGAAGGGAACGCCATCCAACGGGGAACCAAAGTAGCCGATCGCACGGTACAGCTGCTGAATCGGCACTTCACGAAGCTCGCCCGTGCCGACAACGCCGCCCTGTCCGTCCGGGCGGGTGCGCTCGTAGACGAACCCGGCAACGCGACCCTCGTCGTCGGTCTTGACTTCGACGGGCTTCGCATAGAAGTGCAGGTGCAGGCGGCGTGAGGCCTCGCCGCCGGCGTTATTGACGCCCGGGCGCTTGCGCCACGACTGCAGCACACGGTCAATCACCATGACCTGCTTGTTGCTGGCAACAGCGGTCTGGGCTGCCTCGTCATAGTCGAAATCTTCGTCGTAAACGACCATGTCAACGTCGCGCAACTCGCCCAGTTCGCGTAGCTCGAGCGGCGTGAACTTCACCGAGGTGGGGCCACGGCGCCCGAACACGTGCACATCGGTCACGGGGCTCTTCTTCAACCCCTGGAAGACGTTGTCCGGAACCTCGGTGACCAGCAAATCTTCGGCATGCTTTGCGAGCATGCGAGCCACATCCAGCGCAACGTTTCCGTTTCCGATGACGGCAACCGATTCACCGTCCAGCGTCCAGTCGCGGGGCACATCTGGGTGGCCGTCAAACCAGCTCACGAAGTCGGCGGCCCCGTAGGAGCCCTCCGCGTTGATGCCGGGGATGTCGAGGGACGTGTCACGCACGGCGCCGGTTGCGAAGATGACCGCGTTGTAGTGCTTCTTCAGGTCATCCAGCGTGATGTCGGTTCCGAAGTGCACGTTGCCGAACAGACGAATGTCACCGCGATCAAGCACATCACGCAGCGCGTTGATGATGCCCTTGATGCGCGGGTGGTCAGGCGCGACACCGTAGCGAACCAGGCCATACGGTGCAGGAAGACCCTCGAAAAGGTCGATCGAGACATCGAACTTACGCTCGGCCTTCAGAAGAATGTCGGCGGCGTAGATGCCAGCGGGGCCAGCGCCCACGATCGCAAGCCTCAGCTTGGTCATTCGGTTCCTTCCTGCGGTGAGCGATGCTCACGAGTTCTGAACGCGGGAGCGCATCCCGGCGTGGAGTACTTAGGCCGAGCGATCTACGACCGCGTCAGCAAAACGAGTTAGTGCTTCGCGTACCTGCCCCGAGGGCAACACACTCAGCGCCGCAACGGCTTCATCCGACCACCGGCGAGCGAGCGCCGTGGTCTGCGTCGTGACGTCGTGCAGGCGCAATTCTTCCAGAGCTGCATCAAGAATTGCTGGGTCTGCCCCGGCCGCGATCTCGGCGACACCAGCGTCGATGCGCGACTTGAGCGCACGGGATGCCTCATCGGGAGCGGCCGCCAACAAGAGGTAGGGCATGGTCATGACGCCAGCGCGAAGATCCGTGCCCGGAACCTTGCCGGTCTGCTCGGGATCGGCCGAGAGGTCAATCACGTCGTCTTGGAGCTGGAAGGCAACGCCCACCTTTTCGCCGAATTCGACGACCGCTGCTTCAAACTCTTCGGGCGCGTTCGAGAAGATGATTCCGCACTGCGCGGCCGCCGCGATCAGCGAACCGGTCTTGTCAGCCAGGACGCGCAGGTAGAACTCGATCTCGTCGTCGCCCTCTTCGGGGCCGACGGTTTCGTGCATTTGACCGATCACGAGGCGCTCAAACGTGTCGGCCTGCAGCTGCATGGCGCGCTCTCCTCGCTTGGACATGAGCTGGCTAGCCCGGGAGAAGAGCAAATCTCCCGTCAAAATCGCAATGTTGTTGCCCCATACCTGGTGGGCGCTGGGCACACCGCGGCGCTTGTCTGACGAGTCCATGACATCGTCGTGGTACAGCGAACCCAGGTGCGTCATCTCGAGGGCTTTTGCTGCGTCGATGACACCATCGGTCGTTCCGTCACCCAATTGCGCGGTCAGCAACACCAGCATCGGACGCAACCGTTTGCCGCCCGCCTCCAGCAGGTACCGGCTGGCAGCGTCGGCAAGGCGGTCTGTCATCCGCAGGTCTTGCGAGAGCTCGGTCTCGACGCGATCGAGTCCGTCTTCGATTGCCGTCAGCAACTTGCGCAAGCGCGGTCCAACGAAAATGCGGTCGCTCAGTCCAAGGCGGTTCGCTACACGGGAACCGGGCGCGGAGGGGCTCGGAGTCACGAGTCCAGACTACCCGTTGCGGGAGGGATCGTTCGCGCTGTGCTCGGCGAACGGTTTGGTTGCTCGATGCAGGGCAACAATCCCGAAGGTGAGGTCGCGGTGAGCGACGTTCACCCAACCGGCGTTACGAATCCACGCCGACAACTTCTTTTGGTCAGGCCACGTCGCAATCGACTCGTTGAGGTAGTCGTATGCCTCCGCGTTCGACGAAACGAAGCGCGCGATCGTCGGCAGAATCATGTCGTTGTAGAAGCGATACAGCGCACGAAAGACCGCGTTGCGGGGAGTGGAGAACTCGCTCATCACGAGCATGCCACCGGGCTTGGTGACCCGCAGCATCTCTTGCAACGCAATGCGTGGTTCCGCGACGTTGCGCAGTCCATAAGAAATGGTGACCGTATCGAACTCGTCGTCGCCGAACGGGAGGTTCATCGCGTCGGCCTCAACGAAGGTGAGGTTGTCGATGTGGCCGTGACGGCGCTCACCCTCGGCGATCATGCCGCGCGAGAAATCGCCCGCAACAACCTGTGCGCCGCTCTTCGCCAGAACAACGGAGGAGGCACCCGTGCCGGCGGCCAGGTCAAGAATCTTCTGGCCGGGGCGGGGGTCAATAGCTTTGACCGTCGCGATGCGCCACAGCTTGTCTTGCCCGAGGCTCAGCACCGAATTGGTGCGGTCGTAGTTGGCAGCAACCTGGTCGAACATCCCGCTCACGCGGGCAGGATCTTTGCCGAGGTCGGCGCGATTGGGCTCTGGAGTCACCCGTCGAGTCTATGGGGTGCGTCTGTTGTGCGGCTGAATGTCGGTGGTTTCACGCGGGGTCGGCGTACGCTGTCCTCACGCAGACGTAAGGGGACATCATGCGCACAGCGATCGCGGCCATCGTCGTGGGTTTCGCACTCGTTCTGAGTGGGTGCTCCCCCGCTGCCCCCACACCGACCGCGACGGATGCACCGGCGCAACCAGCACCGACCTGAAGCTCACCTGGTCAGACGGAACCACGGATGAGTGGGGCACGTATCGTTGCGGCGGAGACAACCCCGCGTTTGTGGTTAAGCTCACCGAGCTCATCACCTCGTGGCGCTAGAGCCATCGCGGGGCGCGGCGGCCGGAAGCTGCCCGCCGAGCGCCGAACGGTAGGCTAGAGCGGTGACTTCTGCGGATTCGCCTGCTCTGGTGAGCGTCGTCTCGCGGCCGACTGACCGCGTCGACGAGCTTCTCACCTTCACCTCCCCCGACACCCCTCTCGCATGGTGGCGGCGAGGCGATGGCTTTGTCGGATTTGGGGTCGCCGCCACGCTCACGGCGTCGGGAGCGAACCGCACGGCAGAGCTCGCCGCGCAATGGCGTGACTTTGTTGCTTCTGCGTCGATCGACGACACGGTGGGGGTCATGGGCTCCGGTCTGGTGGCCTTCGGTGCGATTGCGTTCGACGCCGAATCAGCCGCAACCAGCACCCTGATCGTTCCGCGTGTGATTGTCGGCCAGCGCCACGACGCGGCGTGGGTCACCACGATCACACCGGCGGGCGCCGCACCGATCGACCCGGTCGAAACCGGGTTCGGTGACTATTGGCCGGCAACCCTTGGCCCCGGGCTTCTGACTCCTGAGGGCTATCAACAGGCCGTGCGCGACGGCTTGGCGGCGATCGCCGATGGCACCGTCGGCAAGGTCGTCTTGGCCCGCGACATCGTCGGAACCATCCCCGCCGACGCGGACCTGCGCCGCCTGTCGCGGGCACTGCAGGCCGGATACCCCGACTGCTGGAACTTCGCGGTTGACGGGCTGATCGGCGCTTCGCCCGAGACCCTTGTGACCGTGTCAAACGGCACCCTGACCGCACGCGTGCTGGCCGGCACCGCCTCGCGCGGAGCCGATGCCGACGCCGACACGGCGGCCGCGACGGCTCTTGTAACCTCGCAAAAGGATCAAGACGAACACCGCTATGCCGTCGCCAGCGTGACTGCGGCACTGGCCACCCACACGACCGCGCTGGCCGCGAGCGAACAACCCTTCATGCTGAAGCTGCCCAACGTGTGGCACCTCGCGACCGACATTGAAGCCACGCTCGGCGAGCGTGAGTCCAGCCTTGACCTCGTCGCCGCGTTGCACCCGACCGCTGCCGTTGCCGGCACACCGACCGCGGTCGCGCTCGACGTGATCCGCCGGATCGAACCCTTCGATCGACACCGCTATGCCGGTCCCGTGGGTTGGATCGATGCCGCGGGCGACGGCGAGTGGGCGATCGCCCTGCGCTGTGCCCAGTTTGAGCCTGTCGACGATCACATCCGTGTCACCGCCCACGCGGGTGCGGGCATCGTCGCCGGCAGCGACCCCGAAAAAGAAATGCTCGAGACCCGGGTCAAGTTCCGCCCCATCATCGACGCCATCGCTTAGCCCCCGTTGTTCCGGCGCGCTGTTCCGGCGCGTGGTTCCGGTGCGTGGTTTCGGCGCGATGTTTCGGTGCGTTACCGAGTGTCGGAAGAGTTCTCGCGACACGCCGTGTGGGAGCACGCTGGTGACGGCGGGGCAATCGCGCGACGATACCCAACGTGACTGCCGATGTGGATCAGCTCGCGCGCGGGGCTCTCATGTCAGCGGGGCATTTCAGCAGGCAGTTCACCCAGCGCCTACCGCGAGCGCGGGGCGAGTGTGATTCCGGGCATGCTTCCGTGCATCGCGAAGCACGTGAGTAGACCGATCAGAAATCAAGAAGCGCCGGCGCAGCGACCGTCTTAACGTGTTGCACCCCGCCACCGTGTCAGGCACCGGCCTGACCGACGAGGAAGCCACCGTCATCGAGCAGCTCATCGCGAAGGGGAGCTACTTCTCGATCAACCTCGCCAGTGACGACCTCGACGCTGATTTCGAGCGGATTGCTGGTCTGGGCGCCGAGGTCGTGCAAGAACCCATCAACCAGGATTACGGTGTTCGTGATGCCGCATTTCGCGACCCGGCAGGTAACCTCATCCGCATGCAGCAGAAAGGCTGATCATGGCTGAAAAATCGAGTGATGTGCTGAGCGATTTCGAGAAGCAGGCTCTCAAGGAGCGTGCTGCCGAACTCAAGCGTCAGGCGCGCAACGCGGGCAAGCGCGAAGCGGGCCTGAAAGACCTCCTCGAGAAGGTCGCGGAGATGCCCCAGCCGGACCGTGGTCTGGCCGAGCAGATCCACGCGATTGTCTCGAAACACGCTCCCGAGCTCGACCCAAAGACCTGGTACTCCTTCCCCGCCTACGCACGCGACGGCAAGGTCATGATCTTCTTCCAACCCGCGGCCAAATTTGAGGCCCGCTACGCCACGCTGGGTTTTCAAGACAACACCAACCTCGACGACGGCACTTTTTGGGCAACCAGCTACGCCGTGACCGAGATCACCCCCGCCGTCGAGAAGCAGATCATCGCGCTCGTCAAGAAGGCCATCAGCTAGCGCCCGCTGCTACGTCCGCGTTCCGGAACCCCGCGGCCCCGCGGTTCCGCCCGCCCGCGCCGCGGTTCCGCCCCGCGCTGCGGTTCCGCCCCGCCATCTACGAGACACATTTTGGTCGGCGAAACCCCACCGGGCCGCATGTTTATCGCCGACCAGAATGTGTTTCGCGCCCGATAAGCGTGAGCAAACGAACGGAACGGCCGGGGCTACACGCGGCGGAACGGCCGGGGCTAAGCGCCTGCAGAACCTCCGCAGGCGCCGCGTGCAGAACGGCGGTGCCAAGCACCTGCGGAACCTCCCGGGGCCACACGCAGGTACGCGCGACTACGGCGCGACGAGGAGAGCGCGGAGCGCTTGGCGTTCGTCGGGCGTAATTCCCAGATCAGCCATCGTCTTTGTGATGGCCCGCACGTTGCGCTCCACGATCGGCATGGCTTCGTTCAGGAACGCGTCGGTCTGCTCCGTGGTCCAGGTGGCCTGGCGGTCGTCGCCTGCGCCGCCGTGATGTGAGGCGCCTGCCATGGCGCGCACGCTCATCGCGTAGTCAGCAGCCACGGCCTCGGGCGGTACACCGGCGTTGGCCAGCAACAGCATCGTGATCAGTCCGGTTCGATCGCGCCCGGCGGCGCAATGCACGAGCACGCCGGGACCCGCGTCGAGCACGGCGCGCAGCGCCGCGGCGATGAGGCCGGGAAGGATGCGAATGTTGTGCTCCCAGTATGCGGGCGAATCGAGCACGGGCATGCAAAAGGTGATGAAGTCGGGATTGTCCTGATCCTCGGTGGGGTGGTTACTCACCCGCACGCCCTCCCACACCGCTTCATCAACCGCGGGGTCAGTGGCGCGGCGCCCCACCTCGACGGCGTTGCGAATATCGACGACGCTCGACAGACCCCACGCGCGGGCTTTCGTCCAGCCGTCGGTTGTCAGTAGCTCGCGACGCGGACCCCGCACCACGCGCCCAAATTGGGTCAGCCCCGTGGGCGAATGAAGCGTCGGAAGACCACCCAAATCGCGGGCATTCGGATAGGTATCCCAGGCAACATCGCGCATACCTGCACCCTGCCCGATACGGGTGAGAAATGCCTGTGCAATGAGCGCGGTTACGGCACCGAAACGAGGTTCGTCAGCCCGTGCACATCGGCGAGGTATTCGCGGGCGTGCGCGCGCTGTTCGTCACGTTCGTCGTCGCTCCAGCCGAGCGCCTCGGCGACGACGTCGGCCACCTCGTCGATCACCTCATCGGTGGCGCGACCAGCCATCGCAATCGACGTTCGACGCTGAATCACGTCAACGAGCCGCACGACCTGGTAGGTACGTGCCAGCCACGTGATCTCTTCGCGCGAGTATTTGTCCGTCGACGTCAGCATCGCCTCGGGTTGCGTCACCGTCGCGATGAACGCAGCCGCCGTGGTTCCGTATCGGCGCAACAACCGATCCGCGCGCACCTCCCCAACCACGGCGCCATGCCGCACGGCCCACGCCTTTTTACCCGCGTCATCCCGCGGAAAGTCGCGGGCACCACCGATGGGCATCCGCGCCGTTGTCACCATGCGCTCTTCGCCATGCAGGGCCAGCGCGTCGCGCGACACATGCTCGGCAAGGGCACGGAAGGTGGTGAGTTTGCCACCGACAACACTCAACAGCGGAACGGAACCGAGGGCTGATTCAACGACGCGATAGTCGCGTGAGACGAATCCCGGCTCGAGATCTCCGTGCCGGGGCAACGGGCGAATGCCACTGAAGCGGTACACGATCTGCGACCGATCGACGGTGATGGTCGGAAACACCTTGCTGACCAGCCCGAAGAAGTAGTCAACTTCGGCTTCCGTACAACGCGTGATCTCGCGTGGATCAGCGTCCAGATCCGTGGTTCCAACCATCACCCGATCACGGAACGGGTAGATCAGCACGATGCGGCCGTCGCTGTTTTCGAAGAAGATCTCGCTCTTGCCGGTGGCTTGGAGCAGCTCCGGGTTGTCGAGAATGATGTGCGAACCCTTGGTTCCGCCCATGTACGTGGTCGCGGCCCCGAGTGCCTCATTGGTGAGGTCGGTCCACGATCCCGACACATTGATGATGGTCTTGGCCGTGATGTCGAACTCGTCGCCGGTGATCTCGTCTCGCACCGTCACGGCATTGCCGGTAAACCCGACCGCCGAAACATAGTTGCTGGCGCGACCGCCGTTATCGATGCCGTCCCACAGAATGTCGAGCACGAGCCGTTCCGGGTCGTGAACGGACGCGTCGTAGTAGGTCGCGGTGTACTTGATGCTCGAGGGAAAATCAGGGCGCGCTGCCAGCGACTTCTTTCGCCCATGGAACACATGGCGCGGAACAGAGCCACCGTCGCGAGAGAAGAAGTCGTAGATTATGAGGCCGACCTTGATCAGAAACGCGCCGCGCTCTTTCGGTTTGCCGGCTTTGTGCGTCAGCAGACGCAGCGGCGCCGACAGGAGGCCAGAGAAGGTCGAGAAGATCGGAATCACCGTGGGCAAAGGCTTAACCACGTGCGACGCGATCTTCAACAGGCCGTTGCGCTCCACCACCGATTCTTTGACGAGACGCAGTTCGCCGTTTTCGAGGTATCGCACGCCACCATGGATCATGTGACTCGAGGCGCTCGATGCTCCCGACGCATAGTCGGCGCGTTCGACGAGCACCACATCGGCGCCTTGCAACGCCAAATCACGGAAGATGCCGACACCGTTGACACCTCCGCCGATCACGAGAAAATCTGCCGTCGGTCGAGTACGCAGCGCCTCGACGCTCGCGCGTGAAGTGGTGGCCATGCCTTTATCCTACGGGGCGACGGATTAGGTGGCCGCGAGTCGCTGCTTTTCTTCAGCAACATCAAATTGTGCAACCGGCCACTGTGGGTCGATGCCCGCCAAGACCTGCAAAAGCAGCTCTTGAACAGCCAATCGTGCAAACCACTTGCGATCGGCCGGAACCACGTACCAGGGGGCGACATCGGTAGCGGTGCGTTCAAAGACGGTTTGGTAAGCCTCCTGATACGCGGGCCACAGCTGCCGTTCATCGACGTCGCCCGGGTTGTACTTCCAGTGTTTGTCCGGACGATCCAGACGTTCCATCAAACGTTCACGTTGCTCCTCGTAAGAGATGTGCAGCATCACCTTGAGAATGCGGGTTCCGGTGTCGGCGACGCGCTTCTCGAAATCGTTGATGGCGGTGTACCGGCGCTCGATCTCCTCCGGGCTTGCGAGTTCACGCACGCGGCCAACCAGAACGTCTTCGTAGTGCGACCGGTCAAAAACGCCGATCATTCCGGCGCCCGGCAATCGCCGTTCGATGCGCCAGAGAAAGTCGTGTTCGAGCTCGAGAGGTGTGGGTTTCTTGAATGAGGTGATCAGAACGCCCTGGGGGTCGACCCCGCCGACGACGTGACGCACGATGCCGCCTTTGCCCGCCGAATCCATCGCCTGCAACACCAACAAAACTGAATCCCGCGCATCGCCACCGCGACTTGCGGCGAACAGGCGTTCCTGCAGCTCGCTGAGTTCGGCGAGACCCGACTGCAGAGCAACCTCCCCCATCTCCTTGTCGCCCCCGAAACCGGGTGTGGATCGCGGGTCGACATCGGCGAGTCGAAACCCCTCCGATACCCGCAGGGTGCTGATCGGATTGCTGGCCCAGGCTGCTTGCGGCGCTCTCGTCATGGCACCCATTCTGACACCGCGCCGCGTGCTTGGGCTAGGGGCCGACGAGGCCCCCGCCCCGACGTTATGCAACATCGATGGGCCGAAAACCGCACGCACACCCCGAAATCGGGTGACATAACGCTTCTCCCGCGACATAATGCCGCGGCCAGCGGAGGCGCGGGGGCCGGGCGCGGGCGGCCGGAACCACGGGGCAGAGCCGGGGGCGGGGCCGGGCGGTCGGAACCACGGGGCAGGCCGGGCCGGGCGCTGGACACCGGAACCACGGGCGTGGGGACACCGGAACCACGGGCGTGGGGACGCCGGGCTAGGCGCGCGGGAGGGTGACTTCGATGATCTGGCGACCCACGGCGCTCGTGGTGAGGGCCTGGTCGATCTCTGACCGGGTCGCGACGCGCTGGTACCCCCAACCGTAGGCGGCGGCGAGGTGTTCGAGGCTGACGGTCTGCGGCGTGTACTGCACGCGCGTCATGTCTTCCGCGCTCGCCACCGCAGCGACCTCGAGTCCGTCGAAAATGGTTCCGCCGCCGTCGTTGCCCACGACCAGCTGGATGCGCGGCTCCGCCTCATCGGCAGGCAGCAGCAGCGCGCCGACGTCGTGCAAGAAAGTGAGGTCGCCGAGCAGGACGCGGGTGATGCCATGCGCCCCGTCACCCTGGCTCGCGATGGCGATTCCCAGGGCGGTCGCGATGGTTCCGTCGATGCCGGCGAGGCCGCGGTTGGCATGCACCGGAACCTTCTTGCCGCCGAGCACGGCATCGGCCACGCGCACGAGACGCGACGATCCGAACACCAGGCGGTCGTGCGGCCAGGTCGCGCGCCAGACCGCGTCGGCGACAAGCTCGCGCGTCAGCGGTTCGCGCACGGCGGCGAGTTCGGCGTCGAGCGCCGCCCGACGTTCCTTGCCACTGAGCGAGGCGAGGCCGTCGAGATCGGGCGCGGGCGTCGAGAGGTCGATCATCTGGTCGCGCGAGGCAGTCAGAAATGCCCCGAGCCACTCGCGGTCAGCGGAACCGGGAGCAACCGTCACGGCATCGGCATGGGTCGTCTGCCCGTTGAGATTCAGGGGCACGCCCCCGGTGCGCACGGCAATCACATCAACGGTGGGATCGCTCAGCAGGCGGCTCACCTCGCGCGAGAGTGTGGGGTGTCCGATGACGATGGCCCGCTCGATGCGTCCACCGAGTTCGGGGTGACGCAGCAGCGCGCGGTAGCCGTGGACAACCAGGCGCCCAAACCGCGCACCGCTCACAATCTCGGCGATGAGCGGCCATGATCCGGCGTGGGAAATCTCCTCCGCGTCGGCCCCCGCGTCGGCGCCGGCGATCACGACGGTGCGAGGACCACGCTCCAGTTCGATCACGCGGCGCGGCGTGCGGGAGGGCGCCGCCGGCACCTCGACAGACTCCGCTGCGAGTGCCCACGCGGGAGCTTCCCCCGACAGCGGGTCACGGAACGGCACATTGAGGTGCACCGGTCCGGGCGTCGGCCGGAGCGCCGCAACAGGGGAATCGCTCGCCGAGCTGGTGGCAGCGGAACCCATGGTTGCGTCGCCATCGTCACTGCCGGTTCCGCTCGCCGCCGCGAATGCCGCGCCGGCGAGGCCCCGGATGGTCGCGGAACCGGTGCCATCGTTGTCGAGGCTCGTGGGGGTGGGAGCATCCCACTCCGCGCGCACGAAGCCCGCGAATGCGCCGGGCTGTACGGTGGCCTGGTTGGCTCCGATGCCACGGAGTTCATCGGGGCGGTCGGCCGTCAGCAGGAGCAGCGGAACCGCGCTGTGATGCGCCTCCCATACGGCGGGGGCGAGGTTAGCAACGCCGGTACCGCTGGTCACGACCACCGCGGTCGGCACACCTGTTTCCCGAGCCAGACCGAGAGCGGTGAAGCCGGCGACACGCTCGTCGATGCGCACGTGCACGCGCAGTCGACCGGTTCGGGCTTCGGCGGCGGCCGCGAGCGCGAGCGCCTGCGAGCGAGACCCGGGGCAGACAACCACGTCGCGCATTCCGAGGCGAACGAGTTCGTCAAGGAGGGCGTACGCGGCATCGGTTGCAGGCGATGCCAGGTGACGGGTGTCGGTCACCTTAGTTGGTCGCGCCGGTGGAGCCGCCGCGCGGTGCGGAGTCGTCGCCATCCGCAGGGCGGTCAGATTCGTCGGTGGGCGCAGGGTCGGGCCGATGCGTGTCGGCTGCCGTCTCTTCTGCGTCGAGACGAGCGAGCTCTTCTTCGATACGGCGAATGCGCTCATTCTGGTCGTAGGTCGATCCGATCGACGACAAGAACTCGGGGTTGTCGTCGGGTGCGATGGGAGCCCGACGGGCGTTCGTTGTGGTGCGACCGACGGCAAACCACAGCGCACCACCAATCACCGGAATCAACACGACGATGGCGATCCACGCCTTCTTCCCGACGCCACGGTGACGGTTTTCTGGCTGAACGGCGCAGTCAATGATGCTGACCACCCAGAAGATGACCGCAATCACGATACCGATCAGGAGAAACCTCATGACTTCATCCTAGGCTCTTCGCCTGGAAGGTCGCTCCGGCTCTTCTTAGCGGGAGCGGAACCACGGCCGTAGACTGAAACGGTGAAGCTGCTCGTCTACTCCCTGCTCCGTCTTGCCGCGTTTGTGGTTCCGTTCGTCATCATGTGGCAGTTTGCGGTGTTCCGGGAGTTGCCGTGGTTAGCGGCGATTTTTGCTGCGCTGATCGGTCTAGCGCTGTCGATCATCTTCTTGCGCAAGCCGCTGAACGAGGCCACCTCGCAGATGGCCGCCCGCCGCAACACGGTGACCGTGCGCGATGAAGACGTCGAAGACGACGCTGTTGATGCCACGGGCGATGTGCCCGCCGACGACGGCCAACCCCGCCTGTAAGACTCGCGAGCTGGGCGGTATCGCAGCGGTACCACCCGCTGGCCGCGCACGGATCGTGCGTTTGTTGGGCGGATCGCCCGCTAGCCGAGAACCGTGACGGGGCCGCCGAAGAATGCCCAGCCGATAAACACCGCCCACAGCAACGCCGTGAACGAGGTCAGCGCGAGGCACGTGACGAGCTCGCGCGGAGTGCGGTACGTCCACACGATCAGCAGGGCGGGCAGCGCCGCCAAGAGTGCCATGAGCGACAGCCACGCCATCGAATAGAACATGGCAAACCACACGCTGAGCCCGAACGGCAGCATCAGAAAAAGCGAGAACAGAATCTGCGTCGGCAGCTTGCCGATCAGCACCGTGAGTGTGCGCTTGCCGGCGATGCGGTCTTGATCGATGTCACGCAGGTTGTTGGCCAGCAGCACGGCGCACGCCAGCAGGCCGATCGCCACCGCTGAGAACCATGCCTCTTGCGGCAGGTACTGCACCTGCGCCCACGTGGTTCCGAGCGTTGCGACCAGGCCGAAGAACACGAAGACGAAAACCTCGCCGAGCGCGTTGTAACCGTAGGGACGTTTGCCGCCGGTGTAGAACCACGCGGCGACGATCGCAACGGCTCCGATCGCGAGGAACCACCACTGCTGCGTGCGAATGGTGATGGCGAGGCCAGCGATGGCGGCGAGCGCGAAAAACACCAGGGCGACCGTAAGCACGCTCTTGGCTGTTGCCTTGCCCGAGCCGACCAGGCGCCCCGGTCCGACACGGAACTGATCAGTGCCGCGAATGCCGTCGCTGTAGTCATTGGCGTAGTTCACGCCGATCTGCAAGAAGACCGCGACGGCGAGGCACGCCAGGGCGATAACCCAGTGAAACTCACGGTTGACGAGCATGGCCGCACCCGTTCCGGCCACGACCGGAGCGATGCTGAGTGGCAGGGTGCGCAGGCGCGCTCCGGAAATCCAGTCGCCCGGCGTCGCGCGGCGTTCCTCGATGGCAGCCGCATGCGCGCGCACGATGCCACGCTTGGCAGGGTTGCCGGAAACTCCGGAGCGCGGTTTACGGGTTTTCTTCTGGCTGCTCACAATCGATGATCCTACGGCCGTCGGCCGCCATTACGCCAAACCGCGCCCGACGGGGCTACTCGAACCGCGTCGCTTCGCCTCCGGTGGCGCGGCGGACCGCGGGGAACGCGGCCAGCACCGCCAACAGTGACAGCCCCAGGGTTGCCGCGATGACGATGTAGTACTCCAGCGGAGGCGCCGTCACCGTGCGCCCGCCAGCGCTGAGGCCCGTCACGATGAGCGCACCGACGCCATACCCCGTGAGCGCGGCCAACGCCACCGCTGCGGCCAGCGGAACCACGGCTTCGCGGAGCATGATGCCCTTGACGGCGGAGAACGGCATCCCAGTCAGCCGCATCAGACCAAGCGTGCGGCGACGGTCGCGCACCGCGGAGATCGTCGCCGCCGCCAGCGCGACGGCTGACACACCTGCGGCCACAATGATGCCGAGGATCGCGAGGGTGCGATATTCCTCGGCCGACGAATCGACGAAGCTTCGCTGCTCCGCGGGAGTAGCACTGATTGACAATGAATCGTAATTCTCGGCCAGGAACGTGCGCACGCGCTCGCGAACATTGGCATCGGTTGTCGCGATGAATACGGTGGACAGTTTCGCCCCTGATAGATCGCCGCCGCTCGTTTGGACAACCGGCACATCAAACGGCGCCGCTTGCACCATGGAGACGTCGGCATCTGATGCGATGCCCACCTTCGCGAGCTCCTCACGGGTGCTGAGAGTCTCGGCGCGGTCGTTCATGAACGTGCGGGCGACACCCGTGACACCGTCCATCCGTTCGATTGCAGCAACGATTTCTTCGTTCTCTGCATCACTGGCGCCGCCTTGGGCGCCCCAGCCCATCTGATCATCGAGTTGCACGATGAGAACGTCGTCCGCGAGGTACCCGTCACCGCCACCCGGACCGCCACCACGCACCGACGTCACGCCCGACATGAACAACGACACCAGGAACACTGCGATCACGACGCCGCTCACAGCACGGAAGATCTGTCGCGGGTGCCGCTGAATGCGCGCGTACGCCATGAGCCCTGCTACGGACTGGGCCCGTCGGTGCGCCAGCCTGGCAATGTTGCGGGTTAAGATTGGGCCAACCATCACAATGCCAATCGCGGTGACGGCGAACCCGGTGACCAGCACGTACTCGGCATAGCGTGTCGCGAAGAGGCCAGCGAACATCAGAAGCGCCCCGCCGAACGGCACCGCGAGGCGCCAGAGACTCAGCGGTTTCTCTGGGCGATCGCGTACCGAAGACGGTTGCGCGTCGGCACGCGCTGCGCGCACGGCAGCGACGACCGCAAAGGCGAGCGGAACGACGACAATAGCAACGATTCCTTCCCACGGTTCGAGACGCAGGTCGTCAGGGAAAAGCCGTGAACCGTTGATCGACACCAGCGACGCGGGGATCGCCGCCAGCCACGCCAGAAGCACGCCGACGATGCTTCCGACCAGGGCAACAGCCCCCGCCTCTACCGCCGCGAATCGGGCACGGTCAGCAGCCGTCGCGCCGAGCAAGTGCAGTGCGCGCATGCGGGCGGTACGGTCGATGGATCCGAACGAGGTCACGACGCCGAGCAACATCAGCACGGGGATCAGAACGGCGACCGCACCCAGCAGCGCGATCGCCTCATAGGTGTCGGACGTGTAGCGGAAGCCCTCGAACTCGTACAGGACAGAGAACGCTTCATTGACCCGGGAATCGTCAACACCAACGACAGCGACGAGTGAGTCGGGTCCGGCGAGGACGCTGTTGGGGAGCGTACCCTTGACCGTTCCGAAGCGGTCACCAAGTTGATCGCTCGGGGTCTGCTCGATGAGTTCAGCTAGCGCTGGGGATACCCACGAGGTTCCGGCCGGCACTCCGTCAGGGATGCCAGGAATGCTGACCGTTGTGTCGTCGGCACCGTAAGCATGAACCACGGAGATGGCCTGGCCGTCAAACATGTCGGTGGAACCACGCGCGGCAACTTGGTCGGCGGAAAGTTGAGTCTCGGGCGTCCATGCGGTGTTGCTGTGCGGAGAAACCCATGTCGATCGTTCGCTACGGTCTCCGAGCCCGGTAAACCCTGCCCACAACAGCGCAGCCAGCATGACGCCGACGGCGACTCCCGCGGCCATGCCGAGGAGGCGACGGCGATCCGCCGGGCCTGGGGCAATCGCAATGCGAAGGGCGGAACGCACGGTCATTCGCTCACTCCCCCGGAGTCACTTGCCACCTGACCATCGCGAACGACAATCTCGCGGTCGGCGAATGCCGCCGTGCGCGGATCGTGCGTGACGATAATCAGCGTGGTTCCGGTTTCTCGCACGACCGTCATCAGCGCGGTCATCACTTTTTCAGATGTCAGGGTGTCGAGCGCGCCGGTTGGCTCATCGGCGAAGATGACGCCGGGCGATCCGGCCATGGCGCGGGCGATCGCAACGCGTTGCGCCTGACCGCCGGAGAGCAGCGCCGGAACCTCGTGACCGTTGTCGGCGACGTCGAGCATCTCGAGATAGGCCAGGGCTTGCGTGGTGGCCTCGGCCCGGCTCACGCCGCGCAAGAGAAGCGGGAGAGCAACATTTTCGAGTGCCGTCACGTCGGGAATCAACTGCCCGAACTGGAACACGAAGCCGAAGGCGTCCAGGCGCAGCTTGGCGCGATCTGACTCGGGAAGGTTGTCGATGCGGTTGCCGTGGAAGTGCACTTCACCGCCGTCGATGCCGACCACACCGGCCAGCGCGTGCAGCAGGGTGGATTTTCCCGACCCACTCGGGCCCATGATCGCGACGGCCTCGCCCGCATGAATGGTGAGGTCAACGCCCTGCAGCGCGGGCTGCGGGCCGAACGATTTTGTCACGCCGTGGGCAGTGAGAAGCGGAACGCGGTTCATGCCGTTACCTCCGAACGGAGCTCGCCGAGGCGAGCAATGGTGATGTCGATCCAGCGGAGATCCGCCTCGATGTGAAAGAGCGTGTAGTCGGCGAGCAGCATCGGGCCAATGTCGGCGCCCTGCTTGTCTCGCGTGAGTTCCCGCATGCGCGCCATGTGCGCGACCCGTTGCGCGTCGAGAATCTGCTGCGCATCGCCACCGTTGACGATCGCGATGACGGTCTTGGCGAAGAGATTCGACTGCATGGCCTCGTTGGGCACATCGGGCGTGGTGATCCACTCCGCGATGGCCGCTTGTCCGGCCTCGGTCACGGCATACTTCTTGCGATCGGGCCCATCGCCCGCTTCGTCGCCGACCGCCTCAATCTTGCCGTCGCGCACCAGTCTCGCGAGCGTGGCATACACCTGCCCGAACGCGAGTGGTTTGCGCGCGCCAAAGAGCCGGTCGTAGTCATGCTTCAGGTCATACCCGTAGCTCGCCCGCACCCCCAAGAGCCCCAGCAGGGCCTTCGAACTCTCCATACACCGAGCGTATACACTCAATGTATACCTGCGCAAGTGGTGGGGAGGCTTCGCGCGACCGACCCCCTGGCCGGCGCGGCAATGCGTGCCCCGTGTGCGCGACCCAACCGACCAGAACGTGTTTCGCGGAATTCAGAGGGGCGCGGGGCGGTGGGTTAGAGGCGGGCGGTGATGGTGCGGCGGTCGGGTTTGCCTGACGTGAGCGTGGGCAGCGGAACCATCACCACGACGCGCGCGGGGCGTCCGGCCACGCCGACTGCGGCTTCGGCCACGGCGCGCGCCTCGTCAAGCAGTCCCGCACGGTCGGCCTCGACAACGAGCACCGGAACCTGGCCCCAGCGGTCATCATCGGCGGCAACGATCACGCCGCGTTCGGCGCCGGGCACGCTGCGAACGGCTCGCTCCACACGGTCGAGCGACACGTTCACGCCGCCGGAGATCAGCACGTTGTCTATGCGGCCGGTGACCGTGACGAGGCCGTCCTCAACCAAACCCGCGTCGCCCGTTCGATACCACCGCACGTCGTCACCATCGCGCACGAATGTGGCGTCCGTCAGTGCTGCGTCGTCCCAGTACCCGTCGGCGAGCATCGGGCCCGCGAGCTGTATTTCACCGTCGACCGTGCGCGCCCTCACGAACTCGAGTGGCACTTGGTCGTACACGCAACCGCCCGCGGTTTCTGACGAGCCGTAGGTACGAACCACACGGATACCCAGCGCTTCCACGTGCTCGCTCATGGCCGCAGGCAGCGCCTGCCCACCCACAAGAATCGCAGTGAACGATCGCGCTGCACCCACGACGGCGGGGTCCTCGGCCTCTTCCACGATCGTCTGAAGCTGCGCGGGAACCAGCGACGTGTACCGCGGCACCCCGGGAGCGACGCGGGCCATCTCAGCCGCCGCACGAATAAACGCGTCGGTCGTGAAGTGCCCAGACAAGAACGTCGGCTCGTGCCCACCAATCACCGAGCGCACCAGCATCTGCAACCCGGCAACGTAGGTTGCCGGCAGCGCGAGCATCCACGCCCCCTCGCCCACGTGCTTCATCGTCGACAGCGCCGATGCCGTCAACGATGCCCGCGACAACACCACACTCTTCGGCACGCCCGTCGACCCCGATGTCGTGACGACAGCGATGGTTCCGGCCGGCAGGTCGCCAGCACGCGCCACGGAACCCCCGAGCAACACCGGTCCGCCCGAACCGTTGAACGCCGCCTTCACGGCCGCATACACATCGCGGGGATCGGCGTCGGCATCAAACACCGCAAGCGTCATGGCAGGGCTCCGGAACCAGGGGCTGAGAACTTAGAAGTGGTACGGGTAGGCAGACCAGTCGGGATCGCGCTTCTGCAGAAAGCTATCGCGGCCTTCGACGGCCTCGTCTGTGCCGTATGCGAGTCGCGTGGCCTCGCCGGCAAAGACCTGCTGGCCGACCATGCCATCGTCAACCGCGTTAAACGCAAACTTCAGCATGCGAATCGCGGTCGGCGACTTCGTGAGAATCGTGCGCGCCATCTTGATGGCCTCAACCTCAAGCTCAGCGTGCGGCACCACCTTATTAACGGCGCCCATCTCAAAGGCGCGCTGCGCCGAGTACTCCTCGGCCAGGAAGAACACTTCGCGGGCAACCTTCTGGCCCACCTGGCGGGCCATGTACGCCGAACCGTAGCCGGCGTCGAACGATCCCACGTCGGCGTCGGTCTGCTTGAACTTGCCGTGCTCGGCCGAGGCAATCGACAGGTCGCACACAATGTGCAGCGAGTGTCCGCCGCCGGCCGCCCACCCCGGAATCACGGCGATAACAACCTTGGGCATGAAGCGAATCAGCCGCTGCACTTCCAGAATGTGCAGGCGTCCGGCGCGTGCCGAGTCGTGCACCGTGGTCTCGTCGTCGGAGTACTTGTAGCCATCACGGCCACGAATGCGCTGGTCACCACCGGAGCAGAATGCCCAGCCGCCATCCTTCGGGCTCGGGCCATTGCCCGTCAGCAACACCGCACCGATACGCGGGTCTTGGCGCGCACGATCGAGCGCACGGTACAGCTCGTCGACGGTGTGCGGACGAAACGCGTTGCGCACTTCCGGGCGGTCAAACGCGATGCGCGCGATGGTTCCGTCTTTCGAAACGTGCGCCGTGATGTCGGTAAAGTTTTCCGCGCCGGGGGCGAGGTTCCACTCATTGGCATCGAACAGGTCTGACACGGTGTCAGTCATGGCTACCTCCCGGGCGTCACACTCCCTCCAGCCTAGTCCGGGCCACCTCCCACCAAACCCGGGCCGCGAGGGCCACAATAGAGCCATGACTCTGCCCCCGCTCGACGATATCCTCGGCTCGCTGCATGTGGTGGCGCTGCCGCTTGCCGTGCGCTTTCGCGGCGTGGACGTGCGCGAGGCCGCGCTCTTCGAAGGCCCGGAGGGCTGGACCGAGTTCAGCCCGTTCATCGAGTACGACGATGATGAGTCGGCCACGTGGCTGGCGGGGGCGATCGACTACGGTTGGCGCGCGGTGCCGCAAGCACAGCGGAACCAGGTGCCGGTGAATGCGACGGTGCCTGCGGTTGCGGCAGATCAGGTTGCGACGGTACTCGCCCGCTTCGACGGGTGCCGCACGGCCAAGGTCAAGGTGGCTGAGGCGGGCCAAACCCTCGACGACGATGTCGCCCGGGTGCGCGAGGTGCGCGAGATCATGGGGCCGGACGGGCGCATTCGCGTCGACGCGAACGCCGGGTGGAACGTTGATCAGGCTGAGCGGGCCATTCACGCGCTGGCCGAATACGACCTCGAGTACGTTGAACAGCCGTGCGCCACGGTTGACGAGCTGAAGGATATTCGTCGGCGGGTGAAGTATGCGGGCATTCCCATCGCCGCCGATGAGAGCGTACGAAAAGCAAGCGACCCCCTCGCCGTCGCACGGGCGGGCGCCGCCGACCTCATTGTGGTGAAGGCCCAGCCGCTGGGCGGCCTCCACCGCGCGCTCGACATCGTTGCCGAGACGGGGCTTTCCGCCGTCGTCTCCTCCGCGCTCGACACCGCGATTGGCCTGCGCATGGGCGCTGCCCTCGCCGCCGCTCTGCCAACGCTCGATTACGATTGCGGGCTGGGCACCGCCTCGCTGTTCCGCGCCGACGTCGGCGATTCTCGCCCACACGACGGCATGATCTCCTCCGAGCGCATCGCACCCGACGCCGCGGCGCTGAAGACACACGCCGCCGACGCGGACCGCGCGAACTGGTGGCGCGCGCGCATTGAGCGCTGCTATCGCGTGCTCGAGAACGCCGATGGCGTGGTCTAACACCGGTGGACGAGAACTGGGGTGACGTTGTGGGGGCGCACCCCACCGTGCCCGCTGCACGACGGGGACGATGGCGGCGCACCCGTGCCCCGCTGGCACAGCACACCCACTTCACTCGCCGCTCCGTGGTTCCGAAGATCTTTCGCACCGTCGCCGTCGTACTGGCAACCGTACTCGTCGCTGCCGGGGGCGTGGCCGCGACGATCGCGAGTTCATGGGTGAACACCCTCGTTACCGGCTCCGTCGAACTCGCCGGCTCGCCCGCACAAGCGCCAAACATCGCCGAGCTCCAGGGCGGCGCGAACATCCTGCTGATGGGCGTCGACGCATGCGAAGACGACATCAAAGATCTTTTCGGCGACCGGTGCAAGAACCCCGAAAACGAAGCCACCCTCAACGACGTGAACATCGTCGTGCACATTTCAGATGAGCCGCGGCGCGCCGTCGCGATCACGTTTCCGCGCGACCTGATTGTTAACTCCCCCGAATGCAAGACACCGCGCGGCGATGTGTTGCCCGCTCAAGACGGCATCATGATCAACGCGCTCTACGAGTACGGCGGTATTTCGTGTGTCGCGCAAACGATTGAGAGCCTCTCCGGCGGCGTGCTTGACATTCAATTTGGCGCGATGATCACGTGGAAGGGTGTGATCGAACTCACCAGCGCGATCGGCGGCGTCGAGGTGTGCGTCGCCGAGCGCATTCGTGACCCGCACACCGGCCTCGATATTCCGCCCGGAAACCACACGTTCGAAGGGTTCGAGGCGCTGCAGTTCTTGCGAACGCGCTACGGCCTGGAGGGTGAGAGCGACGTGGCCCGCGTCGGTAACCAGCAGGTCTACTTGTCGGCGCTGGTGCGAAAAATCATGAACGAGCAGGTGCTCAGCGATCTGCCAATGGTGCTTCGTCTCGCGCAAACCACGATCGACGCCATCACACCAACGACCGCCCTCGCGAACCCCGCCACCATCGTGCAGCTTGCCCTCGCCGTGAAAGATATGCCGCTGGAGGAGTTCACGTTTGTGAAGTACCCGGTCGCCGACGCTCCGTGGGACAAAGACCGACTCGTTCCGCTCGAAGACGACGCCGCGATTCTGTTTCAGGCCATCGCCGAGAATCGTCCCCTCGTGGTGCAGAACGACGGCGGCGAGTATGGCGGCGCGGTCATTGACGGCGACGAGGGTTCATCACCGGACCCCGTGGTTCCGGAACCATCCTCAAGCCCCGCAGACAATGGCGGGAGCGGAGACGGTGTTGTATTGCCACCGACGGTCACCGGATTCACGCCGGCAGACAATGCGTGTTCGAGAGGTGGCGGATAACCGGCTCTTCACGAACGAGGGTGTAGTGGGTTGAGCGCGTCGCTGGCTGGGTAGGGGTCGAGGTCTCCCGGAGGATGGAAGTTCTTCACGCTCACCATCCCGAAAGACCTCGACGTGCTCCA